>CAZTZI010000171.1:0-23161 GCA_964618115.1 uncultured Acidimicrobiales bacterium
CCTGCAGATCCTGCGCGAGCGATTCGAGCAGGACGCGGCCGGCCGCGTCCTGCTCGAATCGCTCGCGCAGGATCTGCAGGTGCTCGCGCAGATCCTCGGCCCGGGAGTAGCGATCCTCGGGATCCTTCGCGAGCAGCCGCATCGTGATGTGCTCGAGCGGCCGCGGCACGTCGGTGACCAACTGGCTGAGCGCCCTCGGCGGATCCTGTACGTGCTGGTAGGCGACCGCAACAGGCGTGTCTCCCCTGAACGGCGGTCTCCCGGCCAGCATCTCGTAGAGCACCACGCCGAGGGAGTACAGGTCGCTGCGGGCGTCGGTCGGCTCGCCGCGGGCCTGCTCGGGTGACAGGTAGGAGGCCGTCCCGACCACGGTGCCGGTCTCCGTCAGGCCGGCCGAGTGCCCGGCTCCCATCATGGTGGCGATCCCGAAGTCGGTGACCTTCACGTGCCCGTCGGCGCTCAGCAGCACGTTCTGGGGCTTGACGTCCCGGTGGACGATCCCGGCACGGTGCGCGAACGCCAGCGCCGCCGCCACCTCGAAAGCAACCGCGGCGGCGGCCTTCGCGTCGAGGGCGCCGCGTGCGGCGATGATCTCGGCGAGGCTGTGGCCGCTGACGTACTCCATCACGATGAAGTACCGATCGCCCTGGCGGCCCCAGTCGTAGACCCCGACGATGTTGGGGTGGCTCAATCCCGCGGCCGCGTGGGCCTCCCGGCGCAGGCGTTCCGCGAACGTCGGATCCGCGGCGAACTGCGGGTGCAGCATCTTGAGGGCCACGTGCCGGTCGAGCTGCCGATCCCGGGCCAGGTAGACGCTTGCCATGCCCCCCTGGGCCAGCCGGCGGAGGAGTTCGTAGCGGCCGCCGAGGGTGGGAGGGTTCTGAGCTGCCATAGCTTCGAGGAGTCTACGAGTGCGGTTCTGCCGCCTCGGTGCAGCGGAGGCTCACGCGAGCCTCCGGCGAGCACGCTCGGCGATGTCGGCGACGATCACTGTGATGTTGTCGTTCCCGCCGCGTTCGTTGGCCGCCTCCACCAGCTCGGCGGCGACCGATCCCGGCGCATCATGGGCGGTGAGGATGTCCGCTATGAAGCCGTCGGGCAGTTCTCCGGTGAGACCGTCGCTCGCCAGGAGGTAGCGGTCGCCGTCGACAGCATCGAATGTCCACACGTCGATCTCGCACGGCTCGGGGAACGCCCCGACCACCCGGGACAGCGAGGCCGCACCGCTCATGCGCCACGCCCGAGGGGAGTCCATCCCCATCCGCATGTACTCGTTGGCCCAATTGTGATCCCAGCTGACCTGCTCCAGGCGCTCCGAGCTGAACCGGTAGATGCGCGAGTCCCCGACGTTCGCAAGCACGACACGGCCGACCGGGTCCAGCGCCAGAGCGCACAGGGTGGTTGACATGTCGGTCAGTCCCGGGTCCTCTGCCGCGCGGCGCTGCACCGCCCGGTGCGCCTCGGCGAACGCTCCGCGGAGGCTCTCGGGATCGGCCGAGGCCCCGGAGGCGTGCAGTGCCCCGACGGCCGTGGCGGACGCCACGTCACCGCCGGGATGTCCGCCCAACCCGTCGGCCACCGCGACGAGGTCGTCGGTCAGGAGATAGGCGTCCTCGTTGCGCCGGCGCCGCTGCCCGATGTGGGTGCAGGCGTCGGCATCGAGCCAGAAGGCCTTCCGAGTCATCCCGCAACGACCGGCAGTCGGCGGCAAGCATGATCCTCACCGCTCCAGGGTCGATGTCCGGGCATCCGGCCGATTGTACGCGTCGAGCATCGTGGCTCGGCCCGGACGCAACACGCTCGGAGACCCGGCGCGGTGCCCGACGCGGGAGTGCCGCGACGGCCCTCCGGGAGTAACCTTGCCAACCCGGCGCGAGTGGCGGAATTTGGCAGACGCGCAGGATTCAGGTTCCTGTGTCCATTACGGACGTGAGGGTTCAAGTCCCTCCTCGCGCACCGGACCCGGGCGTCCGTGCCGGCGTGACGCCATCCCGCGAGCCGGGTGGTGTTCCAACCCGGCACGGTTCAGTTGCTGCCACGGGACCCCGACGGCGGCGGGACGATGGGCAGATGGCCCGGTCGCGGCGGCTCGGTGTTCACGAGGTGTGTCGCCGCTCGGTCGAAGTAGCCGAGCAACTCCGCCGCCAGGCTCGCAGGGGCACCGGAGGCGCGGACCGCGGCGCCCATGTGGCGCATCCAGGCGTCTCGCTCCCGCGGGCCGATGCTGAACGGCAGGTGGCGCGCACGAAGCATCGGATGACCGCGCCGGCGGCTGTAGGTGTCCGGCCCTCCCCAGTACTGGATGAGGAAGTCCCGGAGGTTCGCCTCGGCATCGGTCATGTCCTCGGGGTAGAGCGGTCGGAGCACCGGGTCGCCGGCCACGCCCGCGTAGAAACGCGCCGCCAATGCCTCGAAGAACGGGGCGCCGCCCAACTGCTCGTAGACCGAGGCAGGGGCGGTGCCGGATTGCGGGCCCGTCATGGTCCAAGTCTGGCCCGCGAGCGGCCCTTGCCGCGCCGCGCGTCCAGGCGACACGCATCCGGCCGACTCATTAGAGTGCGCCGCATGGCACGTTCCCTCTCCGAAATCCTCGAACCCTCCCGCACCGCCGTCGTGCTGCAGGAATGCCAGAACGGCATCGTTGGGACAGAATCCGGGCTGCCGGCACTGGCCGAGGCCGCCCGCTCGGTGGGTTGCATCGACGCGGTCGTGCGCCTGGTGCATGCCGCCCGCGCCGCGGGTGTGCGCGTCATTCACAGCGTCTTCCATCAGCGTGCCGACGGCTTGGGCACCAACACCGACCTGGAACTCTTCAAGGTTGTCGACGAAGCACCGGTCAAGATGCGACCCGGCAGCGCTGCTGTCGCGGTGCTCGACGAAATCGGCGTGGAGCCGGCCGACTTCACGATCGTCCGTCACCACGGCGTGTCGCCGTTCCCGCTCAGCGAACTGGACTCGCTGCTGCGCAACGAGGGCGTGACGACCATCATTCCGGCCGGCGTGGCGGTGAACTGGGCCATCACCGGCCTGACATTCGACGGGATCAACCGCGGTTACGACGTGGTCATTGCCCGTGACGCCGTGACCGGGATCCCGACGGAGTACGCGGAGATGGCGATCGATCACTCGCTGGCGTTCGTCGCCACCATCTCGACGACCGACGACATCATCGGCGTTTGGTCGGGCGCCTGAGAGCGGCGAGGGGCCTCGGGCGGAGTGCCGGGAGATCCGCCCACCCGGTTCCCGGGCGCCGGACCGAGGTGAGGCCGGGGCGCTAGAGGCGATCCTGCAGGAACGGGAAGCGCTCGCGGGTCTCGCTGACCCGCGCCGGGTCCACCTCGGCGATGAGGGTGGCCTCCACCTCGGCGCCGCCGGCGAGGACCTCGCCCAGCGGATCCACGATGCGACTGTCGCCGGCGTAGTCCAGCCCGCCGCCCGAGCCGACCCGGTTCACTCCCACCACGTACGCCTGGTTCTCGACGGCTCGCGCCACCAGCAGCGCCTGCCAGTGGGCGCGCCGCGGCCGGGGCCAGTTGGCCGGGACGAGGTAGAGGTCGGTGTCGTGCGCCAGCGACCAGAACTCGGTTGCGAAACGCAGGTCGTAGCAGACGAACAGGCTGACCCGCAGGTCTTCCACCTGCACGGTCACCGTCTTGTCGCCGGGGTCGTAGACGAGGTGCTCGTTGCCGTAGCGGAAGGGGTGGATCTTGGCGTAGCTGTGCAGCTCGCCACGGGGTCCTGCGAGGATCAAGCGGTTGCAGGGGCGGGCATCGCCGGGCGCCAGGATCGGGATCGATCCGCACACCCAGAGGTCGTGGCGGGCCGCGGTCTGGCGCAGGAACCGGGTGCTGGCCCCCCCGGGCGCCTCGGTGATCCGGTCCGCCTCCAGGGAGAACCCGTAGCTGAACATCTCGGTGAGCACGACTAGGCGCGCCCCGGCGGCGCCTGCGCCGGCGATCATGGGCTCCAGGTGGGCGAAGTTGGCCTCGCGGTCCTCCCAGACGATGTCGTGTTGCAGTGCGGCGACCTTCACCGGCAATCCTCCCTATCCGTTCGACCGGAGCGTGGCCAGCCTCTCGGCGGCCTCGGCGATCACCTCGGGCCGCTTGCAGCAGGCGAACCGGACCAGCGGTCGCCCCACGTCCTTGCTGTCGTAGAACACCACACTGGGCACCGCCACGACCCCGCAGCGCTCCGGCAGGGACCAGCAGAAGGCCACGCCGTCGGTCTCGCCCATGGGCTCCAGGTGGGTCGTCACGAAGTAGGTGCCGGCCGAGTTCCACACGTCGAATCCGGCGGCGGCCAGACCCGCGCTGAGGCGGTCGCGGCGTTCCCGCAGGCCGTCGGCCAGCGATCGGAAGTAGTCGTCGCCGAGGTTGAGGCCCTCGGCGATGGCGTACTGGAAGGGCCCGCCGCTGACGTAGGTCAGGAACTGCTTCGAGGTCCGCACCGCGGTGACCAGCTCCGGCGTGGCGCACACCCAGCCGATCTTCCAGCCGGTTGTGGAGAACGTCTTGCCGCCCGAGCTGATCGTGACGGTGCGGTCGCGCATGCCCGGCAGTGTGGCCAGGGGGATGTGGGTACCCTCGTAGACGATGTGCTCGTAGACCTCGTCGGTCACCACCAGCAGGTCGTGGCGGATCGCCAGCTCGGCAACGTGCTCCAGTTCGGTGCGGCTGTAGACCTTGCCGGTGGGGTTGTGCGGTGAGTTGAGCAGGATGAGCCGGGTACGCGGCCCGATGGCGGCCTCGAGTTCCTCGGGCACGTAGGAGGAGTCGGGGCCGCGCAAGAGCACCGGCCGGCGGACGGCCCCGGCCATGGCGATCCCGGCCGCGTAGCTGTCGTAGTACGGCTCGAAACACACCACCTCGTCGCCCACCTCGCACAGCGAGAGCAGGGCCGAGGCGATGGCCTCGGTGGCCCCGGCGGTGATCAGCACCTCGCTGTCGGGGTCGTAGGAGAGGTCGTAGAAGCGCTTCTGGTGAGCCGAGACCGCATGGCGCAACTCGGGAATGCCGATTCCGGGCGGGTACTGGTTGCGGCCTCCGCCGATGGCGTCGACGGCGGCCTGCAGCACCTCCGGCGGCCCGTCGGTGTCGGGGAAGCCCTGGCCGAGATTGATGGCGCCCGTGCGCACCGCCAGAGCGGACATCTCCGCGAAGATCGTGGCGCCGAAGCCCTGGAGGCGGGTCGTGAGGTACGGGGCCCGTTCGACCATGCCCGGGCCTATGGCCGGCGGTCTGTCAGCGCCTGCGACTCACTCGCCGATCTGCGATTGGAGGTACCGCTCCACGCCGATGTCACCGATGATCTGCTGCTGGGACTCGATCCAGTCGAGGTGCTCCTCCTCGCCCACGACGAGGTGCTCCAGCAGCTCCCGTGTGCCCGGGTCTCCCTCGTCGAGCGCCAGGGCCACGCCGCGGCGGTACATGGCGATGGCGTGCTCCTCGAGCGAGCGGTCCGACGCCAACTGCTCGGGCACGGTCTCGCCGATCCGGACGCTGTTCAGGCGCTGCACGTTGGGCATTCCGTCGAGCAGCAGGATGCGATCCATGAGCTTCTCGGCGTCGTTCATCTCCTCGATGGACTCTTCCCGGTACTTGGCCGCCAGCCGGTTGTAACCCCAGTTCTCGCAGATCTTGGCGTGCGCGAAGTACTGGTTGATGGCCGTCAGTTCCGACGTGAGCGCCTCGTTGAGGAACTCGATGATCTTCGGTGACCCCTGCATGGGGTCAGCCTACCGGCCGGCGCCGACCGAGAGCGAGGTCGCCGGGCGCTTCCGGGCCTCGTCGAGAACCTGCTGGATCGACTCGCGGCAGCCGCCGCAGCGTGCACCCGCCCCGCAGCGTTCGATGACGTCCTCGACCGTCAGGGACTCCCCGGCTGCCACGGCTTCGATGAGCCGGTCGTTGACGGCGAGGCAGTGGCAAACGATCATCGGCGAGGTCTCGACGGTTGCGGACGGGTTAGGTGTCCTTAACCTAACCCGCCCGGTTCTCGCATACAACCGACCCCGGCTCTCGCCGGGTCCCGGGGGGTGCGACGGGGCGCTCCGGTGGCCGGCCGGCGCTAACCCGCGCGGCCGGCGCGTCGTCGCGAGCGGGCCGCCAGGGCATCGTGCGCCTCGTCGAGAAGTCGCTGCATCTCCGCTCGGACGTGATCGGACAGGACCCGGCGCTGCTCCCGTCCCGTGTCCGCCTGCGCGGTGGCCTGCGCCGGCTCGATGGGTTCGCCGACGGTGACGACCACCCGCCGCGGCCGTGCCAGCTTGGCGCCGGGCGGCATGGCCGCCTCGGTGCCGGCCACGCCGATGGGAATCACCCGAGCCCCCGTGGCGGTCGCCAGGTAGGCACAGCCGTTGTGCACGCCGTCGACGGCGGGCCCGTTGCCGCGCGTCCCCTCGGGGAAGACCAGCAGCATCTCGCCGCGCTCCAGCAGCGTCTGCGCCGTCTCCAGCGCCACCCGGTCCAGTTGGTCGCGCTGCACGGGGAAGGCGCCGATGCAGGAAGAGAACCAGCGGCTGACCGGTCCCCGGAACATGGCCTGCTTGGCGAGCGAGCGCAACCGCCGCGGGCAGTGCCCGGCGATGAGGGGCACATCCAGGTTGGAGCGATGAACCGGCGCCAGGATGGCCGGTCCCGGGGTGCGCAGGTGCTCCTTCCCGCGCACGCGCACACGGAAATAGAACAAGCCTGCCAGCAGCCCCATGTTCCGGCAGAGCCAGTAGACCCGCATCGAGGACCAGCGGTCGGCGGTGGTGAGGACTCGCCGGTGCAGTCGTCTCGAGGCGGCGATGCTCATGGGCGGATCCTCGAACGGCCCCTCGAGCGCACCCGCACGACGTCCCCCGAACGCAGGCGATCCGCTAGATCGTCTTCGACGGGCGCCCGGGCCCCTCGGCCTCGAGGCCGCCCATGTCGACGTTGAGGCGGGCGTCGGACATCAGCGAGCGCACCACGTCACCGAGTTGCGCGGGGTCGTCGGGCTGGTCGGTGATCGGGCCGAGCCGCCACCCCTCGGCGATACCGAGTTGGTTGCCGTTCACGTGGAACACGCGGCCCGTCACGCCCGAGGCCTCCGGAGAGGCCAGCCAGGTGGCGACCACCGCGATCCAGCGCGGCGACCACGACTCTGCCAGCTTCGGCGCGTTGTCCTCCCCGACGATGGGGATGGTCAGGCGGGTGAGCGCGTTGGGGGCCAGGCAGTTCACCGTGACCCCGTAGCGGGCCAACTCCATGGCGCAGATCACGCTGAAGGCGGCGATGCCCGCCTTGGCGGCCCCGTAGTTGGTCTGGCCGACGTTGCCGTAGATGCCCGACGGTGAGGAGGTGTTGATCACCCGGGCGTCGAGCTCGGCGCCGGCCTTGGCCTGCTGGCGCCACCAGGCGGCGGCGTGGTGGGTCGGCGCGAAGGTGCCCTTCAGGTGGACGGCCATCACCGCGTCCCAGTCGCCCTCGGACATCGAGAAGACCATGCGGTCCCGCAGGATCCCGGCGTTGTTGATGAGGACGTCCAGCCGCCCGAACGTGTCGATGGCCTGATGGATCATGTCCTTGGCCTGACCGAAGTCGCTGACGTCGTCGCCGTTGACCACTGCCTCGCCGCCCGCGGCGGTGATCTCGGTGACCACTTGCTGGGCGGGGGTGATGTCCATGCCTCCGCCGGCGGCGTCGCCGCCGAGGTCGTTGACGACCACCTTGGCGCCTTCGGCGGCCAGCATGAGGGCGTGCTCGCGGCCGATGCCCCGTCCTGCCCCGGTGACCACGGCCACCCGTCCTTCGCAGAGACCGGCCATACCTCTCCCCTATCATCCGTCGTCGCTCGCGGGCATTTCGATGCCGGCGATCATGTTACGGCGTCCCGATGGCACGGAATGGAGCGTGAGATGGCGACAGGTGAGAGCGCCGTGGGGCGCAACCGGCAATGGCTGCTGGCCCGGCGACCGTCGGGAATGGTCTCGGAGGCGGACTTCGAACTGGTGGAGCGGCCGGTTCCGGAGATCGGACCGGGAGAAGTGCTGGGTCGGATCCGCTGGCTGTCCTTCGAGCCCGCCA
This sequence comes from uncultured Acidimicrobiales bacterium, assembly GCA_964618115.1. GTDB lineage: Bacteria > Actinomycetota > Acidimicrobiia > Acidimicrobiales > CATQHL01 > VXNF01. The sequence goes on from CAZTZI010000171.1 coordinate 8,055, forward strand.
TGCGCGGCTGGATGGACGACCGGGAGAGCTACGTGGCACCCGTGGAACTCGGAGCGCCGATGAGGGCTCCCGGTCTGGCGGAAGTGGTCGTGTCCAACGACCCGGCCTATGCCCCCGGCGACGTGGTCTTCGGGATGATGAGCTGGTCGGAGTACGTGTCCGGTCGCTGGTCCGCCCAGACCGCCGGTCGCGGCTACCGCCAGGTGCCGACCGATGTGCCCAGGGAGATGTTGCTGGGCCCGCTCGGCAGCACGGGTCTCACGGCCTACGTCGGGATGCTGGACGTGGGGCGCCCCGAACCGGGCGAGACCGTGGTCGTGTCGGGCGCGGCGGGAGCCACGGGCTCGGTGGCAGCGCAGATTGCCCGCATCAGGGGTTGCCGTGTGGTGGGGATCGCCGGCGGTGCCGAGAAGTGCCGCTGGCTATTGAGTGAGGCGCGATTGGATGCCGCCATCGACTACAAGAGCACCGACGTCGCTCGCCGCCTGCGCCAGACCTGCCCCGACGGGGTGGACGTCTACTTCGAGAACGTGGGCGGCAGCACGCTGGAGGCGGTGCTGGACAACCTGGCCCTCGGTGCCCGGATCGCGCTGTGCGGACTGATCGCCGGCTACAACGACGCCGAGCTGCAGCCGGGGCCCCGCAACCTGTTCCAACTGATCGTCCGGCGCGCCTCGATCCAGGGGTTGCTTCTGTGGGACTTCCTGGACCGGATCCCGGAGGCTTTCGCCGACTTGCGCCGCTGGGTCGAAGCCGGCCAGATCGCCTACCGCGTCGACGTGCAGGAGGGTTTCGAGAACATTCCCCGCACGTTCCTGCGCCTGTTCACCGGGGCCAACGAGGGCAAGCAACTGCTGCGCCTGTGACGAGGCCCGGAACCGATTAGCGGGCCACATTCGCTGGCTGGGGAAATGAGGTTTTGATCCGCGACTCTCCGGAACAGAGCCTCCCGGCGCGCTATGCTCTGGCACCGTTGGAGTGTCCCACTGGGAAAGGCGCGCGATGAAGCTCAAGAGATTGCTCGTACTCGCCGGGGTTATGGCGCTGATCGGGATGCTGTGGGCGTCGCCCGCGGCCGCCGACGGCCATCTTCCCTCTATCACGTTGGACCCGGCGATGGTTCCGCCCGAGGAGGGTTCGGTCACGGTGATCGTGACCGGCGCCAACTGGTCCGAACCGTCACCGTTCTTCATCGTCGCCTGCCCCGGAGCCGCGGGCGATCCCACGGCCCCGCTCACCCTGTCGAGCGCGCCCGAAGCGATCGCCATGTGCCCGGACCTGATGGCTTCGGCAATTGCGGTGGAATGGGACGACGGCAGCTTCACGACCGAGTGGACGACGACGATCACACAGGCCGACATCGACAACGGGGATCTGGTGATCCTGGCCGGATGGCTCAGCGTGGACACCCTCACGAATCCGGAGGAGTACGCGACGGTCGCGGTCCTCCGCATCGGTATCGGCGAGGAGCCGGTGGATGATCCGGCCGCGGAGGAGCCCATGGACGAGCCGGCCGCGGAGGAGCCGATGGACGATCCGGGCGAGGAGGAACTGCCCGTGACGGGTCTCGAGAGTGGTCTGCTCGCCATCGTCGGTGCGAGCATCCTGGCGGCCGGTCTACTGGTGATCGGCGCCGGGCGGCGCGTGCGCACCGCAACCCGGTAATCGACCGCCCGCGCCGCGGGCCTCACGAATCGAATAGCGCGAGGGCCGGACTGCAGTCCGGCCCTCGTCAGTTGCGGGGGATGTCGCTCCAGGGAACGTCCCGGTCCACTTGAGGTTCCTTCGGAAGCCCGAGCACACGCTCACCGAGGATGTTGCGCATGATCTCCGATGTGCCGCCTTCGATGGAGTTGGCGCGTGCGCGCAGGAACATCCGGCTGGTCTCGAAGGAGCCCGAAACGCCTGCCTGCTCGGGACGCACCATCGGATAGCCGTGGACATGCACCATGCCGCGGCTGCCTTTCACGTCGACGGCGCATTCCAGGAGTTCCTTGTTCAACTCCGCCGACAGGAGCTTCCCGACCGATCCCTCGGGGCCGGGGACGCCCGCCGATGCAGACTCGCGGGCGCGCAGGTTCGTGAGGCGGAGCAGTTCGGCGCGGATCCACAGCCGGGCGACCCGGTCCCGCGCCACGTGGTGGTCGGCGGTGCCGGGTTCGGGCGCGTGGTTGATCCACTCCTTCATGAGGGTCCCGATGTTCCCGGAGCCTCGGGCCGGCACGCCGCCCCCGAGCGCGACCCGCTCGTTCATGAGCGTCGTGATGGCGCCGCCCCAGCCCTGACCCCTCGCGCTGATGCGCATCGAGTCGGGAACCCGCACATCGGTCATGAACACCTCGTTGAACTCGGCCTCGCCGGTGATCTGATACAGCGGCCGCACCTCGACTCCCGGTGCTTGCATGTCCAGCATGAAGTAGGTCATGCCCTTGTGCTTGGGCTGGTGGGGATCGGTCCGGGCCAGCAGCATCCCCCAGCGCGCCACGTGGGCCAGCGTCGTCCACACCTTCTGGCCGTTGACGATCCACTCCTCCCCGTCGAGGACGGCGCGGGCCGCCAGACCGGCCACGTCCGAGCCGGCTCCCGGCTCGCTGAACAGCTGGCACCAGATCTCCTCACCGGTGAAGCAGGGTCTCAGCAGCCGGTCCTTCATCTCGTCGGTGCCGTGGGCCAGCACCGTGGGCATGCCCATCCCGATGCCGATCGGGTTGACGGCGAGGTTGTGGTACTGGCGACCGCCGTTCGCCAACTCCTCGTCGACGACGGCCTGAGCATCCGGCTTCAGTCCGAGCCCGCCGCGGCCGGCCGGAAAGTGCACGCAGGCCAGACCCCGGTCGAACTGCTCTCCCCTGAACGTGGCCGTGCTCGTCTCGCCGGACATGTCGGCGAGGAGATCGCGTGCCATGCCTCGGAGGTGGTCGGTGCTGATGTTGCTCATCGGCGGCGCGGTCCCCTCTGTCGTTGCTCGTCCGCGGAAGCCTCGAGTTCACGCGCCTATCCGCCGGGGGTAGTAGTCGGGCAGTCCCCGCTGCCAGAATGCTAATCGTGACGCTCCGGCGCAGCCTTGCCACCGCCACGCTGGCCCTGTCGATCCTGCTCGCTGGCGGCTGTGGCGCCGCAGAGCCGGAGCCGGGCATGACCGAACCAGTGCCGCCGCCCACGACCGAGGCGCCGGCTGATCCGTCTGCGCCCGATCCGCCGCCGCCGACTGAGCCGGCGCCGACCACGAGCACGGCCGAGCCTGCCGCGCCGGCCACGACCGAGGCGCCGGCTGATCCGCCTGCGCCCGAACCGGAGGCGCCGCCGGCGGCCGAGCAGGATCCACCACGAGGCTATGAACCGCCCGAACCCGACCCGGCGCCATCCACGACCACGAGCACGACGGAGGCGCCCCCGCCGCCGACGACCACGAGCACCACCGAGGCGCCCCCGCCGACCACCACCACCGAGCCTGCGGCGGATGTGACGATACGCATCACGCTGGTGGATGGCCGGATCGAGGCCGAGCGCCGCTACGAGGCCTCCCTCGGCGACACGGTGGAGGTGCGTGTCACGTCCGACGTGGCCGAGGAGGTCCACCTACATGGTTACGACCTGTACCTGCAACTCGAACCGGGCGCCGAGGTCACGCTGACCTTCGAGGCCAGGCTCCCCGGTGTCTGGGAGGCCGAACTCCACCCCTCGCACCGGGAGCTCTTCCAGTTGCAGGTCTCCTAGGAGCCCGGGGTGAGCCCTGCAGGCGTGCTGGCGCACGGCATCGGGGTGCGCGGCGACCTGCCGATCCCTGTGTGGATGTTCGCCTACGTGGCGGGTGCCGCGCTCGTCATCTCGTTCCTGCTGCTCGGCAGCTTCTGGCCCAAGCCGCGGCTGCAGGGTCGCTTTGCACCCCGGCCTCTGCCCGAGGCGGTCCAGCCGGCGGCTCGAGTGCTGGCGGTCGTGCTGCGGCTGTTCGGCTTGGCGATGTTCGCCGTGGTGCTGGTGGCCTCGCTGTTCGGCGATCTCGGGGCCTACGCCACGATCGCCCCGGTCGCGGTGTACGTGGGGTTCTGGGTGGGGTTGCTGTTCCTGTCGGCCGTCTTCGGGGACGTGTGGCGCCTCTTGAGCCCCTGGGAGACGCTGGCCCACCTCGGCGCGGCGGTGCGTCGCCGGTTCTTCGGCCACGTCCCGGCGCACAAGCTCTGGCGCCCCGACCCGGTGCGCAGCGGCTGGTTGGGCGTGGCGACGGTGCTCTGCTTCGCCGCCCTCGAACTGGTTCACCCCAACCCCCCGGAGACACGCATCCTCGGCATCGCCATCGCCGCCTACTCGGTGTTGATGCTGTGCGGGGCGTCACTCTGGGGGCGCGAGTGGCTGCGCCAGAGCGAGGGGTTCGGCGTGGTGTTCCGCCATGTCGGCACCATGGGGGTCTTCTGCGGGGACGGCCAGGGACGACTGGCCACCCGTCCCCCGATCGTGGGACTGGCGAGCCTGCGCATGACCCTGCCGCACACCTTCGTGCTGCTGCTGATGCCGGGTACCACGAGCTTCGACGGCATCTCCCGCACCGAGTGGTGGGGCGGCCTGCTGGGCCCGCGCATCGGCTGGGAGACGGTCGGCTTCGGTACCTTCGGCCTGCTGCAGTTAGCGGCCGACTTCGTGGTGCTGTACATCGCGGCGATGGCGGTCGGCGCCGCACTCACCCGCACGCCGCTGCGGCAGATGCTGACCGACTTCGCCCCCTCCATCGTGCCGATCGCCTTCGCCTACCACGTGGGGCACTACTTCTCGCTGGTCATCTTCGAGGGCCAGAACTTCCTGGCCCTGCTGTCACGCCCGTTCGGCGGGACCGCCGACCTGTTCGGCACGGCCCACTTCGAGGTGAACTACCTGCTGGTCTCCACCGGGGCGATCGCACTCGTGCAGGCCCTCACGACGGTGGCCGGCCACTTGGCGGGCGTGGTCCTGGCGCACGAGAAGGCGGTGAGCCGGTTCTCGCCGCGGCATGCGCTGCGATCCCAGTACGGGCTGCTGGTGATGATGCTGGCCTTCACGATCACCGGAATCTTCCTGCTGCTCAACGCCTGAGATCCCCGCCGGCACCGTCCGCGCCGGCGGCGCCATCCGCCACTGCCGTGAGCCGCTCCCATTCGTCGAGCAGGCTGGAGTCCACGCCCCGCACCAGCGCCCCGAGCCAATCCGTCAACTCGTCGAACTCCGGTGTGCGACCTTCGGCGGGCACGTTCTGCACCATGGCCCGGTAGGCGTCACTCAGGTAGCGCAGCAGCAGCCCCTCGGAGCGCTTCAGGCCGTAGTGGTTCACATACTCACCGAAGGTCATGGCCCGCTCGCGTATCTCCCTGGCGATCGACTTGGGGCGCACGTTGTCGCCCTCCACCCAGGGGTGATGCCGGCGGAAGATGTCGAAGGAGCCGTAGAGGAACTCCCGCAGCGGCTTGGGATGCTCGACCGCCGCGAGACGCTCCATCCGCTCCTCGTACGGCACGCCCTGCGCCTTCAGCTCACCCAGGAGGTCGTTCCGCAGGCGCTCGATCTGGGCTGCAATGACCGGTCCCGGGTTCTCGAGCACCGACTCGATCACCGAGAGCACGTCGAGGGGATGGTCCGCCTCGGCGGGGTCGAGCACGCGCAGCGCCTCGACCGCGAACAGTGAGAGCGGCTGATGCAGGGCGAAGCTGTCCTGCAGGTCCACCGTCACCCGGATGAGCCTGCCCCACTCGTCGGGCACGTCCAGCACCTCCACCACCCCGGCTTCGAGCAGCGACCGGTAGATGGAGATCGCCCGGCGGATGTGCCGGCGCTGGCGCCGGCGCGTCTCGTGGTTCTCCACCAGCAGGCGCCGCAGGTCTGCGCAGCCGTCTCCCGGCCGGTCGAGAACGTGCATCACCATCTGGTGGCTGACCTCGAAGCTGGACACCAGGGGCTCGGGCTCGGCGGCCACGAGCCGCTCGAACGTCTCCTCGTTCCAGTGGGCGTAGTTGCGCTCCGGCGGCCGGCGCTTGGTCAGCTTGCGCTTGGCCTTGGGATCCGACGCAGCCTTCTGGGTGGCGATCCGGTTCTCGATCCAGTGGGCCGGAGCCTGCACCCGCACCCAGCCCTGCTCGTCGTAGCCGGCCCGGCCCGCCCGCCCGGCGATCTGGTGGAACTCCCGGGCACTCAGCAGGCGCGTCCTCTGCCCGTCGTACTTGCAGAGCTGGGTGAACAGCACCGTGCGGATCGGCACGTTCACGCCCACGCCCAACGTGTCCGTGCCGCAGATGAGCTTCAGCAGGCCCTGCTGCGCCAGCCGCTCGGTGAGCAGGCGGTACTTCGGCAGCAGCCCGGCGTGGTGCACGCCGACGCCGTGGCCGATGAGTCGGCGCAGGTCCTTGCCGATCGGCGAGTCGAATTTGAAGCCGCCGATGGCGTCGGCCACGCGGTCCCGCTCGGTGCGGCTGAGCACCCCGATGCTCGTGTAGGCCTGCGCCGCCTCGATGGCATCGCGCTGGGTGAAATGCACCACGTAGATCGGCGCCCGGTTGCGTTCGAGGAGGTCCTCGATGGAGGCGTGCAGCGGCATCGTGCCGTATTCGAATCCCAGTGGCACGGGACGCTCCGCCGAGCGCACCGTCACGGTCTGCCGGCCGGTCCGCCCGGTGAGTTCGTCGGCGAAGCGCTCCGTCGGCCCCAGCGTGGCCGACAGCAGCACGAACTGGCACTGCGGCAGCGTCAGCAGGGGCACCTGCCAGGCCCAGCCGCGCTGCGGGTCGGCATAGAAGTGGAACTCGTCGGCGATGACCACGTCCACGTCGGCCTCGGTGCCGTCCCGCAGTGCCCAGTTGGCGAGAATCTCGGCGGTGGCGCAGATGATCGGAGCCTTCGGGTTGATCGCGGCGTCGCCGGTGATCATCCCGACCCGCTCGGCCCCGAAGGCGTCGCAGAGCGCGAAGAACTTCTCGCTGACGAGAGCCTTCAACGGCGCCGTGTACACGCTGCGTCGACCGGCGGCGAGAGCGGCGAAGTGGGCGCCCGCCGCCACCAGCGACTTCCCCGAGCCCGTCGGCGTGTTCATGATGACATTGCGGCCGTCCAGGATCTCCAGCAGCGCCTCCTCCTGGGCGGGGTAGAGGGAGATCCCCTCCGATTCGACGTACTCGACGAAGCCGTCGAGCGGCGACGCGGCACCCAGACGCGCCGCCAGGGGCGCGACGAGCGGATCGGCGGCGCTCAACGGGGCGGGGAGGTCCCGGGCGGACGCCACGGGGTGGCCATCCTCACAGGTTGACTGGGGATAGGGGGTGGCTTTCTGAGTAGGATGTTTGCACCAGGTCGGCGACGGGGGAGTGCTCGGCTCCTCGGGTTCCAACAGGAGGAAGTGCTTCAGAAGGGGGCAAGAAGATGGTACAGGCCACCAACGGGCAGACGCCGGTGTTCCGGACGTTCCAGCGGCGGAACATGCAGGACATCCCCGGCTTCGACGGACTGAGCGAGCACCAGCAACTGGTCACCGACGTGGTGTCGCGCGTGCTCCCCTTCAAGACCAACAACTACGTCTGCGAGCAGTTGATCGACTGGTCCAACATCCCCGACGACCCGATCTTCCAGCTCACGTTCCCCCAGGAGGGGATGATCGATCCCGAGCACTTCGCCACCATCGCCGACATGGTGCGCGCCGAGCTGCCGGCCCCCGAGATCGACGAGGCGGCGCGCAACATCCAGCGCAGCCTGAACCCGCACCCCAGCGGCCAGGTGCAGATGAACGTCCCCACCGTCGACGGCGAGCCGATGCCGGGCATGCAGCACAAGTACGACGAGACGGTGCTGTTCTTCCCCGCCCAGGGCCAGACCTGCCACGCCTACTGCACCTACTGCTTCCGCTGGCCGCAGTTCGTGAAGCTCGACGACCTGAAGTTCGCCACCAAGGAGGGCGGCAACCTGGTGCGCTACCTGCGGGCACACCCCGAGGTCACCGACGTCCTTTTCACCGGCGGCGATCCCATGATCATGCGCACCGAGGTGCTGCGGCGCTACATCGACCCGCTGCTGGAGCCCGAGTTCGAGCGCGTCACCATCCGCATCGGCACCAAGGCGGGGGCTTACTGGCCGCACCGCTTCGTGGACGACAAGGACGCCGACGACACGTTGCGGCTGTTCGACGACATCGTCGCCGCCGGGAATCACCTGGCCATCATGGGCCACTACTCGCACCCGGTGGAGTTGGCCACGGAGGCCTCCGAGAAGGCCGTGCGCAACATCCTGAACACCGGGGCGGTCATCCGCTGCCAGGCGCCGCTGATCCGTCACGTGAACGACGACTCGAAGATCTGGGCCGACATGATCCGCCGCGAGGTGAAGCTGGGCTGCATCCCCTACTACATGTTCGTGGAGCGCGACACGGGAGCGAAGCGCTACTTCGAACTGCCCTTGGAGCGGGCCCTGGAGGTCTACAACGGGGCGTTCCGGGACGTCTCGGGCCTGGGGCGCACCATGCGCGGGCCCTCCATGTCGGCCACGCCGGGCAAGGTGCAGGTGCTGGACATCATGAATGTCAACGGTGAGAAGGTCTTCGCCCTGCGGATGCTGCAGGGCCGCAACGCCGATTGGACCAACCGCATCTTCTTCGCCGCCTACGACCCGGCGGCCGTCTGGTGGGACGACCTGAAGCCGGCCCCGTTCGACGACGGCTTCTTCTTCGACCCCGAGCTGAACGAGATGCAGTTGGCGGCCATCACCGCCGACGAGGGCCCGGTGCCGGTGAACATCATCGGCCGCAAGGAGCCTGCCGACGCCTGACGGTCTCTCCGACCAGGTCGCTTCGAGGGCTCTGCACAAGTCCGGCCGGCGCAGCCGGTGACGCTCCGGCGGCTTCTGCATCCGCACCGTCCGCTGGTTCGCCGCGGACCGGGCGGCGCTGCCGGTGGCGCTCCGGCGGCCTAGAATGGCCGCCTGCGCTGGCCCCCGGCACCCCCGCCCTCGCCCGTCATTCCGGCGAAGGCCGGAATCCAGTTTCGGGGAGAATCGACGTGCGATCCTCTCTGAGCAACCGCGAGCCGCTTCGCTTCGATGCGTTCATGGAGTCGGCTCTATACGGCGAACCCGACGGGTTCTACGCATCAGGGGGCGGAGCGGGGCGACGTACCGGCGATTTCCTGACCAGTGTCGAGGTCGGCCCACTGTTCGGGCGGCTTGTGGCCAACTTGGCCGACCGTTGCTGGGAGGAGTCGGGGCGGCCGGGCGACTTCACACTCGTCGACGCCGGGGCCGGTCGCGGCACCCTTGCCCGCAGTGTTCTGTCGGCCCGGCCGGAGTGCGCGGAAGTGTTGCGCTACGTGCTCGTCGAGCGGTCGGCTGCTCTGCGTCGGAATCATGAGGACTTGCTCAACCGACCTCCCGGGCCCTGCGCGCGCCTGGAGTCGGTCGCCGACCTGCCCCCGGGTCCCGCGACGGGCGTGATCATTGCCAACGAGTTGCTGGACAACCTGCCGTATCGCCTCTTGGAGCGCACCGTCGACGGCTGGTCGGAGGTGTACGTGAGGACGGAGAGCGCTGCGGGAGTCGGCAGGTTCGTCGAGGAACTGCGGCCGCTGACGGCCGAGGAGCAGTCGGTGGCGGATGCTCTGGCTCCTGAGACGCCTGTGGGCGGTCGCATCCCGCTGGCAGCGGCTGCGGTCGAGTGGGTGGGCCGTGCACTGGGCGCCTTGGGTGGCGGCAGTCTCGTCGTGATCGACTACACCGACATGAGCGCTTCTCTGGCCACTCGGCGTGCTTGGGAGTGGGTGCGCACCTATCGCTCCGGAGTCCGGGGGCACGAGCCGCTCCGAGATGTGGGCGGGGTCGACATCACCGTCGAGGTGCCTCTGGATCAGATCCTGGCTGCGCACCCGGGCGCCGAGGTCTGCGATCAGGCGACGTTCCTGCGCTCACTCGGCATCGAAGAGCTTGTTGCCGAGGGACGTGCGCGGTGGCACGAGCGGGCCGCGGTCGGCGACCTGGTAGCGCTGGAGGCTCGCAGCCGGGTGCACGAGGCGGAGGCTCTGTGCGACCCCTCCGGCTTGGGGGCGTTTACGGTTGCGGTCTGGCGCCGCGGATGAGCCGGCCGGGGCGCTCCCCGGTGAACTCGCCGTCGGCGGCCACCTCGATCCCCGACACGAAGGTGTGGCGGTAGCCCAGCGAGCGTTGTTCCAGCCGCTTGCCTCCGGCGGGCAGGTCGTGGACCACCCTCGGGCGGGTGAGCCCCAGCGCCTCGAAGTCCACGATGTTGACGTCGGCCTTGTAGCCGGGTGCCAGCAGCCCGCGGTCGGCCAGGCCGTAGGCGAGTGCGGTGCGGCGGGTCTGCTTGTTGACCAGGAACTCCAGCGGGAAGCGCCTGCCCCGGGTGCGGTCGCGGCTCCAGTGCGTGAGCAGGAACGTGGGGTAGGCGGCGTCGCAGATGGTGCCCACGTGGGCCCCGGCGTCGCCGATGCCGCAGATCGTGTGGGGATCGGCCAGCATCTCGGCCACGTCGTCGAGGCTGCCGCCGCTGTAGTTCTCGAACGTGTACAGCAGCAGGTTGCCGCCGTCGCCGGCGGCCAGCAGGTCGAGGGCCAGTTCCCAGCGGCTGATGCCGGCCGCTGCGGCTTGGGAAGCGATCGACGTGTCGGGGTGTGGCTCGTAGTCCAAGTGGTCGCCGAACTCGTAGCTGCGAGCGAGCGCATAGTCGATCCAGCGGGTGTAGCCGTCGTCGGGCTGCTCGCTGATCAACGCCCGCCGCAGCGCCGAGTCGGTACGCAGGCGCGCCGCACGCTCGGCGACCGGCAGCTGCTCCACGGCACGGTAGGCGGGGTGGTTGCCGAAGGGGTTGACCGTCGCGTCCAGGCCCAGCAGCACGCCGATGGGACGGCAGCCCACCTGGCCGTTGGCGGCAACGCCGTCGGCGTTGGCGGCAGCGATGTTGGCCAGCGTCTCCCGCCAGCGCTCCGGCCAGGCGTCCATCTGGACCAGCAGCGCCGACAGCGGCCGTCCGGCAAGCTCGGCGGCGGTTCGCATGAGTTCGAACTCGCCGGGGCCGAAGTCCGAGTTCACCTGCAGCACGCCTGCACCGGCGGCGCGCATCCCCCGCGCCAGCGCCGCCAACTCGGGATCCCCCGCCGAGAGCGACGGCGTGAGCCGGCCGTCGGCCGCGCGGTGCTTGGGGGTCCGGGATGTGGTGACCCCGAGCGCCCCGGCACCCAACGCCTCGGTCGTCAGCGCCTCGATCCGGTCCAATTCGGCTGGTGTGGGAACCTCGGCGTGGTCGGCGCCGCGCTCGCCCATCACGTAGAACCGCAGCGCGCCGTGCGCCAACTGGCCGGCCACGTCCATCACCCGCGGCATGGCCGCCAGGGCGTCGAGGTACTCGGGATAGGACTCCCAGCAGAAGTCGATGCCCTCGGCCAGCACCGAACCGGGGATGTCCTCGACCCCCTCCATGAGGTTGATGAGGTAGTCCTCGCTGCCGTTCCTCACCGGCGCGAACCCCACGCCGCAGTTGCCGAAGACCGCTGTTGTCACGCCGTGCCACGACGACGGTGTCATCTCCGGATCCCAGGTGGCCTGCCCGTCGTAGTGGGTGTGGATGTCGACCCAGCCGGGGAGCACCAGGTGTCCCTCGGCATCGACGACTCGCCGGGCGGGCTCGGTCCCCTCGCCGGCGCCCCCGGCGGGACTCACAGCCGTGATCACGCCGTCGTCGACGGCGACATCGCCCGCGAAGGCTGGCACGCCACTGCCGTCGACGACGGTGCCGTTGCGAATCAGCAGGTCATGCACCTGCCCAGACTACTGAAACCCGGACGTTCGGACCCCGGGCCCTCGCTGCGGGCGGCCGGGTAGGATCGGCAACCGCCCGACTGCCCCGTGTGGGGACGCGGCCGGGGCCCGGATCGCCCCGCTGCGGTGCGAAGCGAGGTGAGACCATGGCAGAAGCGACGATCGCCGACTTCTACGTCGAGGACCGCACCTTCCCGCCGCCCGAGGGCTTCGCCGAGGCCGCGACGGCGCGCTCCTTCTACGTCGAGGCCGCTGCCGACTACGAGGCGTTCTGGGCGCGCCAGGCTCGTGAACTCGTGAGCTGGTCCGACGACTTCGGTACGACGCTGGAGTGGGATCTGCCGTACGCCCGGTGGTTCGTGGGCGGCACGCTGAACATGGCGTACAACTGCCTCGACCGCCACGTCATCGCGGGCCGGGGCGACAGGGTGGCCTTCCACTGGGAGGGCGAACCCGGCGACACTCGCACCATCACCTACGCCGAGTTGCTCGACGAGGTGCGCCGCTTCGCAGCCGTGTTGCGCTCGCTGGGGCTGCGGGCCGGTGACCGGGCGGCCATCTACATGCCGATGATCCCCGAGTTGCCGGTGGCGATGCTGGCCTGCGCCCGCATCGGCGTGGCGCACTCGGTGATCTTCGGCGGCTTCTCGCCCGACGCCATCGTCGACCGCTGCGAGGACGCCGAGGCCCGCATGGTCATCACCGCCGACGGCGGCTACCGGCGCGGCGCGCCTTCGGCTCTGAAGGTGAACGTGGACGAGGCTCTCGCCGCCGGCGCACCCTCCGTCGAGAAGGTCGTCGTCGTGAACCGCTGCGACCTCGACGTGGACATGCGGCCGGGGCGTGACCTGTGGTGGCACGAACTCATGGCCGCCGCCGACCCCGCTGACGCCGATCCCGGAGGCGGGCCCGAGGCCTTCGACAGCGAGCACCTGCTGTACCTGCTGTACACCTCGGGCACCACCGCCAAGCCGAAGGGCATCATGCACACCACAGGCGGGTACCTCACCCAGGTGGCGTTCACGCATCGCCACACCTTCGACCTGCGTCCCGACAGCGACGTCTACTGGTGCGCCGCCGACATCGGCTGGGTGACCGGGCACAGCTACATCGTCTACGGCCCGCTCGCCAACGGCGCCACGTCGGTGATCTACGAGGGGACGCCCGACACGCCGCGCCCGCCCCTCCGCATCGGCGACCGGGCGGACTGGCCGAAGGACCGGCTCTGGGACATCATCGCCCGCTACGGCGTCACGCAGCTGTACACCGCCCCGACGGCCATCCGCACGTTCATGCGCTGGGGCGCCGCCGAGCCGGACCGCCACGACCTGTCCTCGCTGCGGGTGCTGGGCACCGTGGGCGAGCCCATCAACCCGGAGGCCTGGATGTGGTACCACACCCACATCGGCGGCGAGCGCTGCCCCATCGTGGACACCTGGTGGCAGACCGAGACGGGCGGGCACATGATCAGCCCCCTGCCCGGGGTGACGACCACCAAACCGGGCTCGGCCACGCACCCACTGCCGGGCATCTTCGCCGAGCTGGTGGACGACAGCGGCAACCCCGTGTCCCGGGGCGGCGGCTACCTCACCATCACCCGCCCCTGGCCGGCCATGCTGCGGGGCATCTGGGGTGACCCGGAGCGCTACCGGGAGACCTACTGGTCGCGTTTCGAGGGCCGCTACTTCGCCGGCGACGGCGCCAAGCTGGACGAGGACGGCTACCTGTGGCTGCTGGGCCGCGTGGACGACGTGATGAACGTCTCGGGCCACCGCATCAGCACCACGGAGGTGGAGTCGGCCCTCGTGGACCATCCGGCGGTGGCCGAGGCGGCCGTGGTGGGCGCCAGCGACGCCATCACCGGTCAGGCCATCGTGGGCTACGTCATCCTGCGGGGGAGCGCCACCCCGGGCGACGAACTGCGCGATGAGGTGCGCCAGCACGTGGCTGCGAAGCTCGGGCCGATAGCGCGGCCCAAGGCGGTCGTGCTGGTGCCCGACCTGCCCAAGACCCGCAGCGGCAAGATCATGCGCCGGCTGCTGCGCGACGTCGTCGAGGGGCGCAACCTGGGTGACACCACCACGCTGGCCGACGCCTCGGTGGTGACCGAGATCCGGCAGCGGGCCTCCGAGGCGCCCGCCGAGGACTGAGCGGCCGATGCGTCCGGCGGCGAGGGGCCGGTGAGCCCGCCGCGGCTGCGCCCGGCGGGAGCCGAGGCGCGCGCCGTTCCCACCGATCCACCGCTGCGTGACGGTTCGCGGCTTCCGGACCACTGGACGTGGCGCACCGGCCCGCAGGTACCGGGGGCGGCCGCCATCGTGGACGTCGACGGCGTGCTCTCCGACGCCTCGCATCGCCAGTGGCACCTCGACGGGCCCGTACGCGACTGGAACGGGTTCTTCGCCGCCGCTGTCGGCGATCGCCTCCTGACCCGGCATGCCGAGCTGGTGCGAGACCTCGACGAGGGACTGCAGGTCGTACTGCTGACGGCCCGGCCGTTCCGTCTCCGTCAACTCACCCTCGACTGGATCGAGCGTCACGGGTTGCGCTGGGACCTGCTGGCGTTGCGCGGTCCGGCGCAGGACATGGTCCATTCCGTGCGCTTCAAGCGCCAGGCGCTCGGGTTGCTGCGCTCGTTCGGGTTCGCTCCGGCGTTCGCTGTCGAGGACGATCCTCGTATCGTGGAGATGTACGCTGCCGAGTCCCTGCCGTGCCTGTACGTGCACTCCGGCTACTACGGCTGAAGGGGGCGGAGGGGAAGCGCCAAGGGCACCGCGGGAACGGACTGATCGGCGCTCGGGGCCGAGCCCCGGGCCCGACTGGGGCAATCGAGGAGGCGACGTGAAGAACACCTTCAAGACCTTCGTCCTGCTGGCGCTGCTCGGAGGTCTCTGCATCGGGATCGGCGGCATCTTCGGCACCGGTGGGCTCATCATCGGGGCGGTGCTGGCCTTCGCCATCGTCGGCTTCTCCTACTGGTTCTCCGACAAGCTGGCGATCGCCTCGGCCCGCGCCCGGCTCGTCGAGCGCCACGAGTTCCCCGAGTACCACAAGGTGGTGGAGGAGTTGGCGGCGCACGCCAAGCTCCCCAAGCCGCGCCTCTACGTCACGCCCAACCCGCAGCCCAACGCCTTCGCCACGGGCCGGAATCCCGACAACGCCGCGGTGGCGATCACCGCCGGCCTCATCGAACACCTTTCCTGGACCGAGATCAAGGGGGTCCTGGCCCACGAATTGATGCACATCCGCAACCGGGACATCCTCATCGGCTCCGTGGCGGCCGCCGTCGCCATGGCGATCACGCTCGTGGCCAGGATCGCCTTCTTCGCCGCCCTGTTCACGGG
>CAZTZI010000172.1:0-6917 GCA_964618115.1 uncultured Acidimicrobiales bacterium
TGCCGACGGTGCCCGCCCGCAGTAACCGCTCGTTCTCGGCCAACCCCCGGCGGGCACCGTCGGCCCCATGCCGGTCGGTGACGCCGTAAGCGCAACTGATCCGCACACCAACCTCGGCACAGGCATCTGCAATGACCGACAGCGACCCCTCGATCGCATTCGGCGACTCATGGTGATCGATCACCGCCGTGCACCCGACCTCCAGGCACTCGAGGGCCCCGAGCATGGCCGACCACCGGATCAGATCCAGATCGAGAGCCCGATCCAGCCGCCACCAGACCAATTCCAGGATGTCGGTGAAGTTGTGCGCAGTCCGAGGAGGAGCCGGCATCCCCCGCGCCAAAGCCGAATACAGATGGTGATGCGCGCAGACCAGTCCCGGAGTGGTGTAGGCCGCGGGCACGGTCAGACGGCGGCGGGTTGGGCGGGGGTTTCGGCTCCGGCGGCGGCGCCGTTGCTGCCGTTGCCGTTGGTTCCCCAGGGGCGCTCGCGGTTGGAGTCGTTGCGCATGGGCAACTCGCTGCGCCACTCCCCGTCGAAGTCCGTCAGCGCGGCCGCAACGGCGCCGGCCGTGGGCACGAGGCCGATCTCGCCGACACCCTTGATGCCGTAGGGCGAGTCGGGCTGGGGCACCTCCACGAGCTGCACGTCCACGGGCGGCATGTCCTTCGGGCGCACGATGGCGAGGCTGCGCAGCGTCGAGTTCAGCGGGCGCCCGTCCGCATCGGACGGGAAACCCTCGGTCAGCGCATAGCCGAGGCCCATGTGCACCGAGCCCTCGATCTGGCCCTCGCACATCGTCGGGTTCACGGCCTTGCCGACGTCGTGGGCGGCCAGCACCCGGGTGACGTCGCCGCTGTCGGGGTCGAGTTCCACGAGCTGGCAGGCGAACCCGAAGCACGAGTGGATCTTGGGGTTCTCCACGTCGTCCTTCAGCGAGTTGGTCCAGTCCACGATGTAGGTGCCCTCGTAGTCGACGCCCTCACGGCAGCCGTCGGCGAGGGCGGCCTTGCAGGCGTCGGCGACGGAACCGGCGCCCATGAGGGTGCCCCGGCTGCCGGTGGTCTGGCCGGCGCCGAGTTCGCGGGTGGTGTCGACGATGACCCGCACCTTCTCGGCGGCGACGCCCAGCTCGGTGACCGCCACCTGCTGGGCGACGGTGTGGACGCCCTGGCCCATCTCGGTCCAGCAGTGGCGCACCTCCACGGTGCCGTCGGGCTCGAAGCGCACGACCGCCTTGGCGACCTCGTAGAAGCCGTTGCCGAGTCCGGAGTTCTTCAATCCCAGGCCGATTCCCACGGGCCGGCCGGCGTCGCGGGCGGCGTCGTAGGCCGGCTTGACGGCGTCGAGGCACACCCGGGCGCCCTCGCACCCGTCGTCCATGATCTGGCCGGGACCCCACACCGAGCCCGGCGTGACCACGTTCCGGGACCGCATCTCCCAGCCGTCGATGCCCACGGCGGCGGCGAGGCGGTCCATCACGCCCTCCATGGCGAACTGGGCCTGGTTGGCGCCGAAGCCCCGGAACGCCCCGCAGACGGGGTTGTTGGTGCGCGCCGCCACCGATTCCACGTCGATGTTGGGCACCACGTAGGGGCCGCTGGCGTGCCCGGCGGACCGCTCCAGCACCTTCATGCCGACCGAGGCGTACGGGCCGGAGTCGCCGATCATGCGGGCCCGCAGGGCGGTGAGGCGGCCCTCGGCGTCGCATCCCGCGGTGTAGGTCATGCGGATGGGGTGGCGCTTGGGGTGCAGCAGCAGCGATTCCTCCCGCGACAGCGTGCACTTCACGGGCTTGTCGAGCAGGTGGGCGGCCAGCGCCGTCTGGGCCTGGTTCGACATGTCCTCCTTGCCGCCGAACGCCCCGCCGTTGCTGACCAGCTCCACGGTGATCATCGAGGGGTCGATGCCCAGCACCGAGGCGATCTGGTTGCGGTCGTCCCACACGCCCTGGCCCCCGGAATAGACGTAGAGGGCGCCGTCGGGGCGGGGCACCGCCAGGGTGGACTCGGGCTCGAGGTAGGCGTGCTCGATGCGCTGGGTCTGGAACGTCTCGTCGATGACGTGAGCGGACGCCGCCAGCGCCTCGTCCACGTCGCCGCGGGCGTAGCGCGACACCGACAGCACGTTGCCGTCGAGTTCCCACACGGCGTCCTCGTCGTGCTCCACGGCCACGATGGGGTCGACGATGGGCGGCAGCGGCCGGTACTCGACGTCGATGAGGGTGGCGGCGTGCCGGGCTATCTCCCGCTCGGCGGCGTCGAAGCCCTCCAGGGTGAGCACCGAGGCGCCCTCGACCTTCTCGAGGGGCACCTGGCAGGCCACCCGGGCGCGGCCGTTCAGCAGCACGGCGCAGCAGCCGCACTGGCCGCTGGGCGAGCAGCCGTCCTTGGGCGAGATGACGCCCAATTCGGTGCGCAGGGCTTCCAGCAGATGGGGATGGTCGTCGCGGCACGTCACGTTGGTGCCGTTGAGTTCGAACTGCGCCACGGTGTTTCCTCCTGTGGGGTTCGGCTCGGTTTCGGGCAGGCGGGTAGGGCTCAGGACCGCTGCGGGGTGCGGTCGGGGTTCAGGGCGATGTCGGAGGGGCGGATGGGCACCCGGTTCAGCGGCAGGCCGGTGGCCTGGCGGACCGCGGCGGCCACGGCGGGCGTGGAGGAGATGGTGGGCGGCTCGCCGATGCCCTTGGCGCCGAAGGGGGCGCCCGGCTCGGGCTCCTCGATCAGGCGGGCGACGCGCACGTCGGGCATGTCCAGCGCCGTGGGGATGAGGTAGTCGGTGAAGCTGGCGTTGCGCACGTGGCCGCCGTCCAGGACGATCTCCTCCATGACGGCCAGGCCGACGCCCTGGGCGATGCCGCCCTCGATCTGCCCGAGGGCCTGGGTGGGATTCAGCACACGGCCGACGTCCTGGGTGGTGGCAACCTCGACGGTGCGCAACAGGCCCAGATCGGCGTCGACGTCCACGACGGCCCGATGGGCGGCGAAGGCGAACGACACGTGCGGGGTGCCCTGGCCGTTGGAGTCGACGGTGGTGGTGGGCGCGTGGTGGTACTCGATCTCGTGACGGAAGTCCCGCTCGGCGCTGATCTCGGCGAGGCTGCGGCTGAGGCCGCTGTCGGAGATCACCTGGCCGTCGCGCAGGGACAGCTCGGTGGGCGGGATGCCACACTCGGCGGACACGTAGGCCAGCACCTTGTCGCGCACCCCCTCGCAGGCGGCCAGCACCGCCCCGCCCGACATCCAGGTCTGGCGGCTGGCCGAGGACGACCCGGCCGAGCCGATGGCGGTGTCGGCGGGGTCGAGCAGCACCTGCTGGACGCCCAGTACCTCCCGGGCGATCTGCTGGGCGAGGGTCACGAACCCCTGGCCCACCTCCACGCAGGCGCAGGTGATGGTGGCCACACCGTCGGACAGCCGGCACGCCGCCGTGGAGTAGTCGTCGAACCCCTCGGAGAACATGAGGTTCTTGATGCTGGCCGCATAGCCAACGCCCCGGCGAACGTGGGAGTCATCCGCGGTACGTCCCGCGCCGCCGGGGCGGGCCATGGCGTCGGCGGCGCCGTTGCCGCCGACGGTTCCACCTCCGCCGTCGCCGGCCCCGCGGGTGCCGGGCGGCAGCGGATAGTCGGCCAGCGCCTCGAGGAGCTCGGTCATGGGCGCCGTGCCGGTGATCTGCTGGCCGGTGATGAGCGTGTCGCCGGGGCCGAGGGCGTTGCGCAGCCTCAGCTGGAGGGGATCCATCCCCAGGGCGGCGGCGAGGCGGTCCATCTGGGCCTCGTGGGCGAAGCACACCTGCACCACGCCGAAGCCCCGCATGGCGCCGCAGGGCGGGTTGTTGGTCCGCATCCCCCAGCCGTCGACGCTGGCGTTGGGAACCCGGTAGGGGCCGGTGGCGAAGAAGCAGGCGTTGGCCAGCACGGCCGCGGTGGTGGAGGCGTAGGCGCCGCCGTCGAGGGTGACGGCGGCCTCGACCTTCACGAGGTCGCCGCCCGCGGTGGCGTGGTGGCGGTACCGCAGCCGGGCCGGATGGCGGTGCACGTGGCCGAAGAACGACTCCTCGCGGTTGTAGAGCATCTTCACGGGGCGTCCGGTGTGCAGCGCCAGCAGGCACAGGTGGATCTGCAGCGTGACGTCCTCGCGGGCGCCGAACGCCCCGCCCACGCCGGCCAGCGTGAGGTGCACCTTCTCTTCCGGCAGGTCCAGCGCCTCGGCGATCTGGCGCTGGTCGGCGTGCAGCCACTGGGTGGAGATGAACAGCTCCACGCCGCCGTCGGCGGTGGGCATGGCCAGGCCGGACTCGGTGCCCATGAAGGCCTGGTCCTGCATTCCCACCTCGTAGGCGCCCTCGACGACCACGTCGCCGGTGGCCCCGGGGTCGCCGTGGCGGATGCGGATATGGCGGAAGACGTTGCCCTCGGGACCGATGGGCGGGGCGTCGGCGGCTGCGGCGGCCTCGGTGACGGCCTCCAGCGGCTCGTAGTCCATGACGATGGACTCGGCGGCCACTCGGGCGGCCTCGGGATGGTCGGCGGCGACGAGGGCGACCGGCTCGCCGCAGTAGCGCACGACGTCGGCGGCCAGCACCGGCTGGTCGGCGTGCTCGAGGCCGTACGTGCCGGTGCCGGGAACGTCGTCGGCTGTGAGCACGGCCCGCACGCCGGCGACGGCGAGGGCGGGGGCGATGTTGATGTTGCGGATTCGGGCGTAGGGGTGCGGCGAGCGCAGCGCCCGGCCCCAGAGCATGCCGTCGGCCCACAGGTCCGAGGAGAAGGCGAAGGCGCCGGTGGTCTTGGGGACGCCGTCGGGGCGTGGAACGCTCTCGCCTATGCGCCCGGTGGTGCGGGGCCGCGCCGGCGCCTCGACGCCACCTGCCGCGTTCAAAACCGTGTCGGCCATCGATCCGACCACCTCTGGCTCATCCGTCACCAGCCGACTCACTCCGTAAGTACACACCAGATTTTACATTTTGTCAAAGACCGAGCGATCCACCGGAAGCCATCGGATACAGGGATCGCGAAGGATTCCGACCCAACGTGCAGCGCAGAGAACCCATAGAAGAGAAACGGCCCCGACTTCAAGTCGAGGCCGTCGGCCTGGGGCTACTCACCCCAGGGGGGTACTTCGTACTATACCGATCTGCGACACCCGCTGTCACATATGGATGAGCTAACCCGCTCATCTACGACTCGCACAGGCAGGGCATCCACATCTGCGGAAATCGGCGCTGCGATGGATGAGACCGTGCATCCGACCGCGGTCGGCATCGAATTGCGTCCAGAGGCGACGGATGTACCGATCGTCGCTTGCTCCGCCCGGCTTCGAGTAGTACCGGAACAGGGCGTAGGCGACTAGATCGGCTGCTTGAAGCGCTCTGGAGGCCCGGGAATCGGCGAACAGCGGGACATCGACGAGGTTCCGCAGTCGACCGAGCGAGCTGCTGGCGACGCGCCACTGATGAGTCCAGTTCTGCAGAGTGCCTTCGACGCTGCTGCGATCGTGGATGATCAACCCCCGCTGCTGCTGACCACCGCGGCTCATGCGATCTACGAAGTCATCGAACTTCTTGGTCAAGAGTTCGTACGCCTGACGCCTCTGGTGATGGGGGTCCTGTTCCATGACAGCTCCGATGAGACGCCAAGGTAGATCCAGGTTGACAGGGGCGAACCCGGCCAGCGCGCCATACGCGCCCGCGAGGATCCGGTGCCGATCGGACTCCGGCACGTTCGCCCACTGCTTGGTGCCGCGTCGAATCTCGGTGGCGTGGAGCTCGAAGTCAGTGTGGTCGTATCCGAGCGGGTGAAGTTTGCGGAACAGGAACGAGTCGAGACGCTGCTGCAAGTGCCACGCGTCCTCCTCGTGGATGATGATCCCACCCACCACGAGCACCGGACTGCTTCCGTGCGTTCCAGACTCGTCGACGAAGCACAGGTACAACAGTCCTCCCAGCGCGTCCGTGCCCCGCCGAAGCGGGGCACGTTCTGCGAATCAGCAGAGGAGCAAGCTCGCGGAACCGAATACTTCGGTCCTCTCCGCTGGGAGCACTCTACCCAGCGAGGTCGGCCCGGACAAGCCACAGCAC
Organism: uncultured Acidimicrobiales bacterium; assembly: GCA_964618115.1. Classification (GTDB taxonomy): domain Bacteria; phylum Actinomycetota; class Acidimicrobiia; order Acidimicrobiales; family CATQHL01; genus VXNF01. Next base: position 6,082 of record CAZTZI010000172.1, read on the forward strand.
CGAGATTTGCCTGAGAGGCGCCGCATCAAGTCGTGGGCGTCTGAGTTGAGCCTCGGTGTCAGTTGCCGGTTGGGGACGGCTCCCAGCGCAGTCGAGATCCGCCGGCCCTGGTAGCAGACCGACTGTCGCTGCGGGGCGGCAAGGACGGAACCCGGAGCCGGGCGTCAGGGCAGGGTTTCGTTGACGAGGTCGAGGCCGGCGAGAGTCTTGGCTTGCCAGTCGGGTTTGGGGTGACGGACGGTGTTGGTGCAGACCCGGAAGATGCAGACGGCCTCGCGGAGGTCGGTAGTGAGCCGCGGGAGCAATCGGCGGCTGCCCGGACTCTCAATCCTGTGGCCCTGTCCGGCCGAATAGGCCTTGACATCTTGTCAAAGAACTCCGGCGTCAGGTGTTGCCGGGCGCGCTTGGACCGCCGGGCGAGCGACTCCGGCGGGGTTCGGCTTGACAATTTATACCAGTTTGGTATAACTTGGGGTCGTGGATCTGAACATCAAGGGACTGGACCCCGCTGTCGGCGAGCGGTTGCGGGAGCAGGCCGAGGCGGCCGGTGTGTCCGTGCAGCAATACCTGCGCGGGGAACTGACGCGGATCGCCTCACGCCGGTCGCCGTCCGAGTTCGCCGGCGGCCGCGAACCGATGAGCCGAGCGGAGTTCGAGTCGATCCGTCGACGGTTGCGCGACATCGATGCCCCAGAGCGTCGTCTGTGACGCCGGGGGCGTGCTCGCCGCCTCGGGCGCGCTCGCCGGGACCGTGCCCGCCGACGCTGAATTCCTGGCGCTCGACTGGTCGGCGGTGACGGTCGGCCGCTTCCTGGCGGCCCGCCACGAGGGCAACC
>CAZTZI010000173.1:0-3661 GCA_964618115.1 uncultured Acidimicrobiales bacterium
GTGCAGGCTCCGGCGGCGGCGCCGGAGCCTCACCGGCAGGCGCCGGAGCGGGTTCGGGCGGCGGGGCAACGGCTTCGTCGGCTACTGGAGCAGCCGTGTCGTCAGTTGCCGGGGCGGATGCGGGCTCCGGCGGCGGCGGCGGAGCCTCACCGGCAGGCGCCGGAGCAGGTTCGGGCGGCGGCGATTCGGACGGCGCCGGTGCCCCCTCGGGCGGTGACGGCGCAGCCGTTGTGCCGTCCTCACCGCCGCATGCGGCGGCCACCAGCACCACTGCGGCGATGAGCGCCACCCAGCGGGACCTCGATGTCGACCGCCGCCGCGAGTCGAGCCTGCGTACGGTGCGAGCCTGCTTCATGGCCACCTCCTCGTGGCTCCCCGGCGGATGCGCGGCCCCGACATCGCTGTGCGCTGCCCGGCGGCGGCAGCAACCCGACCCCCGATCGCCGGCCATCCTATCCAGCGTCCGGCAGCGCCTCCGGGCAGGGCACTGCCGCGGCGCGGAGCCGCTCTCCGCAGGGGCGTGTCCGCTCGACTCAGTGGCTCTCCTCATCAGCCCGCTGCGGCGGCACGGCAAGCCGCGACCGCCCGGCGCGGCGGATCCGCAGCGACCGCACGACGCCGGCGATGCCCTGGGGCTGGAACAGCAGGGCCAGCACCAGCAGCAGGCCGAACAGCGCCTCGCTGAAGGACGAGGTGCTGAACAGCGGCTCGGCCGCCACGGTGTCGGACACGAGCGGCCGACCGAGGCCCGGGACGGTCACATCCAGGTAGCTCACGAACTCCTTCACCAACTCCGGCAGCGGCCCCAGCAGCAGCGCGCCCACGACGGCCCCGTAGACGGTGCCCATGCCGCCGACGATGATGATGGCCACGAAGCGGATCGACAGGAAGAGTTCGGCCAGAGGCTCGTTGGGGGTGATGAAGCGCAGGCCCACCGCGTAGGTGGCGCCGGCCACCGAGGCCAAGGCGCTGGAGATGGCGAAGGCGGCGATCTTGTAGCGGGCGTTGCTGACCCCGATCACCTCGGCGGCCAGGTCGCGGTCCCGGATGGCCTGCATGGCCCGGCCGGGACGGCTGCGGACCAGATTCCGCACGACCAGGGCGCTGATCCCCACCAGGATCCACGACAGGTAGAACAGCCCCTGCTGGCGGTCCAGCCGCTGGCCGAAGGCGCTCATGTCGCCGAAATCCAGGCCGCCGAGCGCCAGCGGCGCCTTGTTGGTGGAGATCCCGTCGAAGCCGCCCGTGAAGCCCTCCCAGTTGCGGGCGACGTGGGTCACCACGAAGATCAGCGCCAGCGTCACCACCACGAGGTAGTTGCCCTTGAATCGCAGGGCGAACGGGCCCACCAGCGCCCCGATGACGGCCCCGACAGCGGCCGCCAGGGCCAGCCAGGCAGGCAGCGGCCAGCCCCAGCCGGCGCCGAAGAACGCCACCAGGTAGCCGCCCACCGTCAGGAACGCCGCATGGCCCAGCGACACCTGGCCGCAGAAGCCGGTCAGCAGGCTCAGCCCCAGCGCAGCCACCGCGAAGGTGCCGGCGTTGCCCAGCACCGTGATCCAGAACGGGTCGTCGAGCACCAGCGGGCAGATCACCACCCCCGCCACGGTCGCCGCCGCCAGCAGCTTGGACCCCGCGCCGGGCAGCAGCGGGTTGACCGCGGTCGCCGACGCGACCGGCGGGCGCGCCGGATCCACCGGCGGCAGCATGCGACGCAGGAACCCGGCGCTCACACCCGCTCCACCCGCCGGGTTCCCAGCAGTCCCTCGGGGCGCCACAACAGCACCAGAACCATCAGCACGTAGGGGACGACCACCTCCACGTTCGACCCCAGCCAGGAGACGTCCAGGTAACCCTGGGACATGATCTCGGCCAGGCCGATCAGCACACCGCCGAGCACGGCGCCGCCCGCGGAGTCCAGCCCGCCCAGGATCATGGCGGGGAACGCGGCCAGGGCGACGAAGCCGATGGCCGGCGAGAGGGCGCCGCCGCCGCGGCTGACCAGCATGACGCCGGCCACGGGCGCCACCGCCGCAGCGACGGCCCACGAGACCGCGAACGAGCGCGCCACCGAGATGCCCTGCGCCGCGGCCGCCTCCTGGTCCAGGGCGGTGGCACGCATGCCGAGGCCGGTACGGGAGTAGCGGAAGAACACGAAGAACGCCAACAGCAGCACCGCGCCCGACACCATGGTCCAGAGATCGGCGTGCCGGAGCGTGACGTTGCCGAGCCGGCTGCGCCCATTGCCCCACGGGACCTCCAGCACCAGCCCCGGGCTGGTCCAGACGGAGCGCACGACCTGCTCGATGATCAGCAGGAGACCCAGGGTGATCAGCACGACGGTGAAGGTGGGCTTGCCCACCATGGGGCGGATCACCAGCCGCTCCAGGAACATCCCGACGGCAGCCATGGCGATCATGACCAGCACCAGCGCCGGCCAGAACGGCAGACCCCAGTCGGTGCCGAACTGGTACACCATGTAGGCGCCGAGGGTGACGAAGCCTCCCTGGGCGAAGTTGAAGGCGCCGCTCGCCTTGTAGATCACGACGAAACCCAGCGCCACCAGGGCGTAGATGCCTCCGAGAGCGACACCGGAGAGCAGCAGCTGCAGGAACTTGTCCATCAGTGCTCCCCGCCGGTCCCGTTCGTACCGGCGGCGCCGAGGTAGGCCTCCACCACCGCGGGATGGTTCGCCACCTCGGTGGGGGCGCCGGAGGCGATCACGGCGCCGAAGTTCATGGCCACCACCCGGTCGGCCACCTCCAGCACCAGGTGCATGTGGTGCTCCACCAGCAGCATGGTGAGTCCCATCTCGGCCCGGATGCCGCTCAGCAGCGCGCCGGCCTCGCTGCGTTCGGCCCGGGTCATGCCCGCCACCGGCTCGTCGAGCATCAGCAGCCGCGGCTCTGCGGCCAGGGCACGGCCGATCTCGACGCGCTTCTGCACGCCGTAGGGCAACAGACCCACCGGGCGACCCACATAGGGGCCGAGGCCGAGGAAGTCCACCAGTTCGGCACAGTGCTTGCGGTGCCGGATCTCCTCGCGGCGCGCCCGGCCGAGCCACACCGCACCCGCCAGCAGACCCGTTCGCATGAGCGTGTGGCGACCGAGCATGAGGTTGTCGACGATGTCGAGGTTCTCGAACAGCGCCAGGTTCTGGAAGGTGCGGGCGACGCCTCCCGCGGCGATGCGAGAGGGACGCATGCCGACCAGGTCGGCCCCCTCGAAGAGCAAGGCGCCCTGCTCGGGTCGGTACACACCGCTGATGCAGTTGAACATCGAGGTCTTGCCGGCCCCGTTGGGGCCGATCAGAGCCACGAGCTCGCCGGGGCGCACGCTGAACGACACGTCATCCAGCGCCCGGAGCCCCCCGAAGGAAAGGCTCACGCCGTCGACGCGCAGCATCGGCGTCACGAGGGCGGGCGGGGTCGCCTCGGCCGGTCCTCGCCGCTCCCCTCCCGGTGGCGCCGCGTCCCCGCCGGCTGCGGTGGCCTCAGCCATCACCCAGGTAGAGCTTCTGCACGTCGGGGTCGTCGCGCAGCACTGCGGCCGGCCCGCCCATCGCCACCCGCCCGGCCTGCAGCACGTAGGCGAACTCGGAGATCGACAGCGCCATCGCGGCGTTCTGCTCCACCAGCAGGACGGTGGTCCCGGCCGCACC
>CAZTZI010000174.1:0-34516 GCA_964618115.1 uncultured Acidimicrobiales bacterium
CCGCCGAGCAGCCCGAGGTGCCCGCGACCCACGACGAGCCGCCGCCCGCCGAGCAGCCCGAGGTGCCCGCGACCCAGGACGAGCCGCCGCCCGCCGAGCAGCCCGGAGCGCAGAGCGAACCACCTGCTGAGGGCCAGGACGAACCACTCGCAGCGGAACAGCCCGAAGTGCCCGACGCGGAGCGCGGAACACCCTCCGCGGAGGCCCAACCGCCGGCCGCAGACGAACCGGCCGCAGACGAACCAGCCACAGACGAACCAGCCGCTGGGAGCCCGGCGGAGCCGATCGAAGCCGAGCCGGCAACCGAGGGCGCTCCGGAACGCGGTCGGACTGCAGTCCCGGCGACAGGTGGCGATGCCCGAGCAGCCGGAATCGGCACCCCGATCCGGTCGGCGGCAACCACCGGAGGCCTCAACAGCGGCGACATCATCGCCGGCGTCGTCAGTTCCGTCGAGCGCCGGGAGCTGGAACTGGATCTGGGGTCGGGTCGGGTCGGCGTGATCGGCAGCAGGCATTGGGCGGCGGGCCTCGAAGTCGATCTCACCGTCGAGGCCAAGGTCGGCGACACCGTCGAGGCCGCAGTCCTCGTGCGCGAGGACCACAAGCAGCGCATCGTCCTATCGCGGAGCTGGGGTCGCCAGCAGCGGGCCTGGGAGACGGCCGAGAATGCCCGCAAGACCGGGGAGATCATCTCGGGCACCGTGACCGACGCCGTGGCAGCCGGCCTCACCGTGGACATCGGCATCCGGGCGTTCGTACCGGCCTCGATGGCGGGATCCGACGACCTCGAGTCGCTGGTCGGCAAGCCGGTGGAATGCAAGGTCACCGAGGTGAACCAGTTGAAGGGTCGCTGCATCCTGTCCCGGAAGGCGGCGCTGCGCACCCGCGATCGGCAGGCCGCCCGCAAGCGACTCGCCGAGTTGGAGCCCGGGACGATGGTGCGCGCCCGGGTCACGAAGGTCGAGGACTTCGGTGCGCTGGTGTTCGCCGATGGCGACCTCCGGGGCCGGATCCGCCGCAGCGAGCTGAGTTGGTTCCGCGTCCGCCGCCCGAGCGATGTCGTGGCGGTGGGCGACGAGTTGGAGGCCCGCGTGCTGCACACCACCCCCGCCAAGATGAGCCTCGACCTGTCTCTCCGGATCGGTGACGACCCCTTGGCCGGGATCAGTCCCGGCGAGCGGCATCAGGCCACCGTCACCTCGCTGGCGCCGTTCGGGGCCTTCGTGACCGTCGGTGACGGGATCATGGGCCTCGTTCCGACCGCTGAGTTGTCCGAGCATCCCATCCGCCATCCGAGGGAAGTGGTGGTGCCCGGTGACAGCCTGCTCACCGAGGTCACGAAGGTGGATCGCCAGCGTCGCGAGCTGGAGTTCTCGGTGAATCTGGCGATGCTCGTGCAACCCTCCGGCGAGGAGTGACACCTCCCCGACCGGGCGGCCTCACTCCCACTCGATCGTGCCGGGGGGTTTGGACGTGACGTCGTAGACGACCCTGTTGACGCCGGGCACCTCGGCCACGATCCGCCCGGCCATGGCCTCGAGCACGTCATACGGCAAGCGCGCGAAGTCGGCGGTCATGGCATCGGCGCTGGTCACGGCGCGGATCACGATCGGGTGACCGTACGTGCGCTCGTCACCCATGACGCCCACCGAGCGCACGTCCAGCAGCACCGCCAGCACCTGCCACACGTCGCGGTCGAGTCCCCCGCGACGGATCTCGGCGCGCACGATCGCATCCGCGGCACGAACCGTCCCGACCCGCGAGGGCGTGACCTCGCCGACGATGCGTACGGCAAGGCCCGGACCGGGGAACGGGTGGCGCCATACCACCTCGGGGGGCAGGCCGAGCCGCTCTCCCACCAAGCGCACCTCGTCCTTGAACAGATCGCGCAGCGGCTCAACGAGTTCCAGTTGCATGTCGTCCGGGAGCCCCCCGACGTTGTGGTGGCTCTTGATCCGGGCCGCCACGTCGCCTCCGGACTCGATCACGTCGGGGTACAGCGTGCCCTGCACGAGGAAGTCCACATCGCCGAGCGTCCGTGCCTCGGCCTCGAAGACGCGCACGAACAGCTCACCGATGATGCGCCGCTTCGCCTCCGGGTCGGTGACGCCCCCAAGCGCCGCGAGGAACCGGTCGGCGGCATCCACGAACACGAACCCGTCGCCACCGAAGGTCTCGCGCACCTGATCCGCCTCACCGGCGCGCATCAGCCCGGTGTCGACGAACACACAAGTGAGGCGGTCGCCGATGGCTTGGCGAACCAGCGAAGCGGCAACCGCCGAGTCGACGCCGCCGGAGAGCCCGCAGACGGCCCGCCCGTCAACAACCTGGGCCCGGATCGCGGCGACCGAGGTCTCGACGATGCAGTCAGGGGTCCACGAGGGGGCACAGCCGCAGGCCTCGTACAGGAAGTTCTCCAGCATGCTTTGACCGTGAGGGGTGTGCGCCACCTCCGGGTGGAACTGCACACCGAACAGGCCGCGCTCGGGATCCTCGAAAGCCGCGGCCGGCGAGTCTGCGGTCACCGCGGTCACCGCGGCACCGCTCGGGGGGCGAACGACCGCATCGCGATGGCTCATCCAGACTTCCTGCGCGGCGGGAAGGCTGCCGGAGACCACCCTTCCCGCCTGTGTGACCTCGAGCTTCACCCGGCCGTACTCGGCCAGACCGCTACGGTCGACCTTGCCGCCGAGTTCGTGCGCCAGGAGTTGCGCTCCATAGCAGATGCCCAGGACCGGGACCCCGAGTGCCAGGATCTCCGAATCGAGGCTGGGGGCACCAGGGGTGTGCACGGACTCGGGTCCGCCACTGAGGATCAGACCTGTGGGCCGGCGACGGAGCACCGCCGCGGCACTGATGTCGTGCGGGACGATCTCGCTGTATACGCGGGCCTCGCGCACTCGCCGTGCGATGAGTTGCGCGTACTGGGCTCCGAAGTCGACGACGAGCACGCCGCCGCGCCCGGTGGTGGCGTCGCCTGTGGCGGTCACCGGCCCATGCCCACGCCCTGTTGGCGTTGCAGGGCCTTCCCCTCGCTGGCAATCGAAGGCGCCACCATCACGTCGGCCTTCTGGAGTTCCTTGAGCGTGGCGTAGCCGCTCGCAGCCATCGTGGTCGCCAAGGCGCCGAAGAGGTTGCTGCGCCCGTCGGCCTCCCGGGCCGGGCCGAGGAGGATCTCCTCCAGCGAGGCGCGCCGGCCGACGTGCACGCGGGCGCCGCGGGGCAGCGCCGCGTGCGGTGTCGCCATCCCCCAGTGGTAGCCGCCGCCCGGCGCCTCGAACGCCGCCGCCAGGGGGGAGCCCAGCATGACCGCGTCGGCGCCGCAGGCCACGGCCTTGGCGATGTCACCGCCGGTCGCCATGCCGCCATCCGCGATGATGTTGACGTACACGCCGGTCTCGTCGAGGTGGCGCATGCGCGCCGCCCGAACGTCGGCGATGGCGGTGGCTTGCGGGACGCCGATGCCCAGGACGCCGCGGCTGGTGCAGGCGGCGCCCGGCCCCACCCCCACCAGCACACCGGACGCCCCGGTGCGCATGAGGTGCAACCCGGCCTCGTAGCTGGCGCAGCCGCCCACGACGACCGGCATGGGAAGCTCCCGCACGACCTTCTTGAGGTTCAGCGGCTCGCGCGAGCGGGACTTGTGCTCGGCGGTCACGACCGTGCCCTGGATGACCAGCAGGTCCACCTCCGCCGAGGCGAGATGATCGAGCAGTTCGGTGGCTCGCTGCGGCGTGACGGCGGCGCTCACCAGCGTCGAGCGCTCCCGGATCTGCCGCACCCGCTCGCCGATCAGCTCGGGGGCGACCGGAGGCGCGTACACCTCCTGCATGCAGGAGGTCGCCTCGTCAGCGGATGCGCTCCGGATCGCCTCGAAGGCCGGGGCGGGATCCTCGTAGCGGGTCCAGAGGCCCTCGACATTCAGCACGCCTATGCCACCGAGCCCGCCGATCAGCCCGGCGACGGTCGGTGAGACGACACTGTCCATGGCCGAGGCGAGCAGCGGCAGGGGCAGGCGGTAGGCGTCGATCTCCCAGGAGATGTCGACGTCGTCGGGGTCGCGGGTGCGCCGAGCCGGCACGATGGTGATCTCCTCGAGCCCGTACGCCCGCCGCCCGCTCTTACCAAAACCAATCTCAATGTCCGCCACCGCTGCACACCTCCGCTCCCTGCCGGGAGCATAGGCAGCGCATCGACGCCGAGGCAGGATCCTGGCTGGGTCGCCTTGCCCGGGCGGAGGCCACCGGTGGCGAGGGCGATCAACACCGCTGGCCCGCGCCGGTCAGCCGGGCGCGCTCAGAGGCGGGCGGCTGCTGCGGTGATGGCCTTCCAGACCTGCTCGACGTGGTGGGCGCGTGTGGCGACCGTCCCCACCGACAGGCGCAGCGTGTAGCGCCCGTCGAGGACGGTGTGGGTGAGGTAGAAGCTCCCGGAGTCGTTCAACTCGGCGAGGATGCGCCGGTTGGCCTCGTCACCACCCCGGTGGCGGAAGCACACGAGGCTGAGCGGCGCGGGAGCGGCGACGGCGAAATCGGGGTGGTCGGCGACCCAGCCGGCGAACTGCTGCGCCCAGGCGACCCCGGAGCGGATGTGGGCCTGCAGACCGGCCGCCCCGTACCAGCGCAGGACCAGCCAGAGCTTCAGCGAGCGGAAGCGTCGGCCGAGCGGCACCTGCCAGTCCCGGTAGTCGATCACCGTGCCCCTGTCGCTCTCGGGATTGCGCAGGTACTCCGGCGTGACACTGAGGGCGTCGGTGAGCGCCTTGCGATCCGCCACCCACATGGCCGTGCAGTCGAGATTGGTGAGCAGCCACTTGTGCGGATTGAAGCAGTAGCTGTCCACGGCGCCGAGGCCGCGGTTCACGAAGCGGAACTCTGGGCAAACCGCCGCGGCGCCGGCGAGGGCACCGTCGACATGCGTCCACATTCCCTCGGCCCCGGCGATGGCCGCCAAGCGCGCCACGGGATCCAACGCCAGCGACGAGGTCGTGCCGACCGTGGCGACGGTGGCGCAGGGCACCAGGCCGGCGGCCCGGTCGGCGCCGACCGCGGCCGCCAGCGCGTCCGGGCTCATGGCGTACGCCCCGTCGCAGCCGATGTGGCGGATGTGGCGGGCATCGAATCCTGCGATGCGCGCGCTCTTGTAGATCGAGGAGTGGGCGTGCTCGGAGGTGTACACCACCAAGTCGGCGAGGCTCGTACCGGCCCCCGCGGCCAGCGCCCGGTCGCGGGCGGCGACGAGCGCGCAGAGGGCCGAACTGGAGGCTGAGTCCTGGATCACCCCGCCCCCGGCGCCGGTGCTGTGGAACCGCTGCGGCAGCCCGCACAATTCGACCAGCCAGTCCATCACCCGGGTTTCGAGTTCGGTGCACGCCGGGCTGGAGGCCCAGAGCATCCCCTGCACGCCCAGGCCTGACGAGAGGAGATCGCCCAGGATGGCGGGGCCGGTGGCCGGCGAGGGGAAGAAGGCGAAGAACCCGGGCGCCTGCCAGTGGGTGAGGCCCGGCACGATGATGCGGTCGAGGTCGTCGAGCAGGCTGTCGAACCCTTCCGGCTCGCCGGGCGGTGATTCCGGCAGGCCGGCGGCCACGTCGCCGGGTCGCACCCGAGACAGGACGGGGTAGCTCTCGATCCCCTCGTGGTAGCCGGCCACCCAGTCGAGGAACCGGCCACCCCACAGGCGCAACTCCTCCGGCGTCATGTGAGGCGCCACCGGCACCGTCGGATCATCGGACGCGAGCCGGTCATCGCGACGGTCATCGCGGCAAGCTGCGTCATCCATGGGCCGAGTCCAGCATTTCCACTCAGATGAAACTATTTCGGACCGCACCGGACCGCCCATCAGGCCCCGGCGCCGCCAGGACGAGAAGCTGCCGGAGGATCGCCGCCGTCGCACCCCAGATCGTGTCTCCCGGGATCTCGAAGAAGTTGATCGGTCGCAGAGCACCGTCCCGGGGCCAGAGTTCCTGGTGAAAGACGTCGGGCGCCAGAAGGTCGCTCAGGGGTACGTGGAGGATCTTCTCGACCTCGGCGGGATCCGGGCACAGCCCGGCAGGCCGACCGGCGGGCAGCTCTGCGACGTACGAGAAGACCAGAGAGTCGCTGCCCACGGTGAAGAACGGATCCAGTTCACCGATGCGGGTGGCGATGGCGGGATCCAATCCGATTTCCTCCTGCGCCTCGCGGCAGGCGGTCATCCACAGGTCCGCGTCGCCCGGCTCGCGACCGCCGCCGGGGAACGACACCTCATGACCGTGCGTGCGCAGGTGTGACGCCCGGCGGGTCAGGATCACATGTGTCTCCCCCCGGTGCATGTAGAGCGGGATCAGGACCGCTGAGAGCCGTTGCCCCGTCTCCGGCGTCTCGGCGGATCGCCGCTCCCGCAACCTCTGCGCCAGGAGCCTCAACTCCACATGGCGAGCCGGCGGTGCCAGGTCCGCCCACGGGGCCGATGCGCCCGGACGCACACCGGGCGGGCGCGGGATGTGCTGGGGTCCACCCCGGTCGGTGTGGGTCGGCGCGTCGCTCACGGCGGCCCGGCCGCCGCCGGCGCCACCGCGGCGCGTACGGCGTCGCTGACCGCCACGGTGGCGGCGACCCGCACGGCGTCGACGGAGGCCTCGACGTCGCCGACGGAGGCGGCAATCAAGCCATCGCCGTCGAAGCGGGTGTGCGCCGGCATCAGGGCGCGCGCCAAGCCGTCGTGGCCACTCTGGGCGACCAGCAGGCAGTCGAGCTTGGTGAGGCGCACGTTGGTGCAGATGAGACCGATCGTCGTGCTCGTGCCGAGTGGCGGACGCTCGGGAGGCTGGAAGTTCCCCGAGCGCAGCGAGCGTTCCACCGAGTCGCCGTCGAGATCACCTGCGGCATTGACCGCCAGCAACGCGACCACGATGGCCTCCCCGCCGCCTGTCGCCGCGAACCGCAGCAGCGCCGAGCCCAGCCCGCTGGGTGTCCGCATCGAGCGCCAGGAGCCCACCGTGGCACCGGCGCCCGCACCGATCGGCCCGGTGGGCCAGCCGTCCGCGATGCCGGTCCCGTCCGGCATCGCGGCTGTACTGGCCGCCTCGTAGCCGGCTTCGGCTCCGGGCCAGACAGGGGGTTCACCAGGGCGGAGGTCGTAGAGCGACAGCCCGGCGACGATGGGCACGGGCCCGGCCGGCGTCGGGTAGCCACACCCGGCTTCGGCGCAGAAGCGCATGACGCCCTCGGCGGCCGCAAGCCCGAAGGCCGACCCGCCGGAGAGCACGACCGCGTCGACTCCGGGCACGGTCCGCTCCGGTGCCAGCAGTTCCAACTCGCGGCTGGCGGGCGCGCCGCCGCGGACCTCGACCGACGCCACCGTGCCTGCAGGCAGTAGCACCACGGTGCAGCCGGTCAGGTGGCTCGGGTGCGTCCAGTGGCCGACGCGCACTCCCTCGAGGGCCGGACGCCCACTCATGAGGCCCCTGGATTCATCGGCGACGGAGTTCCTGCGGCGGGCCCGCCGCGCCGGCCAACAGTCCTCGGCACGGCGACGGGATCAACGGAGCGCTGCACGGTCAGCCGGTCCGGGACTCAGCAGTAGTGGCGTCGGACCCGCCGGCCCACGTCGCAGACCACCTCGTAGGGGATCGTCTCCAAATGGTCCGCCACGTCGGTGGCGCTGATGCTGTCACCGTCCTGCGTCCCGATCAGGGTGGCTTCGTCGCCGACGGACACGTCGCTGTTGGGCCCGCAATCCACCATGAGTTGATCCATCGTCACCACCCCCACCACCGGCCGGCGGCGGCCCCTGATCAACACCGAGCCACCGCGCATCCCGTAGTCGCGGCGCACGCCGTCGGCGTAACCGATGGGCAGCGTGGCCACGTACCGGTCGGAATCCAGCCGGTACGCCAATCCGTAGGAGACACCCTCGCCGGCCGCAACGCTCTTGACGTACGACACCTGCGTGCGGAGTTGCATGGCGGGCCGCAGTCCACCCGCCTCGTCGCGGAGTTCGGCACTGGGCGGAAGACCGTACAGGGCGATCCCTGCGCGGACCATGTCGTAGCGGCCGCGACGCCGGATCGGTGAGGCGTCCGGCCGGCAACCAGCCAGCAGCAGGGCCGAGTTGGCTGCATGCCGGAGGAAGGGCCCCGGCCCGCGGTCGCCAACCTCGGCCTCGATCGCCTTCAACACCAACTCGTAGCGTTCGAGTTGCACGTCCGTGTAGGGATTCCCCAACTCATCGGCGACGGCACAGTGCGTCCAGACGCCTTCGAGGTGCAGTTGGGATCTTGCCGCGATGGCGCTCGCCAGCAGCACGGCATCGTCGGGGTGGACACCGACCCGGTGCATGCCGGTATCGACCTTGAGGTGCACCGGGAGGCGGTGGTTGCCCACCGTGGCCGCCGCCGCGGCAGCCGCGAGGGCCGTAGCGCTGTAGACCGACGGGCGAAGGTCGTAGGCCACCACCTCCACCATCTCGGTGGGTCTCGGCTCGGAGAGCAACAGGACCGGTGCTCTCACACCCGCCTCGCGCAACTCGATGCCCTCCTCCACGAGCGCCACCGCCAGCCACGTGGCTCCGCCGGCAAGTGCGGCCCGCGCCGCGGCCACTGCCCCGTGCCCGTAACCGTCGGCCTTGACCACGGCGCACAAGTCCGCCGGCGCCGCCCGGCGAGCGAGTTCGGCGGCGTTGGCCTGCAGTGCGGCCAAGTCCACGACGGCGGACGTGGGTCGCATCAGGGTGAGGTGATCCCGGGGTCGTCGGATCGGGACGATGGCTCCAGCGCCGCCGCGAGCGCCGCGGGTATGGCTCCCAGCAGGTCTCCGGCTATGAGGCCGACCGCCGGCGAGAGGGAGCCGGCCATGCCGTGCACGTGGGCGGCCAGCGCGGCGGCGTCCAGAGGCTCGACGCCCTGCGCCAGGAGCGCGCCGATCATGCCGGCGAGAACGTCCCCGGTGCCCGCCGTGGCCAACCGGGCGTCCCCGGAGGTGATCAGGCGGGCCGCGCCGTCGGGCGCTGCGACGACGGTCGTGGGTCCCTTGAGGAGGACGTGGGCACCGCCCGCAGCCAGCGACCGCGCCGCCGCCAGACGGTCGGGGCCGGCGCGCCGGCCTGCCAGCAACTCGTACTCCCCGTCGTGAGGTGTCAGCACCACCGGCGCACGCGCCGCCGTCAGGACCGCCGCCGATTCGCCGCCGAGAGCCGCCAGAGCGTCGCCGTCCAGCACGAGGGGCACCGTCGCTCGGGTGACCAGCTCCCGCACGGCGGTCGCGGTCCGCGGATCTCTCCCCAGTCCGGGACCGACCACGAGAGACCCGAATCGAGAGGTGTCCATCCGCTCGTGCCAGGCAGCGGCGGGCAGCGGGTGGAACACCACCTCGGTGGGCACGGCGGCATCGGGCTCGCCGCCCGGCACCGAGAGGCGCACGTACCCCGCGCCCGAGCGCAGGGCCGCCAGTGACGCCAGAGCAGCGGCGCCGCGCATCGTCGGCGAGCCCGCCACCACCCAGCAGGCCGAGCGCCACTTGTGGGCGTCGTCGGGCCGCCGCGGCCACAACCCGGTCACGTCGCCGGTGGTCATCAGGTGCGCCGAGGCCGGAGCCACGTCCAGGCCGATGTCCGCGATGCTCACCGACCCCGCCAGACGGCGTCCCGGCTGCAGCAGCAGGCCCGGCTTCAGGGCTGCGAACGTGACCGTCCGCAGCGCCGCCAGCGCACCGCCGCGCACCTCCCCGGTGAGGCCGTCCACCCCCGAGGGGATGTCGATGGCCAGCACCGGCATGCCGGACGTCACCGGCGGCGGCGTCCAGGGCCGGTTCAGCCCGGTGCCGTAGGCGGCGTCGATCAGGAGATCACCCGGCGGGATCTCGGCGACGTCGGGGGCGGTCACGCGGCACTCGGCGCCGGCGCGCTGCAGGTGGCGCGCCGCAGCCCGGCCGTCGGCACCGTTGTTGCCCCGCCCGGCGAGGACGACCACGCGCCGACCCGCCAGCGCCTTCCGGCGCGTTCCCGAGGTTCGCCCGCCTTCGAGGACCGCGGCGGCGCCCTCGCTGGTGCCGGTCAGCATCTCCACCGCGGCGACGGCGACCGCGGCGCCCGCCCGCTCCACGAGCACCTCGGTGCCCTCGGGAGCGGCCTCGTCGATGGCCGCCATCTCGACAGGGGTGACGACCGGGATCACGGGGCGTCGACGGCCGCGGGCGTGCCGGGCAACACACCCTCGCCGGGAATCACGGCCACGGCTACGGCGACAGCCATGCCGGCCGTGTGCGAGAGGCTCAGGTGCCAACCGGTCACTCCTGCATCGTCGGCGCGCGCCGCCGCCCGACCGCTCAGCCGCAGGCCGACCTGGCCGCTACGGGCCCGCACGACCTCGACCTCGCGGAACGCCACGTCCCCGAACCCGGCGCCGAGTGCCTTCATCGCGGCTTCCTTGGCGGCGAAGCGCGCCGCCAGGCGCTCGGTGGGGTCGGAGCGGCCCTCCGCGTAGGCCCGCTCCGCCGGGGTGAAGAGTCGCTCGGCGATGCGGGGGCGGCGCGCCAGCAAGGCCCGAAAGCGCGGCACCTCCACGATGTCGATGCCGATCACGGCGAGGGCCTCCGCCGGCGAGCCGGGCGGACCGGACAGAACCCCGACCGGTGGGCGACCGGCGCGCCGATCATGGCGACGCTCCGCGCCAACGCGCCGCCACAGCAGCGAGCTCGCCCACCAGCAGGTCCTCGGCGGGCACCTCCGCGAGGAGCGCTTCGTCGAAAGATGACTCGGTCTCGGTCACCGCGTAGCGGAGCCTGCTGTAGCGATCGCGGTAGCGCCGTAGGACATCGGCGGCGGCAGCAGCGGTCAGCCGCTCGTGCAACTCGACGTGCAGCAGCACCACCCCCACGGTGTCGCCCCCCTTGATCTCGGGTACGAGCACGATCAGGCGCCCGTCCCGCAGGCCCCGCGTCAGCAGTACCCGGCGCTCGCGGCTGACCTGACGCTTCGTACCGCGCAACGTGGAATCGCGGCTGACGCGCGACTCCAGCTGGGCTGCGGTGCCCGACCGGTCGAGGATCTCGATGCGCTCGTCGTCGATGACATACCGGATGTGGCCGGTCACCTCCGCGACCGCTGGATCGAGTCCCGCCAGCGTCGACAGCGTGTCGTAGCTGAGACGTTCGGGAGGGGCACCCGCAGCCCGGACGGCAGCCACCAGCGGCACGGTCCGCAACGCATCCTCGCTGCGAGAGATACCCACAGTGACCGTCTTGGCCTGGTGCCGGATGGCGTCGACGGGTCGGGTCAACTCCTCGGTGGCCTCGGTGAGCGCGCCCAGCAGCCGCTCGAGCACTGCCGCCGGTGTCCCCATCTCGCCGTAGTCGATCTCGAAGGCGGCCAGCGGGAGCACACCGGTGGCATAGCGGTACAGAGCGTCGAGCCGCGCGGCGGTTCCCGCGGGCAGGTGACCGTCGTAGCGGCCCGCTCGCAACTGCCGGCCGAACTGTTCCGCGCCGGCGGCGATCGCATCCGATAGGCCGGCAAGCAGCTCCTCCGCGTCGGCGACGGCGCCGTCGGGTGCGGCGTCGAGGGCGGCCTCGATCGCCCCGCGGGTGCGCCGCAGCGGCTCGGCGCCCGCGTCGATGGCCAGAGCCGCCTCGTAGCCGAAGAGGTGACCGGCCACGGTTACCAGCACGAACGCCAGATCCGGCCCGACGGCAGGCAGAAGCACGTGGTCCCCGGCGGCGCGCGCCAACTCGGCGTCGTCGGTCAAGACCACCGGTGCCGCACGGTGCGCTGCGTAGATGGCCACCTCCTTGGCAACGTCGAGAGCCGTGGAACGCTCCAGGCCCGCCGCGCAGACCAGGATCAACGGCTCCGCCGAGAGATCGATGTGCTTCTTGTCCTCGGTGGTATCGCACGCCACCGACCGGTAGCACAATTCCGACAGCTTGATCCTCAGCTCCTCCGCCGCCAGCCGGTTGCGCCCGTTCCCGACCGTGGCCCAATGCCGTCGTGCCGGAGCGAGTCGCTGGGCGATGTCGGCGATCCGGGGGCGGGACTCCAGGACCTCACCCATGGCGGCCGGCAATCGCTCGAGAGCCTCCAGCAACTCCTGACGGCGCGCCGGATCCGCGGCCGACAGTCCGAAGCCGTCGGCGATGGCGTACGCCAGCAGGAAGCCGGCGGCGACCTGGGCATAGAAGGCCTTGGTCGAGGCCACGCTCATCTCGACGTCTCGCCCATCGGAGGTGTACAGAACCCCGTCGGCGCGCGCGGCCAGATCGCTCTCCCGGCGGTTGACGACGGCGATCACCGATGCGCCCCGAGCCTGGACCAGATCGACCGTGCGGTTCGTGTCGGTCGTGGTGCCGGACTGGCTGACCGCCACGACGAGGTGATCCGACATGTCGTCACGCAGCCCGAACCCCGAGAGTTCGCTCGCCAGAGCGGCCGAGACCTCCACGCCGCTGCCTGACAACTCCGCGCCCACGATGTCGGCGATGGCCCGGGCGGCCACCGCAGCAGTGCCCTGCCCGATGACGACGATCCGCCGCGGCGATTCCCCCATCGCCGGCAGGACCCCGTCCAGCGCCACGCTGCGCCGACCGGGATCCCCCACCACCCGGCCACGGAGCGTCTTGGCGAACGAGCCGGGCGACTCGCTGAGTTCCTTCAGAAGGAAGTGCGGGTAGCCGCGGCGGTCGATGTCACGCGTGGTGATGCCCGCCACCGTGACCGGCGGCAACGGGACGTCGCCACCGTCGTAGGACCAGCGCGCCACACCGTCGATCCGGCCCGCCTCAGCGGCGTCCAGTTGCACGATCTCCCCATCGCGCGGGGCGCCTCCGCCGTCGGAACCGTCGAAGCGAAGGTAGGTGCTGGTCTGCTCCACCAACCCGTACGGTTCGGAGGCAACCACGAAGGCGTCGCTCGCCAGGCCCACGTACAGCGCCTGGCCGCTGCCCCGCCGGGCGAGCAGCAGGCGTCCGGCGGCGTCGGTGGCCAGGGACACGATGGCATGCGAGCCTTCGAAGCCGGCGACCGCTGCGGCGAACGCCGCGGTATCCGATACGCCCGAGCGGCGCAGGCGGCGGGCGAGCCCGGGCATCACCCGGGCGTCGGTGGTCACGGCTTGGGGATAGGTCAGGTCGTAGCGGGCTTTCACGAGCGCGTAGTTGTCGATGTCACCGTTGACCGCGGCGAACACCCAGGGGGGCCCGTCGTCGGGAAGCGAGGCGACGGGATGGGCATTGGGCTCGGTGATGAGACCGACGCTCGCCCAGCGGGTGTGCGCCAGGACCGCGCAGCGCGCATCGGGTCGGGCCAGCGCCGCTCTCAGGGACTCGTCGGCGGCGAGAGCCGACCTCAGTACCCGTGTGTTGTCACCCAGTTCACCGACCTCGGTAGCCGTCTTGTAGATGTAGACCGAGGTACCCGCGTCCCGCCAGTAACTCCCGGAACGACCCAGGGCATCGGACATCTGAGGTGTTGAGGTCGGCGGGTCGGCGGAGGAGACGACCACCGCGATTCCCGCCGAGTCCCGGCCGCGCACTTCGAGCCGATCCAGGGCTGACAGCGCCACCTGGATCGACCACCATGCCGCCACGACCCCCTCCGTTGCCGCCGGTGCGTCGTCGCCGAGGAAGTCGGCCACCGCCGACGCGGCGACGAGCCGGTCCTCGCGTATGCACCAGAGCGCGTCGGCAAGGGACCCGCCGCCGCCATCCAGATGCCGGACCGACTGCGCCACCTCCGCGCGCAGCGCGGCGTCGCGCACGAGACAGGTCAGCCCCGCCGGTCCGGCGAGCCGCTGCGCCGCCTCCGGCACACCGGCGCGCAACTCCTCGCCCTGCCCTCCGAGCAACCGCCGGATCTCCGAGCCTCTCGGAGGCCGGCGGCCCGGCGGGCGAGTGAGAACCGCCACGATCCCGCACATCAGCCGGCCCTCCTGGCGACCTCGGCCGCCAGTGACTCGGCCGCCGAGGCGGCCTCCGCCTCACTTGGTGCCTCCACCATCACGCGGATCAGCGGCTCGGTCCCTGACGACCGCACCAGCACCCGGCCCCGGTCGCCCAACGCACCGCGAACCTTCTCGACCGCCGGCTCGATGGCGGCCAGCACGCCGGTCGCGCCGCGACCTACGGCCACGTTGCGGAGCACTTGGGGGTACCGCATCATCGCTCCCGCTGCCAGGTCTCCCAGCCGCTCCCCGCGGCGGGCTGCGACATCCAACAGCTGCACGGCCGTGAGCAGGCCGTCACCCGTGGTGGCGAGATCACGGAAGACCACGTGACCGGACTGCTCGCCGCCCAGCTCCCAGCCGCCGTCCTCCAGTGCGCTGAGGACGTGCCGATCACCCACCGGGGTGGTCACGACATCGATGCCGGCTTCCGCCATGGACCGGTGCAGGCCGATGTTGCTCATGACGGTCACGACAACCGTCGAGCCGGCCAGCCGTCCGCGTTCGTGGCGGTCGATCCCGCAGAGGGCGATGATGTGGTCACCGTCGATCAACCGCCGATCGTAGGCCACGACCCGATCGCCGTCGCCGTCGAAAGCCAGACCGACCTCACCGGGACGCGTCTCGCCGGCGATCAGCCCGGGCGAGGCCGCACCGCAGCCGTCGTTGATGTTCCGCCCGTTCGGCGCGCAGGCGACGGTACGCACCGACGCGCCGAGACGGCGCAGCAGCATTGGCGCCAGCACCGAGGTCGCGCCGTTCGCACCGTCGACCACGAGTCGCATACCGTCGAGTGCTCCGGATCGCACGCTCGCCGCCACGTCCTCGAGGTACGCCTCCAGCCGACCGGAGGCGTCGACGCCGACCGCTCCGGAGCCGCCGGGGTCGGGGGATGACCCGAGGGCTGACGCCACCGCCTCCTGCTCACCATCGCTCAGCTTGCGACCGCCGGGTCCGAAGATCTTCACGCCGTTGTCCTGATACAGGTTGTGCGACGCCGACACCACGATGCCCGGCACCCCGTCGGCGGCGCTGCAGAACGCCACGGCCGGAGTGGGGGCCACCCCCAGCAGATCAACCTCGGTGCCGCGCAGCCCTCGCAGCAGCCCGTCGATGAGGTCATCGGCGGAGGGCCGCGGGTCGTGCCCGAGAACCACCCTCTCGCATCCGAAGGTGGCGACGACCGCAGCGCCGATCCGGGCGGCGATCTCCGGGGTCACGTCTCGGTAGGCGCGCCCCCGTATGCCGTCTGTACCGAACACGTCCGAACCGCTACAACGGCTCGCGGCGGCGCAGGCGCCGCTACCTCTTGGAGTACTGCGGAGCCTTCCGGGCCTTCTTGAGCCCGTACTTCTTGGACTCCTTCTTGCGCGGGTCCCGGGTGAGCAAACCTGCACGCTTGAGCTTCTCGCGGCAATCTCCGTCGAGAGCCTCGAGCGAGCGGGCGATGCCGAGACGGAGGGCCCCTGCTTGTCCGGTGAGGCCCCCGCCCGAGATCGTGGCATCCACGTCGTACACCGACCCGGTGTCCGTCACTCGGAGGGCCTCGATGGCGTGAGAGCGGTGGGCGGGCGACGGGAAGTAGTCCTTGACGTCCCGACCGTTGATCACGACGCGGCCCTCCCCCGGCCGGATGCGGACACGAGCCACGGCGCGCTTGCGGCGACCTGTGGCTTGGACGAGCGGCGGTGTCATGGAGTTCTCCTGCCGACCAGCAGAGGCTGCGGCTTCTGGGCTTCGTGGGGATGGACGGGTCCTGCGTAGACCTTCAGCTTCCGGAGCATCTGGCGGCCCAAGCGGGTGTGCGGCAGCATCCCCCGGATGCTCCGCCTCACGACCTCGGCGGGCCGCCGCTGCAGAGCGGCGCCCAGTGTCTCCGAGCGAAGGCCACCGGGGTAGCCCGAGTGCCGGTACAGGATCTTCCGCTCGGACTTGCCTGCGGTCGCGACGATCTTGTCGGCGTTCACGATGATGACATGGTCACCGCAGTCGAGATGCGGCGTGTAGATCGGCTTGTGCTTGCCTCGCAGGATGCGGGCCACCTCGGTCGCCATACGTCCGAGCACCTGACCCTCGGCGTCGACGATCCACCAGGCGCGATCCACCTCTGATGCGGGAGGGCTGTACGTACGCACACCGAAAGGATACGGGCTCGACACCGGAATCGGCTGCGCCACGGGGCCGGGCCGACTCATCAATAGATCACCGACTCGAGGCACAGGCCGTGGGGTGGGGCGACCTGACCAGCGGCGGCGCGGTCGCGGGCGGCGAGGACGCCGGGGATGCCAGCTGCAGACCGTCGGCCGCGCCCCACTTCCACGAGCGTCCCGACGATGGAACGCACCATCTGCCGGCAGAAGGAGTTCGCCTCGATGTCGAAGAGCACCAGAGCCGGCTCGGGTCGGCTCCAGCCGGCGTGCAACACCCGCCTCGTCGTGGGCGCCGCCCGCACCTCCCCGTCGATGACCTGCTCGGACCGGGAACAGAAGGACGCGAAGTCGTGCTCGCCGACCAGCAACTGCGCGGCGTCGCTCATGGCCACCACGTCGAGCGGGTCGAGGACGTGCCAGGCGTACGCTCGCCGGAAAACATCGGGCTCGAGTGCATTCCAGATCGTGTAGCGGTACGCCCGCGCCCGCGCCGAGAAGCGCGCGTCGAATTCTTCCGGCACCGCCTCGACCTCCCGGATCACCACATCGGGACCGCACATGCGGTTGAGGCCGTTGCGAAGCGATTCGAGCCGCTCGGATGACGCATCGCCGTCGGCTACTTCCAGGCTCACCACCTGGCCGCGGGCGTGCACGCCGGCATCGGTTCGACCGGCGCAGGTCAATTGCACCCGGTAGCCGAGGCGTCGCTCGAGGGCGTCGGCCAGCACGCCTGACACGGTGCGCACACCGGGGTTCGGAGCGAAACCGCGAAACGCCCCCCCGTCGTAAGCGACCCGAAGGCGTAGGCGAGCCACGCCGCGGTGCGCCGGCTAGACGAGTTCGATTCGGGCCATCGGGGCGTTGTCCCCGTAGCGCGGGCCGACCCGCAGGATCCGCGTGCAACCGCCGGCGCGATTCGCGTAGCGCGGTCCGATGTCGGAGATCAGCTTGTCGGCGATCTCACGGTCGTTGAGGAACGCCACGATCTGCCGGTGGTTGTGCAGCCCGCCCTTGCGTGCCTTGGTGATCAGCTTCTCGGCGACGGGCTGCATGGCCTTCGCCTTGGCCTCGGTGGTCACGATCGACTCGGCCGCCACGAGGGACGCCACGAGGTTGGCCAGCATGAGCTTCTGGTGTGCGGCACCCCCGCCGAGGCGGCGGCCCTTGCGCGGTCGACCCGGCATGATCGCCTCGCTCTCAGTCCCCGGACGCCAGGGCCAGACCCAATTCGTCGAGACGGGCCGTCACCTCGTCCAGCGACTTCTCGCCGAAGTTGGGGATCGCCAGCAACTCGAGTGGCGTCCGCTCGAGGAGTGCGCCGACCGTGGTGACCTGGGCCCGCTTCAGGCAGTTGCGCGGTCGTTCCGACAGGCCCAACTCGTCGATGGGGCGCAGCAGATCCGACGGCATGTCGGGTGCCGCGGAGGGATCCATCCCGTCGGGTAGCGACACCTCGGCGAGATTCTCCACGAGTTGCGCCAGGCGCCGCAGGATGCCTCCCGCGGTGGCCATCGCCTCGGCCGGCGTGATGGTCCCGTCGGTGAGCACGTCCACGACCAGTTCGTCGGAGGCCACGTCCCGCTCCCCCGGTGTGGCCTCGACCTCGTAGGCAACGCGGCGCACCGGCGAGAACAGGGCGTCCACCGGGACGTCGCCGATGGTCGCTCCGGAAGGGCGGGTCTCGACGCCCATGTAGCCGATCCCCTGCTCGACGGTGACGTCGGCGGCGAAACGAGCCCGGGCGTTGAGGGTGGCGACATGGAGTTCGGGGTTGAGCACCTCGACGTCGGGGTTGACGCCGAAGTGCGCGCCCGTCACCTCCGCCGGACCCAGCACATCGATACGCAGTTGCACCGGTTCGGGGCTGTGGCTGTGCAGCACGAGGTCCTTGAGGTTCAGGATGATGTCGGAGATGTCCTCGACGACGCCGGTCAGCGTGTCGAACTCGTGCAGCGCCTCGTCGAAGCGGACGTGCGTCACGGCCGCGCCGGGGATCGACGAGAGCAGCGTGCGCCGCAGGGCGTTGCCGATCGTGTAGCCGAATCCGGGTTCCAGCGGGCCGATGACGAACTTCTGCCGGTTGTCGGTGGCAGACGCCGCGGCGACCGTGGGGTGTTTGATCTCAAGCATGTGCAACCTCGCTGGAGCTACTTGCTGTACAGCTCGACAATCAACTGCTCGCGGATGGGCACGTCGATCTGGTCCCGCGTGGGAAGCGACACCACGTTCGCTGCCCAGCCCTCCTCGACGACATCGAGCCAGACGGGTGGCACCCGATCCAGAACATCGACGTTCCACTGCAGGACTGTCATGGCGCGCGCCTTGTCGCGCACAGAGACGGCATCGCCGGCGCCCACCCGGAAACTCGGGATCGTGACGCGGCGATCGTTCACCGACACATGGCCGTGCCGCACGAATTGGCGCGCCTGGGGCCGGGTGGCGGCCCAGCCGGCCCGGTACACCACGTTGTCGAGGCGCGACTCGAGATAGCTGAGCATGTTCTCGCCGGTGACGCCCGAGCGGCGGCTGGCTTCCGCATAGAGGTTGCGGAACTGGCGCTCGGTCAAGCCGTAGGTGAAGCGGGCCTTCTGCTTCTCCTGGAGTTGGAGGAGGTACTCGGAGGCGGTCGTGCGTCGCCGGGAGCGGCCGTGCTCGCCAGGAGGGTAGGGACGCTTGTCGAGCGCCACCGTCTCGCCCTTGGTGCCGAAGATGTTGGTTCCCAGCCGGCGCGACACCCTCGCCTTGGGTCCGGTGTAGCGCGACATCAGACGCGCCGCCGCTTCGGCGGCCGGCAGCCGTTGTGCGGGACGGGAGTCACGTCCTTGATGCCGGTGACCTCCAGACCGAGGTTCTGCAGCGAGCGGATCGCCGTCTCGCGGCCCGATCCGGGACCCCGTACCTGCACGTCCACCTTGCGCACGCCGAACTCCATGGCCCGCCGCGCCACTTCCTCGGCCGCCATCTGCGCGGCATACGGGGTGGACTTGCGTGAACCCTTGAAGCCGACGTTGCCGGCCGAGGCCCAGGCGACCACGTTCCCCCGCAGGTCCGTGACCGTGATGATCGTGTTGTTGAAGGAACTCTTGATGTGCACGACGCCGTGCCCGATGTTCCTGCGCTCGCGGCGGCGTGGCCGGCGTGCCTGTCTTTCTGCCATGACCCCTCGGTACGTTTCGTGAGCGGTGCGATGCGCGCCCGTGGGCAGCGCGGCTTACCGATCGTGGTGGTGGGGCGCTCCGGTCGGCGCCGCTGCCACTCCTGCCTTGCTCTCTCTGCCTTACTTCCTCTTCATGACGGTCTTCTTGCCCGCCACGGTCTTGCGCGGTCCCTTGCGCGTCCGGGCATTGGTGTGGGTGCGCTGGCCCCTCACCGGCAGGCCCCGGCGGTGCCGGATGCCCTGGTAGCAGCCGATCTCCAGCTTGCGGCTGATGTCCTGGCCAACCCGGCGGCGCAGATCGCCCTCGACCTTGAGATTGCGCTCGATGTGCGCCCGGAGGCGAGCCACCTCCTGGTCGGTCAGATCCTTGACCCGCACGTCGGGACTGATGCCGACGGCCTCGCAGGTCTGCCCGGCGACCGTCGGGCCGATGCCGAAGATGTACGTGAGTGACACCACGGCGCGCTTGTTCCGCGGGATGTCGACGCCAGCGATGCGCGCCATGTCAGCCCTGCCTCTGGCGGTGCCGCGGATTGTCGCAGATCACCCGCACGCGACCATGGCGACGGATCACCCGACACTTGTCGCACATGGCTTTGACGCTGGGGCGCACTTTCATTTCCGCATCCGCCTTATCTCGTCGTCTGTCCGGCTGCCGCCTGCGGCGGAATCCACGGTTCGTCCGGGAGCCGCTACTTGTACCGGTAAGTAATACGCCCGCGCTGCAGGTCGTAGGGTGTGAACTCCACCTGCACACGGTCACCGGGAAGGATGCGGATGTAGTGCATCCTCATCTTCCCCGAGATGTGGGCCAGTACCTGGTGGCCATTGTCGAACTCGACCTTGAACATGGCATTGGGAAGGGATTCCAGAACCCTGCCCTCCATGAGGATCGCGTCTTGTTTCGATTTCGCCAGAGCCCTACTCCCGCCTCGAACGCGACTTACCAGGCTACCGAGACAACGTCAGCGGCACCAACCCGCCGACCGCTTCGGTCAGCCGATCGAAGACCTCCGCCGGCGCTCCGGTGCCGTCGACGGCCCGTAGGAGGGACCGCTCCCCGAACCAGTGGATCAGTGGGGCCGTCTGCGTCTCGTAGAGTTCGAGGCGGCGAGCGATGCCGGCGGCAGTGTCGTCGACGCGACCGCGGGCCATCATCCGGTCCGAGACCTCCCGGGTTCCGACGTCGATCAGGACCGCGCCGAGGAGGCCGCCGGGGGCGGTCATCTCGGCAAGCGCGTCGGCCTGGGCCGGAGTCCGGGGAAACCCGTCGAGCAACACGGTGGCTCCGGCCGCCAGCAGGTCGCCGACCCGTTCGGCCACGATGTCGCACATCACGTCGTCGGGCACCAACTCGCCGGCTGCCATGATGGCGCCCGCACGACGACCCAGCGCGGTGTCGGAGGCTGCGGCGTCCCTCAGCATGTCACCGGTGGACACGTGGACCACCCTGTCGAATCGCTCGGCGAGCATCGCACACTGCGTGCCCTTGCCGGCACCCTGGCGCCCGAGGACGGCGATCACGCCGCCCATGTCAGGCACTCCCGGTGGTCACTTCAAGAATCCTTCGACGATGTGGGCGCAGCATCGGCTGGCACTCACTTCAGGAAGCCTCCGACGATGTGGGCGCAGCATCAACTGGTACTCACTTCAGGAAGCCTTCGTAGTTGCGTAGCATCAACTGGCTGTCGATCTGCTTCATCGTCTCGAGCGCAACGCCCACGGCGATCAGGATCGAGATGCCGGTGAAGCTGAAGATGCCCTGCGTGCTGGTGGGCACGATGTTCCCGATCACCACGGCGGGCGTCAGGGCGATGAGCGCCAGGAAGAGCGATCCGGGCAGCGTGATGCGCGACAGGATGTGCGCCAGGTAGCGCTCGGTGGGCCGACCGGGCCGGATGCCCGGCACGAATCCGCCCTGCTTGCGGATGTTGTCGGCCTGCTTGACCGGATCGAAGCTGATGGCCGTGTAGAAGTAGGCGAAGCCGATGATCAGCAGGCCGAAGAAGACCAGGTAGAAGGGATCGTCGTAGCGCAGCAGATGATCGTTGACCCAGGTGCGGATCGCCTCGCCCCACCCGCCGGACGGGAGCACCACGACGACCAGTTGCGGTAGGTACAGCACCGAACTGGCGAAGATGATGGGGATCACGCCCGACTGGTTCACCTTCAGCGGGATGTAGGTGCTGCCTCCGGTGGTCATCCGGCGACCGACGACACGCTTGGCGAACTGCACCGGGATGCGGCGCTGGCCCTGCTCCACGAACACGATCAGCACGAGCAGCACGAGGTACATGGCCCCGACCTCGAACACGCCGGGCCAGCCGGAGTTGCCCTTGACGAGCGAGAACTGGTTGGGCAACGAACTCACCACGGCGGCGAAGATGATGATCGACATGCCGTTGCCGATGCCCTTCTGCGTGATCAACTCGCCCATCCACATCAGCAGGGCGGTCCCCGCCGTCAGCGTCAGCACGACGAGCCCCACCCGCGGCGCCGTGAACTCCGGCAGGAGGTCGGGGATGCCGGTGCTGCCGGCCAGGCCGCCGCCCTGGTTGTGGAACAGGAAGGCGAACCCCGTGGACTGGATGAGCGCGATCCCGATCGTCAGGTAGCGCGTCCACTGGTTGATCTTGCGCTGGCCGATGGCTCCCTGCTGCTGCCACTGCTCGATACGCGGCACCACGACGCCCATGACCTGCATGATGATCGAAGCGGTGATGTACGGGAATATCCCCAGCGAGAAGATGGCGAACTGCGTGAGCGCGCCGCCCGAGAAGAGCTGCAGGAAGTTGAGGATCCCGCCGTCCTCAGCCGCCTCCTGGAGGGGGCGGATGGCCTCCAGGTTGATCCCGGGCGCCGGGATGAAGGCCCCCAGCCGGTACACCACCAGCATGCCGAGCGTGAAGAGGATCTTGCTCCGCAGATCCTCGATCCGGAAGATGTTGGCGATGTTCTGCAGGATTCGGGCCACTGGGCGATTCTCCCTCCGGCGGCTCGGGGATCTCTAGCGATTCGTGAGGGCGTTGCCCCGCGCCGGCGGGCGGCGGTCGCCCCACGGCAGGGGCAGGACCTCGGTGGTCGCCCCCACCGCCTCGAGGGCGGCACGGGCTCCCTCGGAGAACGCATGGGCGCGAACGGTGACCGCGCGGGTCACCTCGCCGCGGGCGAGCACCTTGATCAGCGCACCCTTGCTCACGAGCCCGCGGGCGTAGAGGGTCTCGGGCGTCACCTCGTCGAGGCCCGAAGCCTCGATGACGTCGAGGTTGACGGGCTGGTAGGTCACCCGGAACGGGTTGTTGAAACCGCGCAGCTTGGGCACCCGGCGCTGGAGAGGCATCTGGCCCCCCTCGAAGCCGACGGGCACCTTGCCCCGGGCCTTCTGACCCTTCGTGCCGCGCCCGGCGGTCTTGCCTCCCTTGCCGCCGATGCCCCGACCGGCGCGACGGCGCGGCGTGCGGCTCCCGGGTGGGGGCTTCAGGTCATGGACCTTCACGATTCGGGCACCTCCTCGACTTCCACCAGGTGCGAGACCGCCGCCAGCATGCCCCGGACGTCGGGACGATCGCTGAGAACTCTCGACTTGCCGATCCTTCCGAGCCCCAGGGCGCGCAGCGTGCCCCGTTGGGGAGGCTTACGACCGATGCCGGAACGAACCTGCGTCACGCGCAGTGCCACGTCATCCCTCCTCGCCGCGCAGAGCCAGGCGCCGTGTGCGCTCGGTCTCGTTGTAGGCCGCCAGCAGCGCCGGGGGAACGAACTCGCTGGGATCGAGACCGCGCAGGCGCGCCACGTGGTCGGGGCGCATCAGCGAGAGCAGGCCGGCAATAGTGGCCCTGGCAACGTTGATGTGATTGGCCGAGCCCAGCGACTTGCAGAGCACGTCGCCGACACCCGCCTCCTCAAGAATGACGCGGGCGGCACCGCCCGCGATGACACCTGTACCGGGTGCCGCCGGCTTGAGCAGCACCTTGCCCGCACCCCAGCGCCCGAGCGTGGGATGCACGATCGTCGTACCCGCCAGAGGCACCGCAAAAAGTGAATTGCGCGCCTCCTCGGTGCCCTTCTGGATGGCGAGGGGAACCTCCTTGGCCTTGCCGTAGCCGAGACCGACGTGACCGGCGCCGTCGCCGACGACGACGAGAGCGGAGAACGAGAAGCGCCGCCCGCCCTTGACCACCTTGGCCACCCGGTTGATGTGGATGACACGGGAATCACGCAATTGCAGGCGCGAGGCCAGCGCACCGGCGGGCGCCATCAGAGTCGCATCCCGGCTTCGCGGGCGGCATCGGCGACCGCCGCCACTCGCCCGTGGTAGCGATAGCCGCCGCGGTCGAAGGTAACCGTCGTTATCCCGGCGGCGGAGGCACGCTCGGCAACCAGGCGCCCGACGGCGCTCGCAGCGCTCACGCCGGTGGCCTCGCTCTGCCGCAAGTCCGGCTCCAGGGTCGAGGCAGCGACCAGGGTGCGGCCGCTGGCGTCGTCGATGACCTGTGCAGTGGTGTGGCGGTTGGAGCGGTACACCGCCAGACGCGGGCGCTCGGCCGTCCCGGCGATCTTCTTACGCACCCTCCGGTGGCGCCGGATCCGGCCTTGCCGCCGTTCTGCGGAGGTGTTCGTCATTGATCTGCTCCCTGCGGTAGCGGTGGACTCACTTGGCGGCCTTACCAGCCTTGCGGCGGACATACTCCCCGGCGTAGCGGATCCCCTTGCCCTTGTACGGCTCGGGCTTGCGCAGCGCGCGGATTTGCGCGGCCACCTGGCCGACCGCCTGCTTGTCGATCCCGTGAACCCTGATGGCGGTCTGGGAGGGCACTTCGAAAGTGATTCCCTCGGGCGCCTCCACCGAGACCGGATGACTGAAGCCCAGTTGCAACTCCAGGCGCCCGGGGCCGTTGGCGGTGGCGCGGTAGCCGACACCGATGATCTCGAGATCCTTCCGGTAGCCCTCATGCACACCGACCACCATGTTGTTGACGAGCGCGCGGGTCAGACCGTGCAGCGCACGCGACTCCCGCTCGTCGTCGGCGCGGGTCACCAGCAGCACATCACCCTCCTGGCGGACGGAGATCACCGCCGGCACGTGGTGCCGCAGGGTGCCCTTCGGACCCATCACGGTGACGTCACCGTCCGCGACGGTGACCGAGACACCGGGAGGTACCGGGATCGGCGACATACCCACGCGAGACACAGCGCACCTACCAGACGTAGCAGAGGATCTCGCCGCCGATACGCCGCCGGCGAGCCTCCTGGTCGGTCATCAGGCCCTTGCTGGTGGACAGCACCGCCATGCCGAGACCGCCCTGTACCCGCGGCACCCGGTCGGCCTTGATGTACACGCGGAGCCCAGCCTTGGAGACCCGCCGAAGACCCCTGATGACCCGCTCACGATCCGGTGAGTACTTCATGTCGATGGTCAGCGTCCGTCCCGGGCCATCGACGTTGGCCACCTGATAGCCATGAATGTAACCCTCGCGCCGCAACACCTCCGCCAAGGCCTCCTTCAGCTTCGAGGAGGGCATATGCACCTCCTCGTGCATGGCCACGTTGGCGTTGCGGATTCGAGTGAGCATGTCGGCGATCGGATCGGTCATGGTCATGGACGACAACCCCCTACCAGCTGGCCTTCGTGAGCCCGGGAATTTCCCCGGCGTGGGCGAGTTCGCGCAGGCAGATGCGGCACAACCCGAACTTCCGGTACACCGAACGCGGCCGACCGCACCGGCGGCAGCGGGTGTACGCCCGCACCCGGTACTTCGGTGTGCGGGCCTGCTTGTTGACTAGTGCCTGCTTTGCCATGTCGTCTCTCTCGCCAATCGATACGTCGAATCGTTCGTCGGAATCCCTCAGCCCTGCTCCCGCCGGAGCGGGAAGCCGAACGACTCCAGGAGTACCCGCGCCGTTGCATCGTCGGGTGCCGACGTCACCAGGGTGATGTCCATGCCGCGGATGGTGTCGATCTTGTCGTAGTCGATCTCGGGGAAGATCAACTGCTCGGAAACGCCGAAGGAGAAATTGCCGTTCCCGTCGAAGGAGTTGAGCGACAGGCCCCGGAAGTCGCGGATGCGCGGGATCGCCAGGTTGATGAGCCGGTCGAAGAACTCCCACATGCGATCGCCCCGTAGCGTGACCTTCACCCCGACGGCGTTCCCCTCCCGCAGGCGGAAGCCGGCGATCGAACGCTTCGCCCTGGTCGTCACCGGCCGCTGCCCGGCAATGATGGTCATGTCGGCGATGGCGCCCTCCAGCAGACGCGCCTGGCGCGAGGCGTCGCCGACCCCCATGTTCAGAACGATCTTCTCCAGCGTGGGCACCTGCATGACGTTGTCGAGTCCCAGGTCCTCCTGAAGCCGGGCACGCAACTCGTCCCGGTACAACTGCTTGAGCCGCGGCGTGGTCGCCGATGCCACCGTCATGGGATGTCCGCCCCGGTGCGGCGACAGATCCGCACCTTGCCGCCGTCGGGCGCGATCCGGAACCCCACACGCGTCGGCTTGCCGTCCTGGGGACTGATGAGAGCCACCCGGGAAATGGGGATGGGCATGTCCTTGTCGATGATGCCGCCCTGCATGACGCCGGATTGGTTGGGTTTGCGGTGCTTGCGGACGACATTGACACCGTCGACGAGAAGGGTGCCCTTGGCGGGGAAGACGGCCGAGACCACTCCCTCCTTGCCGCGATCCTTGCCCGAGAGCACCACGACGCGGTCACCCTTGCGGATCTTGGCCATCACAGCACCTCAGGAGCCAGCGAGACGATGCGCATGAAACGCTTCTCGCGGAGTTCCCGGCCCACGGGACCGAAGATGCGCGTCCCGCGGGGCTGGTTGTTCTCGTCGAGGACCACCGCGGCGTTCTCGTCGAAGCGAATGTAGCTGCCGTCGGGCCGGCGCTTCTCCTTGCGGGTGCGGACCACCACGCAGCGCACCACGTCGCCCTTACGAACCTTGGCACCGGGAATGGCGTCCTTCACCGTGGCCACGAACACGTCTCCGATCGAGGCGTAGCGACGGCGTGAGCCGCCCAGCACCTTGATGCAGAGCACCTCCTTGGCGCCGGAGTTGTCCGCCACCCGGAGGCGCGTCTCCTGCTGGATCATCCTGCCCCCCTCTCAGCGCGCCCGCTCGAGGATCTGCACGAGTCGCCAGCGCTTGAGCTTGGAGAGCGGGCGGGTCTCCGCGACCCGGACGCGGTCGCCGACGCGCAGGTCGTTGTCCTGGTCGTGGACGTAGAGGCGCTTGTGGCGACGGACCGTCTTGTCATAGCGCCGGTGGCGCACCTGCTCGGTCACGACCACAACAGCCGTCCGGTCCATGGACGCGGACGCCACGACGCCCTCCCGGCTCTTGCGACGGTTGCGCGCGGCAGCCGGTGCGGTGGCTCCTGCTGACTCGGGGGCAGGCGACTGCTCGGGGGTCGGATCGGTCATCGGTGCTTCCTCAGTCATCGCGGCGGCGCCTCCTCTTGAACACCCGTGGCGGGCCGGCGTCGTCGGCTCCGACGTCGTCGGATGCATCCACGCCGACGGCCTGGCGCGTCGTGGCCACTTCGGCGGCGCTGATCTCGCGGGCACGGAGCTCCGTCAGGATGCGCGCCACCTGCTTGCGGGTTCCTGCGAGCTGGTTCACGTTGTCGAGTTGTCCCGTGACGTGCTGGAACCGGAGGTTGGTGGCCTCGTCCTTCGCCTGATCCAGCATGCCCAACAACTCGACATCGCTCAGGTCGGCCAGTGCCTTGGAGCGGGCCATGACTACACCGGTTGGTTCCGGGACACGAACCGCGCCCGGATCGGAAGCTTCTGGATGGCGCGCTCGATGGCCTCTCGCGCCACCACAGGGTCGGAGTAGGAGAGTTCGAACAGCACGCGGCCGGGACGCACCACCGCCACCCAGCGCTCGGGGTTCCCCTTGCCGGATCCCATCCTGGTCTCGGCCGGTTTCTGGGTCACGGGCTTGTCGGGAAAGACGTTGATCCAGACCTTGCCGCCGCGGCGCACGTGGCGGGTCATCGCCACACGGGCGGCCTCGATCTGCGGCGCGGTGATCCAGCCCGGCTCGAGGGCCTGGATCCCGTAGTCGCCGAAGGCCACGGTGGTGCCGCCCTTGGCGACACCCTTCGTGCGGCCGCGGTGATGCTTGCGGTGTCGAACCTTCTTGGGCATCAACATGGTCGGTCAGCGTCCTTCGCTTGGCCGCGGTGATGCTTGCGGTGTCGCAGCTTCATCGGCATCAACATGATCAGTCAGCATCCCCCGGTCGGAAATGGGGCGTCTCGTGCTGCTCCTTGGAGGCCCGCTCGATCTCCTCCTCCTGTTCGAGAAGGCGCTCGAATTCCTCGTCGGCCTCGGCCACCAGGGGGCGCAGTTCTTCCAGTTCGGTCGGGAATTCCTGCTCGTCGGCCTCGGGCGCCGGCGTGGGGGTCGGGGCGGCGCCCCGGCGTCGAGCCGCGGAGGACACGACCTTGCGCGAGCGGGCGGGTCCGGCGGTCTCGCCGACGGCCATCGCCGCCTCGCGGTTGATCCTCTCGTCGGTGTCGAGGCGATAGGGCAGGATGTCACCCTTGTAGGTCCACACCTTCACGCCGATCCGACCGTAGGTCGTGTGCGCCTCCCTGAATCCGTAGTCGATGTCGGCACGCAGCGTGTGAAGCGGTACCCGGCCCTCGCGGTACCACTCGGTGCGCGCCATCTCCGAGCCGCCGAGGCGGCCCGAGCACTGCACCCGGATTCCCTGCGCGCCGGCCTTCTGGGCATTCTGGACGGCTCGCTTCATGGCCCGACGGAACGCCACGCGGCCGGTGAGCTGGTCGGCGATGCCCTGGGCGATGAGCGCCGCGTCCAGCTCCGGCTGCTTGATCTCCTGGACGTTGAGTTGAACCCGCTTGTTGCCGGTGATCTTGGCAAGTCCGCCGCGCAGCCGGTCGGCCTCGGAGCCCTTCCGCCCGATCACGATGCCCGGGCGAGCGGTGTGCACGTCGATGCGCAGGCGGTCCCTCGTGCGCTCCACCTCGATACGGCTGATGGCGGCGTGGGGCAACTCGCCCATGAGGTAGTCGCGGATCTTCCAGTCCTCGATCACGAACTCCTGGTACTCCTTGCGCGTGGCGAACCAGCGAGACTTCCAGTCGGTCGTGATTCCGAGACGGAACCCGTAGGGGTTGACCTTCTGACCCATCAGATCTCCTTGTCGCCGTCGGCGGCGTCCGAGGTGGCGTCCGCCTCAGAGGCCGCCTCGTGCCCCTCGGCGGCGTCCTCTGCAGAGTCAGCCTGTTCGGCGGCGGCGTCCTCCGCGGCGGCGTCCTCCGCGGTGGCTTCCTGCTCCGCGGCCGCACGGCTGGCCGCCACGCGGCGGCGCCTGACCTCGGCTGCGGCACCGCTGCTGACACCTCGCTCGGCGCGGGCTTCGCGCTCGGCCAGGGAATAGCGCTCCAGGGTGATCGTGATGTGGCACGTCCGCTTCATGATGGGCGTTGCCCGGCCGCGGGCGCGCGGGCGCCAGCGCTTCAGCGTCGGACCCTCGTCGGCGTAGCAGACCGACACGAACAACTCTTCCGCCGGCAGGTTTGCGTTGTGCTCGGCGTTGGCGGCCGCTGAGTCCAGGCAGCGCGCCACCGTGTGCGCGATCCGGCGCTCGGAGAACTGCAGGATCTCGCTGGCGCGTTCGTAGGACTCGCCACGGATCAGATCGAGCACGGCGCGAACCTTGGAGGCAGAGCTGCGCACGTAGCGCGCCGAGGCGCGGGCGGTGGGAGCGGCGAGGTCGGTGGCCATCAGCGCCTGCCCCCTCGCTCCTGGCCGGCGTGAAACCTGAACGTGCGAGTGGGGGCGAACTCACCGAGCTTGTGACCCACCATGGCCTCGGTGACGTAGACCGGCACGTGCTTGCGACCGTCGTGGACCGCAAGGGTGTGCCCGACCATGTCGGGAATGATCGTGGAGCGGCGCGACCACGTGCGGATGACGCGCCTCTCGCCCGAGTCGTTCAACTCGTCCACCTTGGCGAGCAAGTGATGATCGACGAACGGGCCCTTCTTCAGACTTCTGGGCATCGTGAGCCTCCTACCGCCGGCGCCCGCGGGTGCGCCTGCGGCGCACGATCATCTGCGACGACTGCTTCTTCGGGTTGCGGGTGCGACCCTCGGGCTTGCCCCACGGCGACACCGGGTGCCGGCCGCCGGAACTCTTGCCCTCGCCGCCGCCGAGGGGGTGGTCCACCGGGTTCATGGCGACACCCCGGGTCTGCGGGCGGACGCCCTTGTGGCGGTTGCGCCCGGCCTTGCCGATCTGGACGAGTTCGTGCTCGGCGTTGCCCACCGCCCCCACCGTGGCCCGGCAGTCGATGGGCACCCGCCGCATCTCGGTGCTGGGCAGCCGCAGCGTGGCGTCGCCGCCCTCCTTGGCCACGAGTTGGAGGCGGGTCCCGGCGGCACGGCCCATGCGCCCGCCGGCGCCCGGCTTCAATTCGACGTTGTGCACGACGGTGCCCACCGGGATGTAGCGCAGTGGCAGGGCGTTGCCCGGGCGGATCTCCACGCTGGTCCCCGATTCGAGCACGTCACCGACGGCGATGCCGTCAGGCGCCAGGATGTAGGACTTCGCCCCGTCGTAGTAGTGCAGCAGAGCGATGCGGCAACTCCGGTTGGGGTCGTACTCGATGGACGCCACCTTGGCCGGGACGCCGTCCTTGCGACGCTGGAAGTCGATGATCCGGTAGCGGCGCTTGTGGCCGCCGCCACGGTGCCGCGCCGTCTTGCGGCCCGCGTTGTTGCGCCCGCCGGTGGAGGGCCGGGGCGCCAGCAGCGACTTCTCCGGCGTGCTGCGGGTGATCTCGGAGAAGTCGTGCGACGTCTGGAAGCGGCGTCCCGGACTCGTGGGCTTGCGGCGCCGGATGCTCATGACCTCATACCTCGAAGAGTTCGATCGAGTCGCCCTCGGCGAGGGTGACCATGGCCCTCTTGGTGTCCGGCCGGCTGCCGTAGGTGAGGCGGCGACGGTTCCGGATGCGCTTGCCGCGGCGCCGGAGGGTGTTCACGTTGAGGACGTGGACATCGAAGATCTGCTCGACCGCCTTGGCGATCTCGGGCTTCGTGCTCGACGGGTGGACCTTGAACGTGTAGACGTTCTGCTCCAGCAGCGAGAACGCCTTCTCGCTGATGATCGGCTCCAGGATCACGTCACGGGCGTCCTTCACGACCGGTTCACCTCCGCCAGGCTCGCACTGGTGAAGACGACGACGTCGCTCACCAGCACGTCGTAGGTGTTGAGCTGATCGGCGGGCAGGGTGTGCACTCGCTGCAGGTTGCGGAAGCTCTTCCGGGCCGCCACGTCGTCGCGCTCGAGCACGACGAGTACCCGGCCGTGCGCGCCGAGTGCCTCCAGCTTCCGGACCGCCGATGCAGTGGAGGGCGATTCGAACCCCCAGTCCTCGACGACGATGATCCTGTCGTCGGCCGCGCGGTCCGACAGTGCCGAGAGCAGCGCCAGACGCTTCATCTTCTTAGGGGTGGACTGGGCGTAGCTGCGTGGTCGGGGGCCGTGGGCGATTCCGCCGCCCCGCCAGAGCGGGGAGCGAATGGAGCCGTGCCGGGATCGACCCGTGCCCTTCTGGCGCCACGGCTTGCCGCCACCGCCGCGCACCTCCGAGCGGGTCTTCGTATTGTGCGTGCCGCTGCGACGGGCCGCCAACTGCGCGGTCACCACTTGGTGCATCACCGCCTCGTTGGGTTCGATGCCGAAGACGTCGGGTGTGAGTTCCACCGTGCCGGTCTCGGAGCCGGTGACACTGCGGAGGGGAACGGCGGCCACGGCTCGCTACGCCTCCTTCACAGCGTCGCGGATGACGACCCGGCCGCCGCGCGGACCGGGCACCGAGCCTCTCACCAGCAGCAGGTTCCTCTCGGCGTCGGCCTTGACAACCCGGAGATTCAAGGTGGTGGTCCTGCGTGCGCCGTGACGACCCGGCATCTTGCGGCCCTTGAAGATGCGAGACGGGGTGGCGCACTGGCCGACCGCCCCGGGCGCACGGTGAACCTTGTGGGTGCCGTGGGAGGCCTTCTGACCGCTGAACCCGTGACGCTTCATCACGCCGGCGAACCCCTTGCCCTTGCTGACGGCGGTCACGTCCACCAACTCGCCGTCGGCGAGGATGTCGACGGTGATCTCCTGCCCGACGGCGTAGTCGCTCACGTCATCGAGGCGGAGTTCCACGAGCGTTCGGCCGGGCTCGGCGCCGTGGCGCTCGAAATGGCCGAGCTCGGGGCTGTTGAGCTTGGCCGCGTCGGCATAACCCCACGTGACCTGCAGCGCCGAGTAGCCGTCGGTCTCCGGGGTCTTGAGTTGCACGACCCGGCACGGCTCGACGCGCAGGACCGTGACCGGGACGACGCGGTCGCTGTCGTCCCAGACCTGGGTCATGCCCACCTTCTCGCCGATGATCGCCTTGCTCGCCATATCGTCGCCGTGGTCGTTGCGCCTGCTCGTCTTCGTGTGTACGCGAACGCTCCGCTCGGGCATAGCCGGGCGGAGCGGGTCTCGGTTTGCTGCGTGGTTCCTGCGCCAAGCGCCCCGGAGGCACGACCGCAGGCCTTCGCAGACGTCGATTGTCCCTGGCGTCGCTGCCGGGGGAACGATGCACTATACCGGTCAGGGGTCGTATCGCCACGCCCGGGCCACCGGTGGCGGCGGTGCGGCCACCGCCCTCAGGTGAACGGGATCGGCGTCTGGACCCACCACGGCCGGTCGCTGACGTGAATCTCCGTCACCCACTTGACCCACCAGAGCCCGCGGCGCCCGGGCACCACGAGTCGAGCCGGGAAGCCGTGGCCGCGCGACAGGGGTGCACCGCCGACCTCGTGGGCCAGCATCATGCTGTCGAGATCGCTCAGCGGGAAGCGGCGCCCGTAGCCGGTCGCCGAGCGCACCTCCAGGCTCCGGCCGGAAATCTCCGGCCCCAGCAGGTCGGCCAGCCGGACGCCTGTCCACGTCTGCGTGCTGTACCAGCCGCTGGTGCAGTCCAGCGTGGCCTCGGTCGTGCGGCTGTGGCTGACCAGTTCCCGGTAGCCCACGTCGCGCTCGGTCGACCCTCGCAGCCGCAGCACCCAATCGTCGGGATCGATTGTCGGGGGGGAGTCGTCGAGCCACTGCACAACCGGCATCCGCCTCGGCTCGCCCGACCCCACTTCGTGCGAGCCGGTGAAGCGCCGCTCGGCGGCGAACAGCCGCTCGAAGCCCGTGCGAGCCACCAGCGCGACTCCCGCCACGGCGAGCGCCTGAAGCGCAGTCCGCCGGGAGAGATCCACCGGACGGACGCGCTGGGGGCGGCCGACGACGTGCCAGGCCGCCAGCGGCACCGCCGCGAGAGCGAATATCAGGTGCAGGCCCATGGGCGACCACACGCCGATGGCCTGCCACACCCCCAGCGCGTGCACAACCCCGGTGGCGAACGCCCCGGTGACGCAGATGCCCAGCAGCATCGAGGCGTAGCGGCTGGGACGGCGGCGGCGCAAACCCCGGCGCACGACCGGCACCTTGGGGCGGGCCAGGACCACCACCGTGAACCCCACGATGCCGTGCATCGTGACGACCCAGGCGGTCGAGGCGCCGCCGAGCAGGAAAGCGCAGGCACCGCTCACCCACGCCAGCACCAGCATCACCAGGAGCGCCAGGTTGGTCTTCCGGCTGCGGGTCCCGGCTCGTTCGGGATTGGGCAGGCTGAGACTGGGCCATCGGCGAGGGGGCCGTTCAGAGGTGGGCCGGTCAACTGCGGGCACTCGCCGTCGAGACTACAGAGCACCGCGGAGGCGCGGGTCGCGACAAGTGGGCGGCACCGCCAGGCAGCGCGTACGGTTGGCGAACCCAGCCGAGACCCAGCAACCCGAGGAGGCACTGTGCGCGCCATCCGGATCTCCGCAAACGGCGGCCCCGAGGTTCTCTCCCTCGAGGATCTCCCCGACCCCACCCCCGGCGCAGGCCAGATCGTCACCGACGTTGCCGCCGCCGGAGTCAACTTCGTCGACACCTACCAGCGCATAGGCCTGTACCCCATCGCGGTGCCTTACACCGCCGGGCTGGAGGGCGCCGGGGTGGTCACAGCCGTCGGCGCCGATGTGAACGACGTCTCGGTAGGCGACCGCGTGGCGTGGTGTGGCGGCCAGGGCTCCTACGCCGAGCAGTGCGCCCTGGACGCCGCCGGCGTGGTACCGGTTCCCGAGGGGATCTCCCTGGACACCGCGGCTGCGGCCATGCTGCAGGGCCTGACGGCGCACTACCTGGTCGTTGACACCTTCCCGCTGGAGCCGGGGCACCGCTGCCTGATCCACGCCGGAGCGGGTGGCACAGGCCTCCTGCTGATCCAGATGGCCAAGCGCCTCGGCGCCGAGGTGTTCACCACCGTCGGCACGCCGGCCAAGGGCGAGTTGGCCGCCGGAGCGGGCGCCGACCACGTGATCCTCTACGACGACGTGGACTTTGCCGAGGCGATTGTCGACATCGCCGGGCCGCACCCACTGGATGTGGTGTACGACGGGGTCGGAGCGGCGGTCTTCGACGCCAGCCTGGGTCTGCTGCGGCGGCGCGGTACGATGGCCACCTTCGGCAACGCCTCCGGGCCGGTGCCGCCGATCGCCCCGCTGCGGCTGTCGCAGGAGGGCTCGCTCTATCTCACCCGCCCCACCCTCTGGGATCACGTGGCCGAGCGCGCCGACCTTCTCGCCCGCTCGCAGGACCTGTTCGACTGGATCGGCGAGGGCATGGACGTCCGCATAGGCCTGGAACTCCCACTCGCCGAGGCCGCTGAGGCGCACCGCCGCCTGGAGGGCCGCGCCACGACGGGAAAGATCCTCCTGCGGACGTGAGGCTGGGCGGCCACCGGTCGCTCTCGAACCTCCGGTACCGCCAACGACCCATCCTCTGACAGGGCCGCCGCGGCACGTAGTGTCGGCCGCGGTGGCTTCGAAACACTTGCGCGCTCTCGTGCCGCGCCGGCCCGCTGTGCGGATTCTGCTGCTACTGGTCGTGGCCGGGGTGGCGATCGGGATTGCCGGCGCCCTGTTCTCCGGAGGGGAGACCGCGGCACGGGACCCCGCCGTCACGGAGACCGCTCCTTCGCCCTCCGGTGCGGCACCCGCAACCGACCAATCCTCGGCGGACAACACTTCCACAACGGGCGCCCACGGCAGCGAGGACGCAACCACCGCGGACGGCGCGACCTCCCCACCCCGGACCGACTCCGGCAACGGCTCGGCTTCCGGCACAGCGCCTCCGGTGCGGGAGGTTCCTCGGTCGCCGGGGCCGGAGGCGCTG
>CAZTZI010000175.1:0-2960 GCA_964618115.1 uncultured Acidimicrobiales bacterium
GCTGCTGGGTTCCCGCGCCCCGAAGCAGGCCAACCCCCGCCGTGCCGCCAGTCCCTACCTGCTCAGCGGGTTGGCCCGCTGCCAAGCCTGCCGCAAGGCCATGACCGCCGCCGAGGCCAAGGGCGGCCGGTACACCTACTACGTCTGCCACTCCCTCCTCAAGAAGGGCAGGGGAACCTGCGCCACCCCCAGGCTCAACGCCAAGCGCTTCGAGGGGCTGATCGTGGAGAACATCCGGGACAACATCCTCACCGAGTCCAACATCCGGGACCTGGTGCAGATCGTGGACGAGGAGATGGATGGGGTGGCGAGGGAGCAGCGCCAGAGGCTGAAGGTCATCGAGGAGGAGCTGGAGGAAGTGAAGCGGCGGCTGGGACGCATCTGGCAGGTGATCGAGACCACGGAGATCGAGATGTCCGACGCCACGGACCGCATCAAGGAGCACCGGGAGCGCAAGGAGAAGCTGGAGGCCGCCGCCGAGGAGGCCAGGGCCATGCTGTCGAAGCGCAGGGTGACGTTGGACAAGGTGGAGACCATCGCGGCCTTCGCCCTGGACATGAGCGAGTTCCTCAGGGAGAGCGAGATCACCGAGTCCCGTGCCTTCATCCGGTCCTTCGTCAACGAGATCGAGGTCAGGCCCGGCAGGGCGACGATCCACTACAGCATCCCCACCCCGGAGGACTCTCCCATAGGCGGGGCCGACCTTGCGGAGGTTGCCTTGGGCAAGGGTGTTCGCAGTATGGGAGTCGCTGGTGGAGCTGACGGGACTCGAACCCGTGACCCCCTGCTTGCAAAGCAGGTGCTCTTGCCATCTGAGCTACAGCCCCGCAGATCGGAGGCTTGAGGGTACCGGCCGGTCCCGCAGGCGAATCGGGCCGAGCCGGGCTGTCCTGAGAGTGGCTCAGCTGGCGGCGTCGTACCCCTCGGCCACCAGCAGCCTGGACTTCAGTGCGCGGCCACGAAGCTCAGCGAGGGCGGCGAACTCGGCCGAGGCGGCAAAAGCGCTGGCCTGGGTACGGCTGTCGAACTCCATGATGACGAGCCGGTCCGGTGCCCAGTCCCCTTCGACGGCCTCCGGGTTGCCCCCACGCACGATGAACCGGCCGCCATAGGCGACCATTGCGTCGGGAACCTTCGCGGCGAATTCCGCGAATGCCTCAGGGTCGAGTATCTCGTTGTCGATGACGACGTAGCCCTTCATGCCTGCTGTCCCCTTCCGATGAGTGCGCAGATTCGTGCACGCACGCTATTCGACGCTGTGATGGCCCCGGGCCCAACTGATGCGTCGACGTCATGCCGCGGAGCCTTCGACCTCCACGGTGACCACGTCGATGCCGTGGTACCTGCGGTGACGTACAGCGGCGGCGTGCAGCCGCAGCAGGCGAAACGAGAGGTCGCCGACATCAG
Organism: uncultured Acidimicrobiales bacterium; assembly: GCA_964618115.1. Taxonomy (GTDB): domain Bacteria; phylum Actinomycetota; class Acidimicrobiia; order Acidimicrobiales; family CATQHL01; genus VXNF01. Next base: position 1,408 of record CAZTZI010000175.1, read on the forward strand.
GCGTCTCTGCCTGCTCGTTGAGATACGAGATCCGGTCTTCGATGTTCTCCTCGGAGAACAGCGCCAGAAACTCCAGCTCGACCGCTCCAGTTCCGGGCCGAGCGTTGAGCACCACTCGCGGCGGCACGTCACCGGGATTGTCCTCGAGCAGTTGCATCATCGCCGTGAGCGTCTCCTCCCCCGCGGCGCGCAGACGCTCAACCGAAGCACTGTTCCACGCCATGCCGTCGCCCAGCCTGCGCAAGAACCCGTCGAGGTCACCGAAGGCTGACCGGTCGAGCACCGTCTCGAACCGCTGACGCCGAGCGCTCGTCACCTCGAACACGCCGGTGAGCAGCACAGCGATGACGACGCCCACGAGCACGCCGTTGCCCAAGAGCGCCGCAACCGGACCGCCGAGCAGTTCCAGGAAGCTCGGCTGGCTCTGCAGGCCGACTGCGACGGAGAGCGACAGGCCCACGATGAAGCCGCGGTGGCGGCTCAGGCCATCGCGCGTCACCGCCCGCACCCCCTCGATGAACAGCAAGCCCAGAATCGCCATCAGCAGCGCGCCGCTGACGGGTCGCGGAATGGTGATCAGCGCAGCGACCGCCTTGGGCAACAGCGCGAGCACGATCAGCATCGCCCCCATCACCAGCCAGACACGCCGTGCGGCGACCCGGGTGAAGCTGAGCAGGGAAATCGTGGCCGGAAGGTAGGAGATGGCCGGCAAGGTGCCGGCGATTCCCGACAGGAACACCGCCAGGCCGCCCACACCGACCGTGCGCTGCACGCCGCGGAAGTCGACAGCGCGAGCCGTGCGGTGAGAGATCTCCTGCGTTGACACGCCTTCGCTCGTGGCGCGGGCCGCCACCACGGCACTGATCACCAGAAACACCGGCAGCAGCGACCAGTAATCCGTACTGGCGATGGAGGCGAAGCCGGGCCAGCTGTCCACATCGGGGAGGGCGAGCCACGGGGCGTCGAGTGCCGGCTGGCCGTCATAGGTGCCCAGGGCGACAGATCCGGCGCAGCCGATCACGATGGCGATCGGCAGAGCCCACAGACGCCACAGCCCGGTGGCCCGCAGCATCGCCAGCGCGGCCACCACCAGCGTGATCACCCCGACTGCGGTGCCGGCCAGCTCGGAAGCGCCGTCGGGCACGTCGCTGATCCGGCGCATGGCGATCGGCATCGCCGACAGGGAGATCATCATGAACGCCACACCGGCCACGACCGGTGTGATCAGCCGTCGCAGCCGCGCCAGCCCCGCAGCCATGGCCATCTGCAGCAATGACGAGGTCACCGCCAGGCTCGCCGCCAGCGCTGGGCCGCCCGCATCGACAGCGAGGATGCACGGGACCATGAAGGGGATGCCCGCACCCCACAGCAGGAGGTGCCCCGGACCCAGGCGTGACGCATGGAGTGCGGTGAGGACGCCGGCCACGATCAACGCGCCGACCACCGCCCATTCGGCGTAGCTGCCGCCAGAGTCGGAAGCGCCAGAGTCGAAGGCGGCAGCGTAGATGACGATGAACGTGACCACGTTGGTGACGATCAGCACCGCTCCCTGC
>CAZTZI010000176.1:0-43011 GCA_964618115.1 uncultured Acidimicrobiales bacterium
GCCGCTGACGGGGAAACCCCGGGCGGTCGAGGAATTGGTCACGACGTTCCACCTCGTCTTCGTGGCACTGGATCCGTTCACTCACGAGAGCGCCTGGATCCTGCCAACGGCCGGCCGGGTGATGGGCAACTTCTCGGGCGCCGACTGCCGGGTGGGTTGGCTCGTGTGCGGCACCGGGGAGCAGGCAAGCCAGTTCCTGGGTCCGTGGGCGGATCGGTTCCTGACGTTCGCCGACCCCGAGCGGGAAATGGTCCGCGGCCTCGCACTCGAGCGGCTTCCGGCCATCGTGCATCTCAACCATTCGTTGGAGGTCGTCGGCTCGGCCGAGGGCTGGAACCCGCGAGCCTGGCGGACCGTGGCGAGCGGGCTGGCCACGGCCATGAGCTGGAGCAAGCCGACCGTCCCGACCCGCGACGACCCTGCCCCCTACGCCGGCACCCCCGCCGCGGGCTGAACCGCGCCCGCGGCGCGGTACCGTTGATCCGGAGAAACACCAGCGAGCCGGACACTGCTGAGTCATGCCGGGGCCGGACGCTCTCGTCCTTCCGGCGGAGGCCGGAATCCACTGCTCAGCGGATCGATCGGCATCGCCGGTGGGCCACTCGTCACTGTCCCCGGAAACATGAGCGAATCGCCAATGGACTTCACGTACGAGGACACGCTCCCCACCGGCAGCGACGATCTCCCCTTCCGTCTTCTCATGACCGACGGTGTGCAGCTGACCGAGGCCGCGGGGCGGCGCTTCCTGGAGGTCGACGACGAGGCCATCCGGCTGCTGACAGCCGAGGCAATGCGGGACATGGCCCACCTGCTGCGCCCCGGCCACCTGCAGCAGCTGCGGAACATCCTCGACGACCCGGAGGCCTCCGCCAATGACCGCTTCGTGGCCACGGAACTCCTGCGGAACGCCAACATCGCCGCCGGAGGCGTGCTGCCGGGCTGCCAGGACACCGGCACCGCCATCATCAAGGCCCGCAAGGGCCAGCAGGTGCTGACCGCCGGCGACGACCGGGTCGCCATCTCGCAGGGAGTCTTCGACACCTACCGCACGTCGAACCTGCGCTACTCGCAGCTCGCGCCGCTGGACATGTTCACCGAGCAGAACACGGGGAACAACCTCCCCGCCGAGATTGCGATCGAGGCCGTGCCCGGCGAGGAGTACAAGTTCCTCTTCATCGCCAAGGGCGGCGGATCGGCCAACAAGAGCTTCCTCTACCAGCAGACGCGAGCCGTGCTGAACCCCGGCAGCCTGGTCGACTTCCTGGATGCCGAGCTGCGGAAGATCGGAACCGCCGCCTGCCCGCCGTACCACCTGGCGGTGGTGATCGGCGGCACCTCGGCGGAGTACGCGCTGGGTGTGGCCAAGCTGGCCTCGGCGCGCTATCTGGACCACCTCCCCAAGGACGGCTCATCCGGCGGCCGGGCCTTCCGGGATGTCGGCTGGGAGGAGCGCATCCTGGAACTCACCCGCCAATTCGGTATCGGCGCGCAGTTCGGCGGCAAGTACTTCTGCCACGACGTCCGGGTGGTGCGCCTCGCCCGCCACGCCGCCTCCTGCCCGGTGGCCATCGCCGTGTCCTGCTCGGCGGACCGCCAGGTGCTGGGACGGATCAACGCAGACGGCGTGTTCCTCGAGGCGCTGGAGACCGACCCCGCCAGGTTCCTGCCGGCGACGACCGGCGAGAGCCTGTCGACCGAGACGGTGGCGATCGACCTGGACCGTCCGATGGACGAGATCCGGGCGGTTCTCACCGCACACCCGGTCCGTACGCGGGTGTCGCTCACCGGAACGCTCGTCGTCGCCCGCGACGCCGCCCACGCGCGCATCAAGGCTCAACTGGACGACGGCGAGGAGATGCCGGAGTACCTGCTCCGCTATCCCGTGTACTACGCCGGGCCGGCCAAGACCCCCGAGGGCTACGCCTCGGGCTCCTTCGGCCCCACTACGGCAGGCCGCATGGACAGCTACGTCGAGCAGTTCCAGGCGGCCGGCGGCAGCCTGGTCATGCTGGCCAAGGGCAACCGCTCACGCACCGTGGTGGACGCCTGCGCCCGTTACGGCGGCTTCTATCTCGGCTCCATCGGCGGCCCCGGCGCCCGCCTCGCCGCCGACTCCATCCGTGCCGTGGAAGTCCTCGACCACGCGGATCTGGGCATGGAGGCCGTCTGGCGGATCACCGTCGAGGACTTCCCCGCGTTCATCGTCATCGACGACAAGGGAAACGACTTCTTCGCCGAGGTCTCCAAACCCCTACGCATCCGCCGCTGAACAGGGCCTCACGCCCCCGGGCAGCCCCGACGCCACCGCCCGGACGTCCGCAGTCCCCCGAGGGGGGCTACGGACGGCTCGGATGGTCAGGCAAGCGCCTCGCCGATCGTCTGGACCAGCAGCCCGGTGACCACGTAGGGGTCGGCGTTGGCGTTCGGCCGGCGATCCTCGATGTAGCCCCGCCCGTCCTGGTGCACCTGCCAGGGGATGCGCACCGAGGCGCCCCGATCCGACACCCCGTAGCTGTAGGTGTCATAGCGCTCGGTCTCGTGCGCGCCGGTGAGCCGGAGCTCGATGCCGTGGCCGTAGCCCGCGATGTGCTCCTCGGGCTTGCCGGCGGCGCCCAGCGCCTCGGCGGCGGCCACCACGGCCTCGTAGTTCTGGCGCATGCTCGCGGTGGACACGTTGGTGTGCATGCCCGCACCGTTCCAGTCGCCCTGCATCGGCTTGGCCGCCAGGCTGACCTCGATCTCATGGTCCTCGCCGGCGCGGTACAGCAGGTAGCGGGCCACCCAGATGTGATCGCCCACGGCGAGTGGATCCAGCGGGCCGATCTGGAACTCCCACTGGCCGGGCATCACCTCGGCGTTGGTTCCGGAGATCGCCAGACCTGCGCCCAGGCACCAGTCGGTGTGCTGCTCCACCACCTCGCGCCCGTGGATGCGCAACGCGCCCACCCCGCAGTAGTACGGACCCTGCGGGCCCGGGAAGCCGTTGGGAGGGAAGCCCGACGGCCACTTGGTGACCGGGTCGAGCATGGTGTACTCCTGCTCGAGCCCGAACCAGAAGCCCTGATCCCCGTACTTGTCGAGGATCGACCTGGTTTTGGCGCGCATGTTGGTGGGATGCGGCTCCATGCTTTCGGGCAGGAACGTCTCGCACAGCACCATGATGTTGTCGCCGCCGCGCAGTGGGTCGGGACAGTTGAAGACCGGCTTCAGCACGACGTCGGAGTCGCTGCCCTCGGCCTGGTTGGTGCTGGAGCCGTCGAAGCCCCAGATCCCCGGTGCCTCGCCGTCGGCGAGGATCTTCGTCTTGGAACGCACCTCTGCGGTAGGCACGGATCCGTCTATCCAGATGTACTCGGCCCTGTAAGCCACAGCTCGTCTCCTTACGTGCAGCCGGCGGGACGCGCCGGCGGTGGTGGTACGGGAGGCAGATGGGGATCACCGCTGAACCCGAGGTTGCCGGGCAACCACTGGCCGGCACTCTCGCCGACAGCACGATACAGAGAACGCGGCCGAATCCGAACGGGCAGCCCCGCCCGGACCAAGCCTTCTTCCGGGACTCGACTCTCGTCGCCGCCGTGCCGCGCGCGGTAGCCCGATGACTCGCAGACCGCGGCGACGACGAATGACTCAGTGCCGCCGTGCCGCGCGCGGTAGCCCGATGACTCGCAGACCGCGGCGACGACGAATGACTCAGTGCCGCCGTGCCGCGCGCGGTCCCCCGATGACTCGCAGACCGCGGCGACGACGAATGACTCAGTGCCGCCGTGCCGCGCGCGGTCGCCCGATGACTCGCAGGCCGCGGCGGCGACGAACGACTCAGCTGATGGCGCGCTCCTGGTCGGCCCAGTAGGGCTCGCGCAGCCGGTACTTCTGGAGTTTGCCGGTGGCCGTGCGGAACAGGGCGTCGCGGAACTCCACCGAGGTGGGGCACTTGTAGTGGGCCAGACGCTCACGGCAGTGGGCGATCAACTCGGTGTCGGTGGCCTCGGCGCCGGATGCCAGCACCACCAGCGCCTTGGGCGTCTCGCCCCAGCGCTCGTGGGGCACACCGATCACCGCCACCTCCGCCACGGCCGGATGGGTGAACAGGCAGTCCTCCACCTCGATGGAGGAGACGTTCTCCCCGCCCGTGATGATCACGTCCTTGCGCCGGTCCGTGAGCACGAGATAGCCGTCGTCATCGAGGTAGCCGCCGTCGCCGGTGTGGAACCAACCGCCTGCCAGTGCCTCGACACTGGCCTCGGGTTGCTCCCAGTACCCCTCCATGACGTGGTTGCCCCGGGCCTCCACCTCGCCGTCGGCCGAGACGCGCACGCGGATGCCGAGCGCCGGCGCGCCCTGGCGCACCAGCCGCCGCGCCCGCTCGGCCGGCGTCAGGTCGTCCCATTCGGGGCGCACCCGGTTCATGGTGAGGTACGGCGCCGTCTCGGTGAGCCCGTACAGCTGCATGCACTCCCAGCCGAGTTCTGTCTCCATGCGTTCGATGGTGCGCGTCGGCGGGGGCGCTCCCGCCACCGTCATGCGGACCGTGCCCGAACCGGGGATCGGACCGGGCCAATCCTCGGCAGCCGCCAGGACGGCGGCCACCACGGCCGGCGCCCCGCAGAGGTAGGTGACGCCGTGGCGGTCGATGCGGCGCAGGATCTCGGCGCCGTCGATCTTGCGGATCACGACCTGGGTGGCGCCGGCGCCCGTGAGGGCGTAGGGCATTCCCCGCCCGTTGCAGTGGAACATCGGCAGCGTGTGCAGGTACACGTCGCGGTCGCGCACCCCGGCGCTCCAGCCGAACGTCACCGCGTTCAGCCACAGCGTGCGGTGGGTCACCTCGACCCCCTTGGGACGCGCCGTGGTGCCGCTGGTGTAGTTGATGGCCGCCGTGGCGTCCTCGTCCGGTTCCCAGGGGCGCGGCTCGGTTCGGGGGTCCGCGAAGAGAGCCTCGTCGGCCTCGGGACCGATGACGAGGCGGTGCTCGCAAGCCACGCCGGCCAGGTCGTCGGCGACCTCAGGGTCGATCAGCAGCAGCCGGGCACCGCAGTGAGACACGATGTAGTCGACCTCGGCGGCGTTGAGGCGGAAGTTCACCGGCACCGAGATGCGCCCGGCGGCGCTGACGCCCAGCATGGCCGTGGCCAAGCGGGCGGCGTTGTGCGACACGATCGCCACTCTCTCGCCGAAGCCGAGGCCGAGGCGGTCCAGCGAGGCGGCCAGCGCCCGGGTGCGGGTCGCGACCTCGCCGTAGGTCAGCGTCCCCCAACTCGGCGCCGGCTGGTCGGGTTCGTCGATCAATGCCGGACGGTCGGGGTAGACGTGGGCGGCCCGGTCGATGAAGTCCCCGACGGTCAGCGGTACCTTCATGCGCCCTCCCGACTCGCCCGACTCGTAACCCGTGGTGCAATCTAGCCTTGGCGCCCGGAGGCCTGAGAACCGTCGGGAGACCGCGCTGAGCCATCCCCGCCGGTGCTGCGACCCAGAACTTGACACCCATGGATTCCGGCCTTCGCCGGAATGACGGACTGCGGGGCCGGAATGACGAGAGAGAGCAGAGGAGCGACGATGACACGCCAACCCACCGTGGCCGTGGAGCCGGATTGCTGGCGGCGGGAGTCGCTGGCTGTGGCCGTCGCCGCCGGTGGCGGCATCGTCGTGCCGGCCAACGAGGCCGAAGGGCTGATCTGGGCAGACCCGGAGAACCCCCACCTGCTGGGGCCGGTGCTCGAGGCCGCGCCGCAACTGCGCTGGATCCAGTTGCCCTACGCCGGCATCGAGCCCTACCTCGGATTCCTCGACGGGGACCGCCTCTGGACCTGCGGCAAGGGCGTGTACGCCGAGCCGGTGGCGGAGATGGCACTGAGCATGCTGCTGGCCGGCATGCGCGGCCTGGTCACCTACATCGGTGCCCGCAGCTGGCTCGGGCCGGAGGGCCGCAACCTGCGCGGTGCCAAGGTGACGATCCTCGGCGGCGGGGGCATCACCACCGAGTTGCTGAAGCTGCTGGAGCCGTTCGACTGTGACACGACGGTGCTGCGCCGCCACCCGGCGCCGATGCACGGCGCGAACGTCGTGGGCGCTGAGGGCCTGACCCGGACGCTGGCGAGTGCCGATGCCGTGGTCGTGGCGCTGGCGCTGACCGCCGAGACGAGGGGGATCATCGACGCCGCGGCGCTGGACGTGATGCCGGATCACTGCTGGATCGTCAACGTGGCACGTGGCGAGCACATCGTCACCGACGATCTCGTCGCCGCGCTCCGTTCGGGGAGCATCGCCGGCGCGGGGCTGGATGTCACCGACCCGGAGCCTCTTCCGGACGGTCACGCGCTGTGGGATCTGCCGAACTGCATCATCACGCCCCACGTGGGCAACACGCCGGAGATGGGGCTGGAGCTGCTGGACCGCCGTGTGACGGAGAACGTGCGCCGCTACGGCGCAGGCGAGCCGCTGCTGGGGCCGGTGGACGTCACGCTGGGCTACTGAGCCGGCGCGCGGAGTTCGCCCAACCGCCGACCGCACACCGCCGGCGCCGGGCACTGGATCCCGGCCTTCGCCGGAATGACGTGGGAGAACTCTCGATCGGTGGCGGGAATCCGAGCGGCCGGTAGCGCTACGGCTCGGACGGGATGCGTACCTCGACCAGGCGGCTGGCACCACCGTCGTGGCGGATGACTCGCAACGCCCGCCCCGCCGCGGCGTGCCGGTTGGGGCCGAAGGTTGCCGAGTCCATCCACAGATCCACGCCATCGAAGCGTTCGATGTCGGCCGCCAGGACGGCCGCCTCGAGGCTCCCCGTGCGTTGCGCGGCCCGGACGAAGATCCAGAGCGCCTCCGCGCCGGTCACCGCCCACCCCACGCGGTCGTCCACGATCGCCTCGACCCTCTCCCTCGCAGCCTGACCGCCGGTTTCCTGATCCGCGGCGTCGCGCCCGCGGCGGAGATCTCCGGTGATGATCGAGGCGAAATAGGCGTTCACCTGGTTGCTGAGGTCGTCACCGTACGTGGATGCCTCGCTGATCACGGTCAGAGGTTCGTGCCGGGGCACGACGTAGCGCAGAGCGGCGCCGTCGAGAGCCGCCGGGGCCAGAACCGGCGTCGCGACACCTGCCGACCGCAGGAGTTCGAAGAATGCCGCGCCGCGGCCGCCCACTGCCGAGCAGATCACCGCCAGCGGGAAGTTGGCGATCGGCGACAGCGCGAGAGCGGTCGCATCCTGGCCCACGACGGGCTGCGAGGCAATCCAGTGACGGTCGAACGAGAACGCGTACGCCACCGATCCACCCAGTTCGCCGAACCGGCCGCCGAAGGCGTCGCACATCCGCACCGCCTCCTCGTTGTCGGCCTCGACCAGGGTCGCCACCGAGCGGATTCCCGCATCTGTGGCGTACTCGGCCATCGCCCGCCCGTAGGCCGTCGCGGAGGTTCCGGCCGAGAAGGTCAGGGCACTGGCCGGCTGGGGCAGCGGACCGCACGGGATGATCACGAGCACGCCGGCGCGCCCCGCCTCCTCGCGTATCGGTCGGTTGGAGTAGGGGTCGCACGTGGCGAAGATCACCGCGACATCCCGATCCACCAGCCGGAGCGCCGCCTGGTAGGCGCCGTTGAGCTCCGAGCGGGAGTCCTCGTAGGTGATCTCGAGCGGCCTCCCCTGCAACCCTCCGGAGGTGTTCACCTGGCGCACCGCGTACTGCAGGGCGTCCAGGACCGGCCCGTCGTACGGCGCCTGCCGGCCTGTGGTGGCCATGGCCACGCCGATGCGGACAGGCTCGGGACCGGTGCGGGCGGCGGGCGGCGGGGTTGGAGCGCCGGGCGGAGGCGCCACCGGCGTGGCGCCGGTGTCGGGCCGGACCGCCTCGACCTCGGCGGCGGTCCCGCCGGGGGGAACGTCACCCGACGAGTCGACCGCGCAGGTCGCGGCCACCAGGACCGTCGCCGTCAGAATCGCCGCGACCCCTAAGCGGCTGCGCACAGCCCGCAGGTTACGTCGGCAGGGTTGTTCCGGGAGGCTTGGTCACCGGTCGCGCCCCGAGGACCGGGATCGGGGCGACCCCGGTCAGCTCGCAACCAGTGCGCGCAGCGATTGGCGCAGCGACCCTGCGGTGGCGATGACCGCCGAGGGTTCGTAGCCGCAATGAGCCATACAACTGGCGCAGCGCTCGTCGCGGCCCCGCCCGTACTGATCCCAATCGGTCTCCTCGATCAGTTCCCGGTAGGTCTCGGCATAGCCGTCGGCCATGAGGTAGCAGGGCCGCTGCCAGCCGAAGACCGAGTAGCTCGGGATTCCCCACGGCGTGCACTGGTAGTCGACCTTCCCCTCCAGGAAGTCCAGGAACAGCGGCGAGTGGTTGAGGCGCCAGCGCTTGCGCCGCCCGTCGGCAAAGCTCTCGCGGAAGAGCTCCCGGGTCTGCTCGACCTGCAGGAAGTGCTCCTGATCGGGGGCCTTCTCGTAGGCATACCCCGGGGAGACCATGATCGAGTCCACTTGCAGGTCGTCGTTCAGGAAGTCCAGCACGCCCCGCACCGACTCCGGCGTGTCGGTGTTGAAGAAGGTGCTGTTGGTGGTGACCCGGAACCCCCGCGCCTTGGCCTCCTTGATCGCCTCGACGACCTCGTCGAACACTCCCTGGCGGGCGACGGCAATGTCGTGGCGCTCGCGCAGACCGTCCACGTGGACGGCCCAGGAGAAGTAGGGCGAGGGTTTGAACCGATCCATCTTGCGCCGCAGCAGGACGCCGTTGGTACAGAGATACACGAAGCGCTTGCGCTCCAGCAGCGCCTCGACGATCTCGGCGATCTGCGGGTGCAGCAGGGGTTCGCCGCCGGCGATCGACACCATCGGCGCCCCGCACTCCTCCATGGCCGACACGCAGTCCTCGACGCTGAGGCGCTTGCGGAGGATCTCGGTGGGGTGCTGGATCTTGCCGCACCCGGGACACTCCAGGTTGCAGGCGAACAGCGGCTCCATCTCCACGATGATCGGGTACTTCGTGCGCCCGCGGAGCTTGTTACCGAACATGTAGGCGCCGACGCGCGCCGCCTGGCGAAGTGGGATGCCCATCAGCGAGTACCTCCAGAGGCTGCGTTTTCAAGCCCTCGACGACTGTCCTGGCCGGGAAGTGCCTCCCAGGCCTCCAACGTTGCGGCGATGCGGGACAGCACCGCCAGGCTGCGGCGGACCCGCCACGGTAGCGACAGTGACACCAACTCCGCCTCCGAAGTGTCGCAGATGACCCGGACCACCGCCAGCGGCCCCGGCTCGGCCGCCAGCAGCCACCACGACTCCATGTCGGCGGCCAGGGTTCCGTCGGCGGCGAGGCTGCGTCGCCGCGCGCCGCGCACGGGACGGGCGACGGAGCGCACGGGACCCCGAACGGTCTCTATGCCCGCGGTCCGCAGGCAGGAGACGATCGCCTCCGGCGCGGGACCCCTCACCGGGCGATCACCGCCGGGACCGCGCACGACCTCCGCCACGATCACGTCGCCGGGCGCCAGGGCGTCACTGACGCCGCCGCCGAGGCCCAGCACCACCGCGCCGGCGTGCGGCTGATCCGCTGCCGTTCGCCGGTCGGCGAACGCCTCTGCCCGCCGTGGTCCGGCGCCGGTACGCGCCACGGCGGCCGAGCGCACCGCTCGGCGCGCCGCCGACGCCTCGAGGCGCAAGGGACACCAGAACTCGAGGCTCACTGCGGGGGCACCTCACCCACGGTGGCGCGCACGTACCGGCCCAACGCCATGGTCGGAAAGACCTGCCGGTAGAGGTGGTAGTTGATGTAGAAGTAGCCCTGGAAACCGGTCCCGGTGTACTGCGGTTCGTCCCAGGTGCCGTCGGCCCGGCAGTTGCGGGCCAGCCACTCCACGCCGCGACGTGTGGGTTCGCCGTACTCGTCGGCGGCCATGAGCGCCAGCAGCGCCCATGCGGTCTGCGACGCCGTGGGGTCGCCGCGGCCCCGCCAACTGTCGGTCTCATAGGACCTCAGGTCCTCGCCCCACCCGCCGTCGGGCCCCTGCGTGGCGTGCAGCCAGCGGACGGCTCGGCGGATACGGCGGTCGCCGGCCGGAACGCCCACGGCTCGCAACGCCGGCAGCACGGCGCCGAGCCCGTAGAGGTGGTTGACCCCCCAGCGCCCGAACCAGGAGCCGTCGGTCTCCTGATTGAGGCACAGCCAGTCGACGGCGCGTCGCAGGCGACGGGCGTCCACCGGGATGTCGGTGTGGGTCCGGACCCAGCACAGCATCTCCACCACGTGCGCGGTGACGTCGGCACTCGGGGGGTCGATGACCTCGCCGAAGTCACAGAATGGGAGCTGCTCACACAGCCGCCGGACGTTGTCCGCATCGAACGCCGCATAGCCGCCGTCGCTGCTCTGCATGCCTTCCGCCCAGGCGACGGCCCGGGCGATCGCCGCGGTCGCCCGATCGGGGTCCGACGCCTCCGCGTGCCCCAGCGCCAACACGACCTCGGCGGTGTCGTCGAGGTCGGGATAGTTGTCATTGCAGAACTCGAAGGCCCAGCCCCCGGGGGCGAGTTCGGGACGGCGGGCCGCCCAGTCGCCACGCACCCGCACCTCCTCGTCCAGCAGCCAGTCCGCCGCGGCCACCATCGCCGGGTCATCGCGGCGCAGCCCGGCGTCGCCGAGCGCCACCACCGCCAGCGCCGTGTCCCACACCGGCGACTGGCAGCACTCCATCCAGCGCATGTCCCCGTCGCGAACCTCGAACGAGTCGAAACCCGCCAGGGCCCCGGCCAGGACGGGGTGATTCAGCGGATAGCCGCGCAGGTGCAGGGCGATGATCGAATACACCCACGGCGGCTGGATGCCTCCCCAGCAGCCGTCGGCCTCCTGGCGACGGATGATCCACTGCTCGGCGAGCTTCATGGACATCTCCCGGAGCCGCCGCAGGGGCCGGTAGTAGTACTTGTTCAGCAGCTTGTCGAAGCGCTGGAAAAGCCCCGCGGGGGTGTTGATCGGCCGGCGGCGGCGCTCGGGAGGTTGCTCGCCGGTGCGCAGCTCGTCCAGTGAGATGCCGATGTCGACCTTCGGCCGGTAGGTGCTCACGATCGTGAGCGGCACGATCGTCTGGCGGGCCCAGCAGCCGAAGTCGTAGATGTTCAGCGGGACCCAGCGCGGCAGGAGGATCAGTTCGGGAGGCATGGCGGGCAGGTCGTGCCAAGACCACAGGCCGAAGAGGGCCAGCCAGAGCCGCGTGAACACGCGCGCACACTCCAGGCCGCCGAGGTCGCGCACGAACTCCGCAGCGAGGCGCATGTGCTCGGCGTCGGGACTGTCGCCGGCGAGGCGCAGCGCCGTGTAGGCCTCGACCGTCAGCGAGAGGTTGGAGGGTCCGCCGTAGTGGGACGACCAGCCGCCGTCGGCGCACTGCTTCGACCGGATCCAGTTCGCCGTGAGGGCCAGGACGTCGTCGTCCAGAATGCCCAGGAAGGCGCGAAGCAGCAGATCCTCGGCCTCGATGGCGACGTTGGTCTCCAGATCGCCCTTCCACCAGCCGGCCTCGTCCTGCATGTTCAGCAGAGCCTCGGTCGACCTGCTCAGCACCTCGGCCGCCACGTCCTCGAGCTCGCCGGTCGCCGCCCCGGAGGAAGTCCACGGCAGTGCAGGCAGCGAGCGTCTCACCATCGTCATACCCCGGCCTCCCGTTCAGAAGTCCCGATCGACGATGAAGTCCGCCAACTCCTGCAGCTCGGCTGCCACAGCGGCGTCGATGTCCACCGCGCCCAGAGCCTCCGCGGCGCGAGCCATGCACTCCCGCGCCGCCGCGGCGGTGACCGCACGACCGCCGACCTCTTCGATGAGGTCCGCCGCCCGGGCGATGCCGGCCTCGTCCAGGTGGGCGCGGCCGTAGATGTCGGCCAGTTCCGCGGCGGCGGCGCTGTTCGAACTCAGGGCGATGGTGACCGGCAGCGAGCGCTTGCGCTCGCGCAGGTCATTGCCGGCGGGCTTGCCGGTGACGGCGGGCTCTCCCCAGATGCCGAGGAGGTCGTCAACGGCCTGGAACCCCCGGCCCAACTCGTCGCCGAACCGGCGCAACCCGGCAATGGTCGGCTCCGGCGCGCCCGCCAGGATCGCCCCGACCGCGGTGGCGTGGGCGAGCAGGGCGCCCGTCTTCAGCGAGATCATGTCCCAGCAATCAGCCACCGAGACGTTGGCACGGCTGTCCAGCGACATGTCCAGCGACTGTCCTGCGATCATGGCCGCGGTCGCCCGGGCCAGATCGGCCGCAGCCGCAGACCGGGCAGGCGTCGTCACCTCCAGCAGAGCCTCGAACGCCAGGGCCATGACGGCGTCCCCGACGATGATGGCGTGATCGGTGCCGTAGACCTTCCACACCGTGGGGCGGTGACGGCGCTCCGCATCATCGTCGACGATGTCGTCGTGGATGAGGGAGTAGTTGTGGATCAGTTCCACCGCGACCCCGCCGGGGATGGCCACCTCGGGCTCCGCGCCGACCGCCTCGGCGGACAGCACCGCCAGGGTGGACCGCACGCCCTTGCCGCCACTCGAAGTCCCCAGCGCGGCGCCTTGCGCGTCGGTCCAGCCGAAGTGGTAGCGGACCGGGACGGCGAGCTCGGTCGCCAAGCGGTCGACTGTGGCCATGAGAGCAGGCTGCACGAGGTCGCCGGCGCGCCGTAGCACCGCGGGTGTCGAGCGCTTCATGCCGCCACCGCTCCCTCGCCGGGCCCCTCGGCACGCGGCTCGGGCGACGCAGGGGTCGCAGCCGCGAACTCGGTCGCCAGCCGTGCCGCCTCGACACCGCTGCGCACCGCGCCCTCCATCGTGGCGGGCCAGCCGGTGTCGCACCAGGCGCCGGCCAGGAAGACACCCGCCAGCGCAGTGCGGGGGCCGGGGCGCAGTTCGTGGGTTCCCGGTGCCCCGAGGAAGGTGGCGGCGCGCTCGCGCGTGACGATCCGCTCGGTGACGCGGGCGCCGCCGGCGGCGGGCAGCAACCGGGCCATCTCCCCTTCGAAGTGTTGCACGAGGTCCGGCGAGCGGCGGCCGATGTAGGACCGCGCCGCCGACAGCGAGATGGTCAGGCACTGGCGCCCGTCGTCGAGCCCGGACGCCTCGGTGTGGTCGAAGACGAACTCGACGTCGCTGCCCAGGGCCGCGGCCACCGGCAGCTCCATCACCGGCCGGTCGTAGACCAGATGCACGTTCACGATCGGTGAGATCCCCAGATCCTCGAGTCGCTCCTGGCCCGCCACGGTCCCTGCCGGCAGCAGCGATCCGGCGGCATCGTGGGGCACCGCCACGACGACCGCGTCGGCCTCGATCAACCGACCGTCGGTCTCGACGACCGGTCGCCCGCCGGGGCCGGGGCGCACGCCGCGCACCGCGGCGCCCATCGTGACGTCGGCACCGGCACCCTCGAGGGTTCGCCTCGCCGCATCGCCGTGCAGCACCGACAGCGGCACCGTCGCCCAGCCGATGTCACCGGCGTCGGCGCGACTAAGCAGCCCGGTCCGGAACACCATCGCGGCGAGCTTGAGCGACGCCTCGGCGGCACGAACGTTGACCGTCGGCAGCACGATGAGATCCCACAGCGCCTCGACGGTGGCGGCGTCGGTGCCACGCGCCGCCAACCAGTCGCCGAACGTCAGCCGATCCAGTTCCGGATCGTCGGGGTCCAGGCGGCGCAGCGCCATGGCCGTGCGGATCACCTTCAGGCGCCGGCGGCCGCCCAGGTGGGGGTAGGTCAGCAGGGACACCAGCAGGTGCACCGGCGCGGGACCCGCCGTGCGCCGGATGGCGCCGATCGGGCCGCCGGGACGCAGCACGGGGACCTCCAGCCGGCTCTGCAGGCGCACGTTGGATGCCGAACCGATCCGCTCCAGGAACCGCCTGTAGGCGCTGCAGCAGCGCATGAACACGTGCTGGCCGTTGTCGAAGGAGATGCCCCGGTGCTCGAACGACCAGGTCGCCCCGCCCAGGCGAGGCCGCCGCTCCAGCAACGTCACCGCGGCACCCCGGTCGGCGGCCTCGACGCCGGCCGCCAGCCCGGCGAGGCCGCCGCCGACCACCACGACCCGCCGGCGTCGACCGCTCATGGCCGCAGTCCCGCCACGCTCCGCAGGGCGACCAGCGCCTTCTCGCGGGCGGGCAGCCGGACGCGCATGCTGAGCGGCCGGGTCGGTTGGTCGACGATGCGGTCCAGCAACCGCCGGTAGATTCCCGCCATCGCCGCCGTGCACGCCCGGCTGCGATGATCGAGATGGTCGAGCAGGACCAGCCCTCGTTCGAACCACGCCGCCGCCTGCTCCCCGACGTGACGCACGAGCGCCGCGACGCCGTCGGACGGCCCCCACTCCCCCGGCCGGATCCCGAAACGTTGACGCTCCCTTTCGGGCAGGTAGATGCGTCCCATCGCATGGTCCTCGCCGATGTCGCGCAGCATGTTGGTGATTTGCAGCGCCACGCCGAGTTCATCGGCCAGCTGCGGAGCCGCCTCGGCGCCGGTTCGGGCTCTGGTGCGGGTGCCGAAGACCCCCAGCGACAGGCGGCCCACCGAGCCTGCGACGAGGCGGCAGTAGCGCACCGTGTCGTCCATGGTCTCGTACGTCGTGCCGATCACGTCGTGCTGGCAGCCTTCGACGATCTCGTGCAGGACATCCAGCGGGATCGGGTACCGGTCGGCGGCATCGGCGAGTCCGACGAGAACCGGGTCGGTCGGATCGGCCAGCTCGCCCGCCTCCAGCGCGTCGATGGAGCCGTGAAGCTCTCCGAGCGCCTCGAGTTTGCGGTCGTTGGGCCAGTCACCGTCACCGACGTCGTCGATCCTCCGGGCCATGGCGTAAAGGGCCGCCATCGCCTGGCGCTTGGGCGGCGGCAGGAGGCGGATGCCGTAGGCGAAGTTGCGGGCTTCGGCCCAGGTGATCTCCTCGCAGCGCCGGTACGCCGACGCCGCGGTGAGCGCACTCACGCGGCGCTCCGCCGGCGCAGCACGGCGCCGAGGTACAGCGGCACGAAGCGACGCAGCAGCCGCAGGGGGCCGGCCTGCCGCGTGGTGCTCAACACTTCGAAACCTGCCGCTTCGATGGCGTCGAGCCCGGCGAGCCCTCCCGCCACGAAGCCGGCGATGGCGACCCGGGCGTATCCCCGCAGCGACGCCACCAGCGCCCTGCCGCGCTCGAGCATGTCCCGGGCACGTCCGGCTTCGAATGCCACGAGTTCTCGCAGCGACTCGCCGGCCACGGGGGCCGCCAGATCTGCACGGGTGCAGCCGAAGCGTTCCATGTCAACGGTAGGCAGGTAGACGCGACCCGCCGCGGCGTCCTCGCCGATGTCCTGGAGGTGTTCGAGCACCTGTAGCCCGCTGCATGTGGCATCCGAGGCTACCCTGCGGTCCGGCGTGGACGCCTCGAAGACCGCCAGCACGAGATGACCGACCGGGTTCGCCGACAGCTCGCAGTACCCCAGCAACTCCTCCCAGTCGGCGTAGCCGCTCTTGGTCTGGTCGAGGCGGTTGGCCGCCAGCAGCCGGTCGAACGGGGTGCGGGGGATGTCGAAGTCGCGCACCGTCGCCTCGAGCCGGCGGAATACCGGGTGCCGCGGCGATCCGGCATAGAGATCGTCGATCTGTTGCTCGAGCCAGTCCAGCGCCGCGGCGCGATCCCCCGGGTACTCGTCGCCGAGGTTGTCGACCAGCCGCGCATAGCCGTAGATCGCCTCGAGATGGCGGCGCAGCCGGCGGGGCAACACGCCCAATGCCACCGGGAAGTTCTCCCCGCCGGCCCGCGCCATGATGGCGTCGGTGTCCGCATACTGCTCGATCGGAGCCGCCTCGGCGGGGGGAACCGGTGGGCCGTCGGCGCCGGTCCGCTCCGCCGTTGGTTCGATGGACACGGCATCCTCCACCCGTATGGACCCCACCGGTCGGAGCTGGTTCCCACAACGGCGAGAACCTTACACAATTCCTGACCTATCGGTCCAAGTGTTGCGGTAGCGCTGCGCCGTCCCCGGGAGGCTATCCAGACCGGCCCGGCCGCGCCCCCGGAGCCCGTTGCGGTACGGCGCCGGTAGCCGGCTCCGCGCTGGGGCGCCCGCCGGCCGAGCGCCCTAGCGCGCGGACAGGTCGTCCCCCTCGTGCCCGCCCACCAGCGAGCGGAACACCTGCACGGTTGCGTCCAGGATCACCATCCCGGCGGTGGCATGGCTCCCGGACTCGCCGGGCAGCAGGATCTCCCCCATCTCGGTGGCCAGAAGCCGGAACGTGTCGCGCGCCTCGCCGACGTATTCGGGCTCGAACAGCATGGACCGCTTGGCCAGTTCCAGCAGGACCGGGAGGCCCGGGCGCAGCGCCGCGGCGCAGATCTCCGCGGCAGCGCGCATGTCGATCGGCTGGGGTAGTTCTGCGACCCCGGCGCGGAAGCGCTCCAGGGTCTGCAGCACCACCCTCTCGGCGGCACGCACGAAGACCTGGCTCTTGGAGTCGAAGTGGCGGTAGAAGGTCCCCTTGGCGACGTCCGCGCCCGCACACAGGTCGGCGACGCTCACCTCGCCGTAGCTGTGCAGGCCGAACGCCTCGATGGCGACGTCGAGGATCCGCTCGACCAGGACGGACTTCTGCGGACCGCCGCCGAGCAGCGGTTCCTGCATGAGCCCGGCGGGGCGGTCGGCGAGGATCTCCGGCAGGACCTCGGCGATCTTCGCCAGCGAGAGGCGCTGGCGCTGCCGGAGGCCGCGGATCACGCGCAGCGCGTCGACGTGCTCGGGGCCGTACAGGAAGCGCTTGGGAGCGATCCGGTTTGGGGACGGCAACAGCCCCCGCCGCACGTAGTGGTGCACCGTCGATGCCGGCACGCCGGTCCGGTCCACCAGCTCAGCCATCGAGAAGCTGTCCGTACGCTGAGCGTCCATCGTTCTCCCACCTCGACGAGTGAGCCCGAGTGAACCGAACAGTATCCCTCCCGTTGCGAGACCGCCCCGCGTGGCCGCGAGAATGGCGTGCAGGCGGCGCTCCGCGCGAGGGTCGGTGTGCCGGTGCCCATGACCCCAGCGGCCTCGGAGGCGGATCCTGAGTCCCCCCACACCACCGAACCCTGCGAGCACCCGCCGGCAGTGGGATCGCCAGATCTTCCAGCTGGCGATTCCCGCCTTCGGCGCGCTCGTGGCCGAGCCGGTGTACGTGCTGGTGGACACCGCGATCGTGGGTCATCTGGGCACGCCGCAGCTCGCCGGTCTGGCGCTGGCGGGCCAACTGCTGCTGAGCGTCTACGCCCTGTTCATCTTCCTGGCCTACGGCACCACGGCGGCCGTGGCACGCCTGCTGGGCGCGGGCCGGGCGGCCGATGCCGCCCAGTGGGGGGTGCAGGCGCTGCTGATGGCGCTGGTCGCCGGCGTCGCCTCCGGCGCCCTGCTGTACGGCCTGTCCGATCCGCTGCTGAGGTTGCTGGGCGGCGAGGGCGAGGTGCTCGCCCAGGCCCGCATCTACCTGCACATCAGCCTAGCCGGCCTGCCCGCCCTGCTGATCATGCTGGCCGGCGTGGGCTACCTGCGGGGCGGCCTCGACATGGCGCGCCCCCTGAAGGTGGCGGCACTGACGGCCGCCGGGAACCTGGTTCTCGAGGTGATCCTGGTGTACGGGCTGGGCTTCGGCATCGGGGCCTCGGCACTGTCGACGGTTGTGGCCCAGTGGGTCGGCGCCCTGCTGTACGTGCGCTGGGTGCTGCAGGCGGCCCGCCCGCACATCCGGAGCATGCGGCCCGACCCGTCCGTCCTGCGCCGGCTGCTGGGCACCGGCGGCTCGCTGCTGGTACGTACCGCCGCCCTGCAGGGGGCCTTCGTCGTGGCCGCCGCCGTGGCCGCCCGCACGGGCGTGGCCGACCTGGCGGCGCACCAGGTGAACTCCCAGCTGTTCGCCTTCTCGGCCCTGGGGCTCGATGCGCTCGCCATCGCCGCCCAGGCCATGGTCGGCACGATGCTGGGGGCCGGCGACGCCGCCGGAGCACGCGCCGTCAGCCGCCGTGTCACCTGGTGGGGACTGCTGGCCGGGCTGGCCGCGGCGCTCCTGGCGGTGGCGTTGCGTCCCGTGCTGCCGCAGCTGTTCAGCCCCGATCCTGCCGTGGTGGCGCTGGCGGGGTTCCTGATGCTGCACCTGGCGCTGATGCTGCCGATCAACGGCGTGGTCTTCGCCCTCGACGGCGTGCTGATCGGTGCCGGCGACCTGCGCTACCTGGCCGGCGCCATGACCGCCGCGGCCGCCGTGTTCGTGCCTCTGGCGCTGGGAGTGCGGCTGGCCGAGGCGGGGATCGGCTGGCTGTGGGGTGCTCTGGTGATCTTCATGGTCGCCCGGCTCGCCGGCGTGATGCTGCGCTTCGTGGGCACCCGCTGGGTTCGCCTCGGGGGCCAGTGAGGGCTGACCGCGTGGTCCGCCACACCGGCGGCCGCCGTCCTCGCAAGAACTCGCCCCGGCGTGCGCGCTCCGTCCTGTCGCCGGCGGCGACGGTCAGTCGGCCGTGCAGCCTCCGCCAGTGGCGGTCAGTCCGCCGGCCACGCTCCGCCGGTGAGGTTGTCGACACACGCGCGCGGCTCGCGTGCGACATGCGCGAAGTCGTCGAAAGCGGGTATGGGTTCGAGCTCGCGGCGATCCATGTCCCGCATCACGAGGGCGGCCTCCCTGCCGCGGCCCGAGCGCCGGGCCGCGGTGATCCTCCGCTGGAAGCACTGTTCGCAGTCCGGGGTGACGGCGAGTCCCCGAAGCGTCGCCCAGCGGGCGACATCGTTGCGCCCCAGTTCCAGAGCCACGTCAGCGAGTCCGTGGGCTGTGCTGTCCACGAGATATTCGACGTGACTGCGCCAGGATGCATCGGCCCAGGAGAACGTCCCGCCACTGCCACCGCCGAAGGGGATGCCCCGCACCAGCCACAGGGCGGCGCGCAGGCACTCCAGCGCCAGGTGCGCCGGCACCTGCTCGGCCAGGCGGCGCCAGGCGGTGAACCGCTCCAGATCGGTCGTCACCTCTGCCGACAGCCGATACACGCCTTCGGCGCTGACGCGGGAAAGGTAGGGATCACCGTCGGCACCCCGACCGAGGCAGACGCGGGCTCGCGATACCACGTTGGCGAACGACTTACGGCTCGGCGCGGGCTCGCTGCGAGGCCACAGCCAGTAACGAAGCCGGTCGGCGGTCGCGCCGTCGCGGTGGAAGGCGAGATAGCAGGCCAGGTCCAGCGCCCGCTGCGAGGTGAACGGCGACAGCACTCCCACTACTTGGACGACACCCAGGACCTGTAGCTCCACCGGACCGGGCGCCACCTCGGCCATATCGGCACCGAGGCGGACGTCAGGCGGTTCGCCCGTCCATCCGTACCCGCCGATTCCCGGACACGGTGCCGCCCGGAACGCCGAGCGCCGGCCTCCCCGAGCGGCATCTGCTTGCCCGCCCCATCCCGCCATGGAGTTTGCCGGTGTCTCAGAGGACCGTTGCAGACCGCCGAAGGGGGAATCCGCCGGTTGCGGCGGCAGGGCCCAGGATTGACCGATCTCCAGATCGACGCCGACGGGCTCCCAGCGAAGTCGATGCCCGGTCATCTTGAACGCCCAGTCACGGCTCAGCGTCGGACGCCCGGCCCCGCGGCGTGCTGCCGGGTTGTGCTCGCCACCTGCTGTCACGACCACGAGTCCGGGACCGGCGAGGGCGCGAAGACGTTCCCGCGTCGCAGGATCCCGGGCGTACGGATCGATTATCACCAGGGGAGACGGGACGCCGCGCACCCCGCGCACTCGCAACTCCGGGAGCGCGGCGCGGCGTGTCTCGGTGCTTCGAACCCGCGCCCTGTGCACCTCGGCGTCGGCCAGCGCCTGGCGTGGTGATTCGACAATGCGGACCTTGTCAAGGCCGGCGAGTTGCGACGCCCAGTTCACACAGACGATCCGCGCACGGCCGCCGAAGTGATCGGCCGCAATCTCCACGGCCAGCGAGTCGACCAGCGCCAGGACATCGGTGGGTTCGCCGAGTACCTCGACCGCGCCGAGTTCCTCGAGGTTGCCCAGCACGAGCGACCCGTCCGAGCGGAGGTGACCCAACGGCACCAGCAGCGGCCACGGCATGCCCTGCGAAGGCAGCACGTCGGGTGCGCCAACAGCCGAGCGATCGATCAGCCAGGTCATCCCGTCGTCGATGGCTTCGAACCCCTCGGCCGTATCCAACCTCGGCTCGCCCAGGAGGAGGCCGACCGATCGGGTCGTGGCGGTTACCGCCACGACCCGCGGGAGAGGACGTCCTTTCAACCGTTCCGGCATGCCGGCCACGAGGTGTAGGAGTTCGTGACCGAGTCCACTCCGAGCTCCGGCGGTGCCGGTGTCGGACGTGCTCGTCGAGTCGGATGGTGCTGTGGCTCTTTGCACCTTCGCCCCTCCTTCCCCTGGCCGGCTAGGCGGGAGCCTTGCCCGAAGCGGGTGAATCTACCCGGAGCTATGCTGAGGCGAACTATTCGGATCGCCGGAGTAATCATGCATGCCTCCGGCCGGCCCGGACGAGACTTGCGGGGCGGGCGTCGGGAGGCGAAGTCGCCAACCCGGATGTATGAGGTTCGGATCCCGGAGAGTGCCGCCGCCGGGCAGTGGCCCGGTGTTCAGGTCGAAGATGTCCTCCCAGCGCAGGGCATCGCCCAAGTGCTTCTCGGCCAGGAGCCACAGCGAGTCGCCGGGCTTCACAACGACCCAGCCGGACGTCCCGATCTCCGCCGCTTCGCCTCGCTCGTCCGACAATCGATCCGCATCCGCGACCGGATCACCATCGGCGATGCTGGGTTCCGAACGCGCCCCCGTCCCGGGTTCGCCGCTGACGTCGGGCACGGGTGGAGTGTCCGGCGACGTCACGGCGTTCGAGGCCCTTGCACCAGCAGCGGCGGGAGCATTGAGCGGCTGTACCGCTCCTGGGGACTCATCCCCCGCGGCGGGATCGGCCACTGGAATCGGGAGCGCCACCGATGGCCGGAGTGGCGCCCCGGATACCCGCTCGACGGGGAGCACTTCAGCGAGGAGCCGATGCGCCAACGGTGACGACTCGAGAGGAGTGCCGAGCGTCGCCGGCGCTACCTCATGCATCGGTGCCGAAGACACCGGCGGAGACCCCTGAACGGATGACGCCGTCCGGTCCACCGGGGGTGCCAGGATCGGAGCGGTTGACTCGGGCGCAGATTCGGGCATCCGCGGGACCGAAGGCGTTGTCGACGCACCCGGCGGCGGCGCCAGGATCGGAGGGGGCGGCGCTGCGGGAGCCACAGCCGGAGACGGCGCGCCGAGCGATTCCGGCCCCGGTGCGCCGCTGGCGGAGGGCGCGACGGCGATCTCTCCGGCGCCTGCCCGCACCGGCTCCGCGGCGGTCCCCGGCACCGCGATACCCGCAAAGGACGGCGACGCGGCGACAACCGGCTGAGTCAACAACCCGAGAGTGCTCGCCGCGGTCAGCATGATTGCCACGAGCCGCACCACGAGCGGCTGCATACCGAAGGCGTTCAGGGGTAGCGCTTGAGCCATCCGCCCTCGGGAGGCGGCCACAGCTTCAACGGCGAAGGCGAGCGCGACCTGTGACCACCAGATCCAGACGACGACCGCAACGACCCCGATCGCGACGCCTGGCGGCACGACGCCGCTCTCGACCGCCGAGACCACCGACGACCATGTCGGCAGCGCCGACGGCAGCGGGTTGCCGACGAGTCTCACCAGGAACACCGGCACCCCGACAAGGAACGTGCCCAGCACCGCACAGGCCGCGGCGCCTGCCAGCACCGCATACAACTTGCGCTCGTTCATCTCCACCTCGCCTTTCGTCGTCTTTCGTCGTCTCGACTCGTTGGCCGGCCCGACCGGTAGCACCCGCCGCAGCGGCAGCCGCCCGGTCATCTCCGGGCGGAACTGACACCCCACGTGGCGCGCGCCTCGTCGGAGGCGCTGACGGTCACGTGTCGCTCGCCCAGCCCCAGCACGCGTACGCCGACGTCGCTGTGCAGGCGCACCGACGCCCGATCACCGCGAACGGTGACAACGGCGTCCAGGCCCGAGAGAGCGGCGACGGCGCGCGCCGCGGCGACGGCGGCGGGCGGATCCAGCCGGATCTTCCCGGTGGCCCGGTAGAACGTCACGTCGACTTCCTGGACGGCGGCGCGGGCCGCCTGCCGGGCGAGGTCCGTCAGTGCCCGCCGCTGGCTCCGCAACTCGGCGGAATCCACGACGATGCCGGCCGTCAGCAGGAACGCCACGAACAGCACCGCCACGAACAGGCTGATCACGCCGTTCTCGGGCGGATCCGTCTCGCGCCACGAGCGCCGGGTTCGAGGGCCCCCGCCGAGAACCCGCTGCAGCACAGGCGAGCTCCCGCCGCCGGTGCCACCACGACCGATGCTCCGAATCCGCCGCCCGCGCCGCATCATGTCCCGCCCCGGCGCCTGTCCACGACCTCGGTCCCGGTCGCATCCAGCGTCACCGAGCCGGGCATACGCAGGAGCGTCAGATCCTCGAGCCGCGTGACGCAGCGGATCGTCACCGACACCGACCCGCCGGGCCGGAGAGCCCGCACGTCGGTCCGGACGTCGAGTTCGGAGCACCGGACCTGTCGCCGAGCCAGCGTCGCCAGAACCACCCGCTCGGCTGCTCCGGTCGCCGCCGACGGGTACTGGCGCAGCGAAGCCGCTCGAGCCGCCTCCGCGGCGGCATCCCGCATCTCGCCACGTGTCTGACCCAGCCGCCACGCCGCCGCCACGAGCATGAGCGCCCCGAGCACGCCGACGACGACGATCGCGAACTCCAGCGACAGCACCCCTCGCCGGTCGCTCGATGACCTCGGCACGCTCAACGCCGGCCCTCCGGGATGAATCGCTCGACGGGTCCTTGGACCCGGTGGCTCACTTCGATCGGCAGACCGGGCACGATCCGCGGAGCGCTTGCCGAGACGGCGACCATCACTTCGCCGCGCCGCACGGCCACATCGACGGCGAGGTCGCGCACGAGGCGCTCATCGCCCACGACCGCCCTCGCCAGAGCCGGAGCCACCGTCGGCGAGCCTCCGGCCACCTGGACCGCCTCGAGTACCTCGTCAGCGGCATCGGCCACCGCCAGGGAGGCGTTGAAGACCAGGCCGAAGTGGATCACACTCATCACGAGAGCCAGCAGAACGCCGTACAGCAGCACGAATTCGGTGGTCACCGCACCGGATGCGGCCCGGGCCGCATCGCGACCGGTGACCGGCGGCAACACGCGCCACCGCATGACCCGGTGCTGACGGCACCCGGCTCACTTGCCTCCCAGGAAGCCCTTGCGGTCGGTATTCACGTTCACGTTCGTCGGGATCTTGGCGGCCGTCTCGGAAGTGAGATTGCGAACCACGCTCACGACCACGATGGCCAGAGCAGCCACACCGGCGACCAGCAACGCCCACTCGGTCGTCGTGAGTCCCCGCTCGTCGTCTCGCAGCTTCGCCCTGATCCTCGACGCCGTCGCCGACAACCAGATCCAACTGCGGATGGACAGTTCCTGCATAGGTTGCTCCTTCGGTGGTAGCCGTCTGCTTGCGGATCGTCCCGACGGGTTCGAGCATCCCGCCGGGCAGTCGCGGCCGGCGCTGCTCACAGCATCTCCAGCAGCGAGTTGAGCGCCGGATAGCCGACGAACATCACGAACGCGATCGCCACGACCACCGTGGGGATCGACATGCGCTCCGTGGTCGAATCGGCCTTCATGCGGGCGTTGGCCAGTTCCAGCGCGCTGAGCATCTCGGCCTTGCAGGCCAGCGCATCGGCGGGGCTGGCGCCCTGCTCGGCCGTGAGCCGGATCGTCGCCGCCAGTTCCTCCACGTCCGCCACCCCGATCTCGGCGGCGAGCCGCTGGAATCCCGCCGAAGGAGGCCTGCCGTTGACGCGGCTCCAGTCCATGGCGGCCTTCAACTCGTCGAAGGCCCAACCGCTGCCCACCGCGGCAGCCTGGTAGAGCGCCCCGTCACTGTGGCTGCCACCGGCCACCAGGATCTTGACGAGATCCATGTAGGCGCTGAGCGCCCGCAGGAACTCGTCTCTCCGCTCGGTGGCCTTCTTGCGCAGCGCGGCGTCGGCGCCGACGTACCCGCCCAGCACCCCCAGAGCGCCAAGCACCAGGAGGCTCCAGACCGGCGGCGCGAAGCCCACCAGGCGTGCGCCGTAACCCACGACGGCAAGAGCGCCGCTCGCCGCCAGGGCCCCGGACAGCTTGGCGAAGGCATGTTGCGCACCGCTGCGGCCGACGATGCGAAGATCCGGCGCCAGCGTGCCCAGGTCAAAGCCGAGGGACTCGACGACCTGCAGGGCGCGCCGCTCCGCCCGGCCGCGCCGGTCGGACGGCTCGCGGTCGCCATATGTGGCGTCCCGGCGCGGCTCGCGGTACTCGCTCAACGCCCGCAGCAGCGGCACCGGTCGTCGCAGCAAGCCCCGGCCCACGAGCCAGACACCGGCGCCGAGGAGCGCTCCCGCCAGCGCGATCATCGGGCGAGGCGCGCCAGTCCGGCGGCAGCCGGATCGAAGTACCGCACGGGCGGCTGCACCCGGCCGAGGCGTGCCAGCAACCAGAACCCACCCAGGAAGACCATGCCGATGCCCGCCAGCACGACCTGGCCACCGGCGCTGTCGTAGGGCGCCAGGTAACCGCGGTCCACCAGGTAAAGGCCACCGGCCATGACCGCCGTGGTTCCCACGATGAGCCGGGCCGAGGTGCGGTAACGAGCCCGCCCGGCGTCCGCCTCGATCACCAGGCGACTCCCGGCCCGGACGACCTCGGCCTGTGAGCGGAGCAGGGACACCAGATCCTGCGCTCCCTGGATCGACGCCAGGATGAGCGACGCGACGACCTTGTCGATGGCGGGATGGGCCACGTCGGCGGCGAAGCTCAGCAGCGCCTCGGGGAGTGGCCGGACCTCGAGTCGAGCGGCCAGTTCCTGCACCTCCCGCCGGATGGCGGCCGGCGCGGCGCTCGCCGAGCCCGCGATCGCCCGCTCGATGCCTCCGCCTGCGGCGAGGATGGCGTAGAGCATCTCGATCCAGCCGGCGATGGCGTCGCCGCGCTCGCTGATGGCGCGCAGCCCTTTGCCCTTGCCGAATCGCCCGGCGAACAGCACGATCCCGGCCGCCACGAGCGCGCCGGCGCTCAACCATCCCGTGACGGCGAAGATCAGGACTCCGGCAGCGACCGCGATCGAGAAACGGCGCAGCGCGGTCATCGATGCCTCCACGCCGGCGGCGGTCCCTCGACGGCCCCGCGGGACCATCATCCGGCCCCCCAGGCCGGCGAGCAGGACCCAGAGTCCCAGTCCGGCGACCGCGCCGCAACCCAGGAGCGGCAGATCGTTCACCGATCCCACCAGCCGTCCGGACGGTTCATGAGCGAGGCGTCGAAGCCCGCCTCGCTGAGCCTCCGGAGGGTGGGTTCGACACGTAGCGGTTCGCCGGACGGGACGGCCCAGCCCGCGGGCGAGGGACGCCAGATCTCGTTGGACAGCACATGCGTGTCCGTTGAGCCGACCACCTCGCGGATGCTCGTGACACGCCTCGTCCCACCGACCGCCTCGACGTGCACGACGAAGTCCACGGCCGAACCCACGAGGCGGTAGGTGAACGACCGGGAGAATTGCTGTGGGGTGAGCGAGGCGTACATCGTGAGCCTCTCGAAGGCCTCGACGGTGCTGTTGGCGTGGATCGTGCAGAGCGACCCGTCCTGGCCGGAGGTCATGGCCAGCAACATTCCCAGCACCTCCGGGCCGCGGACCTCCCCCACGACGATGCGATCGGCGTGCATACGCAGGCACTCTCTCAGCAGCGCCTCCAGCGAGAAGGCCCCGGCGCCCTCGACATTGGGAGCGCGGGCCTCCAGCACGCCGATGTCGGGGTGGAGGTCGGCGTAATGGTGCAGACCCAGCTCCAACTCGTCCTCGACGGTGATGATCCGCTCGTGCGGCGGAACCTCGTTCAGCAGGCTGCGCACCAGCGTGGTCTTGCCGGCGCCCATGCCCCCGCAGACAACAATGTTGAAGCCGGCGCGCACCGCCGCGGAGAAGAACGACTCGATGGCCCGGTCGAACATGCCCGAAGCGCGCAGCTCAGCGAGCCGCGCCAGGTCCGGGTCGTGCAGGCGGATGGTCACCATCGGCACCAGCGACACCGCCATGACGGCGTGCAGCCTGCCCCCGTTGGGCAAGCGCATGTTGAGCACCGGTGACGACACGTCGAAGCGACGCCCGCTGCGATCCAGGGTGGCCCCCACCCAGCGGATCTGCTCGACGAGTTCGTCGTTGCTGGATGCCACCGGCTCGCCGCGGCGCTTGTTGCCCCGACGATCCACCAGCCAGACGTCCTCGCAGCCGTTGATGTGAATGTCGGTGAGGTCGGGGTCGTTCAGGAACTTCTCCCACGGCCCTGTCCCGAACGCGTACGCCAGCGCGATACGTGCCAGACCCTCCTCGGCGGGAGCGTCGAGCAGGGGAGCTCCGATGACCAGCCGGTGCTGTGCCAGGCTCAACATCCACTCGCCGATCACGGTCCGGGCGCGCTCGCGGCGGTCGTCCTCACCGGGGCGCCGGCCGGCCCGGTTCTCCTGCTCGATCCAGACGGCCAACTCGCCGCGGAGGTGTTCCAGCAGGCCCTCGAGCAGGCCCTCGTCGCGGTCACCGGGGTCATCCCGTGGGGGACCGTGGCGCGTGCCGGGCGTCGGGTTGCTCACGGCGGCACCTGCGGCTGTCCCGGGATGCTCCGGGGTGCTCATGCCGCATCCGGACGGGGCATCGCCGAGATCCCTGCCGAGCTGAGATGCGCAAGAAGATCGGTCACCGCCCGGGTGCTGCGCGCCAGCGGTGACCGCCGTAGTGCCCGGGCGCGTCCGGCGTCGCTCGCGAGCGCTGCAGCGCCGCGGGCGTCGTCGGCCACCGAGCCGAGTACCCAGGCACGGTCACCGGTGGTCTGACGCAGAGCGGTATCGATTTCGGTAGCCGGGTACGGGCCGTCGCCCGTCACCACCGCAACCAGCGGCGTCCGCTCCGACAGACCGGGCGCCCTGTCGAGCAGCACGGCAAGGCTCTCGAAGCACGGTCGGATCACGACGACGACGAAGTCGGCCTGCTCGCGCAACCGCGCCGTCGGCGTACCGACACGCAAGCGACCGGCATCCACGAGCAGGTCGGTGTCCTGCAGACTCCGGTCGAGCGCGCCGAAGTCGACCTGCTCGAGGGCTGCGCCGGTGGACTCTCCGCCCGGCGCCACCAGCACCGCAGGACCGTCGGGCAGGCACTGGCAGGCGGACCAGAACTCCCCCTCGCTCATCCCGTGCCGCGACACGGCGGCGAAGCTCACCAGGCTCGGCTGGTCAGGGTGCAGCCCGAACCGCGGCGCAACCGCGCCACCATCCGCATCGGCCTCCACGAGAGCCACCCGACGGTGGCGCGGCCACTGGTAGGCGACGCACGTGGCGAGCGTCGTCACGCCCGGTGCGCCCTTGAGCGAGCCGAACACGACGAGGCTCACGGCGCCACCTCGGCGAGCCGCGGGCCGGCTTCGGTGGCCGCGACCACCCGCGCCGCCGCACTTCTCGGCACGAGCAGCGACACGAGGGCGTCGCCCCCCTCCCCGCTGCCGAGCCACTGAACGTCGAACACCTCCACGCCCGACACGACGACGGGGTCCTCCCAGCCGGCCATCGGTTCGCTGGTGAGCAGATCCACGATGTCGCCGGCCGCCAGAGTGCTCACGGGGTACCGGCCGGCGCCGAGACGCAGACCGACCACTGCGAAGTCGGGCGGGATCACCGAACCGGCCCCCAGTAGAGCACCGCTCACGAACCCGCCGGCCCTGGCATCGAATGCCACGGTCCGGCCGATCACCTCGGTGGCAGTGGAGACGTCCACCACGTCGACCGGTACGTCCACGTCGAGGCTGGCCACACCGAGGTCGCTGGACGCCACCA
Source organism: uncultured Acidimicrobiales bacterium (assembly GCA_964618115.1). GTDB lineage: Bacteria > Actinomycetota > Acidimicrobiia > Acidimicrobiales > CATQHL01 > VXNF01. The sequence continues at coordinate 27,921 of CAZTZI010000176.1, forward strand.
CCTGGCCGCGCGTGACGTCGTCGGCCCAGACGAGGACGGACACCCGGGGGCTCTCCCGCCCAGCCAGCATCAGGGCGCCGATCGCCCCGAGTCCCACAAGGACGACACCCACCGCCAGTTCTGGGATGCGCCGGCGCACCGAGCGCGTCGTCACCGCTGCGACCGGCGACCTGGCACCTGCAGATCCCGGAGGCTCGCCCTGCGGCGCCGACCGACCACCGGCAGGGGGGATCGGGACCGAGGACGGGACGCCCGGCGTCTCGGATCCCGGTCGACCGGAGCGCTGCGCCCCGGAGTCCTGCGGACTTGCGAACCGCGCCGTGGCGGACCGGCCGTGATCGGGGATCGCCGACTCCGCGCCTGTGGGACTGGTGAACGGCACCGGCTGGACCTCCTCGGCACGCGTGGGACTGCTGGGGCCGCCCTGAGGCTGCAAGAGGTCCGTACAGCGCTGTGCTGCGCCGTACGGCGGAGGCGGTTCGACCGCCGGGACGTCACCCGTCCTAGTCGCCTTCCGGTCTTGGCCGCACCGCGGCATCCGGATCGGAATAGAGCAAGGCGTACCCTAGGGCTGTCACATCGGATTTACAACTAATTGCAGATAAATGTCTGAAATTGAATTGCAGGTGCTATATCAACTCATGCTCAAGCGTCGCACAGGAACCGCGATCGCCGCGTCGACCGTCGGCGGTGCCGCCGCGGTCAGCGATGCGGAGACGGCTCTCTTCGCCTTGTGGCTGGCCACCCTGGCGATCCTGTCCTGGTACGACGTGCGGACCCGTCGCATCCCCACAGGCATCGTCAACCCCGCGACCGCCGTCGGCGTGGTCGCGCTCGCCGCCACCGCCTGGCGCACCGATGCAGCCGCCCGGCTGGGAGCCGCCGCAGCGACCGCCGCGGCCGCCTACGTGGCGTTCGCCGTGCTGCACGCCCTCAACCCCGGGGGGCTCGGCTACGGCGACGTGCGCCTGAGCGGTCTGCTGGGGCTGTTCCTGGGATGGCTCGGACCCACGGCGATGCTGGCGGGAACGCTCCTCGGGACCGGTGGTGCCGCGCTCGTGGCGCTGGCGGTGCTGGTCCGCGGCCGCGACCGCCGCGCAACGCTGCCCTTCGGACCCTTCCTGGCCGGCGGCGCGGCCACCGTGGCGCTGCTGCACAGCTCGGCGCCGCTGGGTTTCGGCTGAGGGCTGGTCAGCTGTGGACCGGTCGGCTGAGGGTTTCCCTGCTGTCGGCTGCCCCGCTGAGGGCCGGTCGGCTGAGGGCTGGTCAACTGAGGATGCGCGGCTGCGGGCTGATCGGCGGGGCGCTGCCCAGCCGGGGCCTACTCGCCGCGGCGCCAGACCTCCAGGGCCGAGCGCATGGCCGGATCCAGCCACACCTCGAAGCGCTTGCAGGCCACGGGGACGGTGTCGCGGAAGTTGATCTGGAACGGCTCCCGGGACACCACCTGGTGGTCGTAGATCTCGCCACCCCGCTTGCGGTAGAAGATCAGGACCGCCGCGACCACGCCGCGGAACGACTGCCCCACGGCGTGGAACGACAGCAGGATCTCCGAGCGGCCGTTGGGCGTGTCCAGGCCGATGCGGTTCCAGGCGCTGTAGTTCCGCAGGTTGGCGAAATACCCCTGGCGGCGGACGCCGTCGATGACCTGCTTGCGGTGCCAGCTGCGACGCTCGGGATGATCCGGAGGCGAGTAGTCGGCGAAGACCCGCCGCTCGCCGCTGTCGTCCTCGATGGCGTCGCCGAGGTCCGACTCGATGTCGGCGATCCGCGACTTGGCGTGCCAGAAGACCTCCGTGGCCACCGTCACGGCCTCGGCGAAGCGGCGCCGCAGACTCGACGCGCCCGCCCGGAACTGGTCCGAGATCACCGAGATCACACCGGTCAGATCGTCGGGCTCCGAGGGCACCCGGCCCAGGGCGCTGACCGCCTGCAGGAAACTGCGGCGCTGGGACGTGGACACCAGCTGCGACAGACCCGCCAGCCCGTCGGAGCCGGCGGCGGCGGCCGCGTCGGAGAAGGCGCTCCGGTCCTCGCGGCGCACGGTGAGCGGGAACAGATCGGCTGCCATCAGCCAGTACGAGGCGGCCGCCCGCGCCACCCGGTCGCTGATGCGGCCGAACGGCTTCAGATTCCCGAGACTGTGGACCAGCCAGGCGGCCGCCACCTCCGGCGGCGACTCGTCGGCCCGGGGCGGCAGCACATCGATGACCTGCTGCAGACCGTCCGAGCCCGACTCCGCCTCAGCCACCTCGGCGTCGGGACTGACCCAGGTGCCCGTGGCCCGATCGATCTCGGGAACCTGCAGGCGCCGCTGGAGTTCGCCGAGCAGCTCGACATCCACGACGGGGCGACCGTCGTCGGGCTCGTCGAGGCGATCCAGCAGCCACAGCAGGGCATCCTGCAGGCCCGAGAGGATGTCCACCTCCCACTGCTCCATGTGCCCGGCACCGGCCGCGTCCCGGCCGGCGGCGTCGAAACCGTTGGCCGCCAACCGGAAGGCGAGGCTCCGGTCGACATCGATGAGATGCTCGGCGGCTGCGAGGTCCAGCGCCCATTCGCGGGCCATCCTGGCCTCGACAGCCGCCAAGCCGTCGGGATTCTCGTCCAGCGACAGGTCGCGAAGGTCGGCCCAGGCCTCGGCAATCGCAGCGCACTCGATGCTCGGCGCGTCCCAATCGATCGCCGCTTGATCCCCCAAGAGACCGCTGACCGCGCCCCCGTTCCTCATTGATCTTCTTTTCTAGACAACAGCACGCGACGGTTAGCGTCGTTATACCGTTATGTATCCTGATCTCTCGTTGCTGACAGCGTTTGAGACTAACAGGTTGCGCTGGAGGACAGGAAATTCTTGCGTCACGGACGGCTGCGGCGGTCGCGATGCAAGCATCGCTCTCCAACGGGCGCATCGGTGCTGAAATAGCTCCGGATCGGGTTGGTTGGTCGCGTCCGGCCGTGCCGGGGCCTTGGCTGTGTCGCGCCGCCCGCCACGACCGCCGGAGCCTTGCGCGACTTCGCCCGAGCCTTGGCCCGGCCGGGGGCCCGGCGTCGCGGCCCCGGCGACCGGAGCCTGCCCCGGCGGGGCATGCCGCCGGCCGTACCGGCCCGAGATCCACGATCACGAGAGCACGCGGTGTGAGAATCGAACCATGAGTCCACGACGCCGACCCGGACCGGCCGCCGGCATGCCGTTCGCCGGCGAGATCCTCGACACCCCCATCACGCAGGAGGTGTCGGAGTCGTTCCTGGCGTACTCACTGTCGGTGATCACGTCCCGGGCCATTCCCGACGTACGCGACGGGCTCAAACCGGTGCAGCGCCGCATCCTGTACTCGATGCTGCGCATGGGCCTGCGGCCCGACTCGCCGCATCGCAAGTGCGCCCGCGTCGTGGGCGACACGATGGGCAACTACCACCCCCACGGCGACGCCGCCATCTACGACGCCCTGGTGCGCATGGGCCAGGACTTCAGCCGCGGCGTCCCGCTGGTGGACCCCCAGGGCAACTTCGGCACGCTCGACGACCCGCCGGCGGCGGCCCGCTACACCGAGTGCCGGCTGGCCACGGCTGCCATGGAGATGCTCGACGAGTTGGACGAGGACACCGTGGACTTCCGGGCCAGCTACGACGGCGAGGCGTCCGAGCCGGTGTGCCTGCCGGGGAGGCTGCCGAACCTGCTGGTGAACGGCACGAGCGGGATCGCCGTGGGTATGGCCACCAACATGGCGCCACACAACCTGCGCGAGGTGTACGAGGCCGTGCGGCTGCAGATGGCCGACCCCGACGTGTCGATCGCGGACCTGCTGGCCGTCCTGGGTGGCCCGGACTTCCCCTCCGGCGGGGTGATCCTCGACGACGGGCTGGCCGAGGTGTACGCCACCGGGCGGGGCACGATCCGGATGCGGGCCCGGGCCGAGATCATCGACGTGGGCGGGCGGCGCCAGGCCATCCGCATCCTGGAACTGCCGTGGCTGGTGGGACCCGAGAAGGTCGTGGGGAAGATCAAGGAGGTCGTCGGCGCCGGCCGGCTGGAGGGTGTGGAGGACGTCAAGAACCTGTCGGATCGCCACATCGGGCTGTGCATCCAGGTGGACTGCCGGCCCGGCACCGACGCCGGTGCCGTGCTGGGGAAGCTGTGGCGGCTGGCTCCGCTGGAGGAGACGTTCGCGCTCAACAACGTGGTGCTGGCGGGCGGCACACCCGTGACCTGCTCGCTGAAGGACCTGATCCGGCACTACATCGACCACCGTCTCGAGGTGGTCGTGCGGCGCACGCGCCACCGGGCCGCCGTCGCAGAACAGCGGCTGCACATCCTCGAGGGACTGATGATCGCGCTGGACAACATCGATCTCGTCGTGTCGATCATCCGGGGAAGCCGCACCGCCGAGGTCGCCCGGGAGGCGCTGTGCGAGCGCCTGGAACTCAGCGAGCGGCAGGCCGAGGCGGTGCTGGCGATGCGGCTGCGGCGCCTCGCCGCCCTGGAGCGGGAGAGGATCATCGAAGAGGGCGACGAGCTGGTGGCGGCCCTGGCCGGCTATCGCGAGCTGCTGGCGTCCAGCGAGCGCCGGCGGGCCGTGGTCGTCGAGGAACTGCGCCAGCTGGCCGAGCGCCATGGCCGGGATCGGCGGACGCTGATCGCGCCTGCCGGCGCCGCCGTGCCGGCCGCGTCCAGCGCGTCCAGCGCGTCCAGCGCGCCCACCGGTGTCAGCGCCGAGGGATGGCTGGTGACGCTGTCGAGCACGGGACTGCTGGGGCGCTCGCCGGTGAGCGCCCCCCGGCGGCGCACGCTGGGACGTCACGACCTCGTGCGGGCCTCGGCGCTCGCCGCCGCCGGGGGGACCGCCTGGGCACTGACCAGCGAGGGGCGGGCCGTGCCGGTGGCCGCGGCCGCGGTGCCCGAGATCGCCGGACGCAGCCGGGGTGCATCCGGCGGCGACACCCTCGGCCTGCCGGCCGGGGAACGGATCTGCGGCGTCATGGCCACGGCGGGCGGCGCCGGCGGCGCACGTGCCGCCTCCGGCGACGTCGCCGGCGTGTCCGATGTCGTGATGGTGACCCGCGGCGGTGCCGTCAAGCGGCTCGCCGGCGAGGAACTGGCCGCCGGCAGCCGGGCGCCGTCGGCCCGTGTCGTCTTCCCCCTGGCCGGAGACGACGAGATCGTGACGGCCTTCGCCTGCCCGCCCGGGGCCGACATCGTGATCGTCGCCGGTGACGGATCGGCGCTGCGCACGTCCTCGGAGAATCTGCAACGACGCAAGGGACTCGCCGCCGGCACCGCCGGGATGAAGCTGCGGCCCGGCGTCGGGGTCATCGGCGCCGGAGCGGTGTTCGGCGAGGCCTACGTCATGGTCGTGACCACCTCCGGGGCCGCCAAGGCCACGCCTGCGGGGGACTTCACGCCCGCGGGGCGGGGCGGCATGGGCGTACGGGTCTGCTCGCTGCGCGACGGCGAGGGCCTGCGGGACGCCTACGTGGGGCCGCTGGTGGACGTGTTCGTGGTGACCGGCGACCGCCCGAGCGCCCCGGACGGCGAGCCGGTGCCGTTCCCGTTCCCGCCGACGCGGCGCGGCCTGGTGGCCCGGTCGGGCCCGAGGCCGATCCTCGCCGTCGGCCAGAGGCGGTGGTGACGGTGGCTGAGGGCAAGCCTGCGCCGCAACTCTTCGACCCCGTGGCCGGTGACGTGACCGCGAGCAGCCTCGGCGAAGCCGCGGCGGATCCTGCGCCGGGCGGCAACGGCGCCTCCTCCGAGCCGGCGCCCACCGGGGCACCCGAGCCCGCCGCAGATCCGGCGGGTGCCGGCCCGCGGCAGGGCGACGCGGCCGCAGGTCGGGAGCCAGGCGTCCCCGGCGACTACGAGGCCGATTCGATCCAGACCCTCGAGGGGCTGGAGGCGGTCCGCAAGCGGCCCGGCATGTACATCGGCAGCACCGGCACCGCGGGGCTGATGCACCTGGTCTGGGAGTTGATCGACAACGGCGTCGACGAGGCGGCTGCCGGGCACGCCCGGCGCATCGACGTGACCTACGGGGGCGACGGCTCGGTCACCGTCCGCGACGACGGCCGCGGCATCCCGGTCGGGCACCCGCCGGGCCGGGACGTATCGGCCGTCGAGGTGGTGTTCTGCGAGCTGCACGCCGGCGGCAAGTTCGGAGCCGGCACGAACGGGTCCGCCTATGGCGCCAGCGGGGGGCTGCACGGGGTGGGCGCGTCGGTTGTCAACGCCCTGTCGGAACGGATGCGCGTGGAGGTGGGGCGCGACGGCCACGTGTGGCGGCTGGACTTCTCCGAGCGGGAGGCCGGATGGCGCGACGGCACCGGCTTCACGCCCACGCACGATCTGCAGAAGATCAAACCCACCCGGCGGACCTTCACGCAGGTGCGCTTCTGGCCCGACTGGGAGATCTTCGACGACGGGGCGGCCTTCGACTTCGCCGCCACCTGCGAGCGGGCGCGGCTGACGTGCCATCTGGTGCCCGGCCTGCGGATCACCGTCAGCGACCGGCGCCGCGGAGCGGGCGGCGAGCCGTTCGACTTCCGCTCCGAGAAGGGACTCGGGGGACTGGTGGCCGAGCTGGCCGGCGCCAGCGCGGTCACCCGGGTGATCGACATCGCCGGGCAGGGCAGCTTCGAGGAGAAGGTGCCGGTGGACGGCAAGCTCACCACCGTCGTGCGGGAGTGCTCGGTGGCGGCCGCGCTGCAGTGGACCGACGGCTACCGCAGCGACGTGCGCAGCTTCGTGAACACCATCCCGACGCCCGCGGGCGGGACGCACCTGGCGGGCTTCGAGCGGGCGCTCACCCGGGCGGTCAACGACGTGCTGCTCGACGGGTCCAAGCGGCTCGCGCGTGCCGGCGAGCGGGCAGGCCGGGAGGAGGCCCAGGAGGGGCTCGTCGCCGCCCTGCAGGTCGTGGTGCCCGAACCGCAGTTCCGGGGCCAGACCAAGCAGGAACTCGGCACGCCGGCGGTGCAGTCCATCGTCTACGACGCCGTCAAGTCGGCGCTCGTGGCCTGGTTCACGACCGACGGGCCGCGCAGCAACGTCACCGCGCTGCGCGCCAAGATCACCGACGCCGTGGAGGCCCGGGCGGCCTCGAAACGCCTGCAGGCCGACCGGCGCAAGGCGTCGTCGCTCGGCTCGGCGGGCCTGCCCGACAAGCTGGCCGACTGCCGGGTCCACGGACCCGACAGCGAGCTGATCATCGTGGAGGGAGAGTCGGCGGCCGGTCCGGCCAAGGCGGGCCGCAACGCCCACAACGTCGCCATCCTGCCGCTGCGGGGCAAGCTGGTGAACGCCGCCAAGGCGTCGCTGCGCCAGGTGCTCGACAACGCCGAGGCGCAGGCGCTGTTCCGCTCGGTGGGCGCCGGGGTGGGCGGCGACTTCGACCTGTCCGCCGCCCGGTACGGCCGCATCGTCATCCTCTGCGACGCCGACGTGGACGGCAGCCACATCCGCTGCCTGCTGCTGACCCTGATCCACGCCTACATGCGGCCGATGCTCGCCGAGGGCCGGGTGTTCGCCGCCCAGCCGCCGCTGTACACCACACGGGTCGGCAAGGAGACGCACCGCGCCTTCAGCGACGCCGAGCGCGACGCCATCGGGGCCCGGCTGGCCAAGGGCCGGCGGGGTGGCGCCGAGACGATCCGCTGGCAGCGCTTCAAGGGGCTCGGCGAGATGAACACCGACGAGCTGGCGCACTGCGCCCTGGACCCCGGCACCCGCACGCTGCGACGGATCACGCTGGCCGACGCCGCCGCCGCTCGGGAGCTCCTGGAGGTGCTGATGGGGTCCGACGTTGCGCAGCGCCGCGACTACATCGGCCGCCACAGCAATCTCATCGATCCCGCCACGCTGGACATCTGAGCCCGGCTCTCCCCCGCGGTCCGGCGCGCCGCCACGGGCGCCGAGCACCCCGGCACCCCGCAACACGTCATTCCGGCGGAGACCGCGATCCATGCGTCGTCATGCTCGCGTCGCGCTGACGTACACCGGCAATACCCTGCCGCGGCGATGACGTTCCCGGGACCCGAGGCGCTGGGGCGAGGACTGGTGATCGCCGCGGGCGCCGATCTCGGCGCCGATCTGGCCGCTGCGCAGAACTGGGAGCGGGTGCGGGTGGACGAGGCGCTCCTGGCCGACGGGTCGCCCGGCGCCGGTTCCCTGCCGGGAGACGGCGGCGGGCGGCTGGGTGAGACCGTCGAGCGCTTGCACCGGGCCTGGGCAGGCCGGCGGCCCGTGGTCGTGGAACTGGACCTGCCCGCCGAGACGGTGGCCCGGCTGCGGCAGCCGGCCACCGTGGAGGTCGAGCCGTACCTGCTGGGCGCCGAGTTCACGCTGCTTGCCGAGCGGCTGCAGTTCCTGCTGTGGCGCAACAACTACGACGCCCGCAGCGGCGAGCCCGTGTGGTGGTGGGCACGGAAGGCTGCCGGGCTGGGGGCAACCGCCGGCGGGCAGGCCGATGTGGTGCTGCGCGACGGCACCGAGGCGTGGGTGGACGGCGGGCCCCGGCAGCCACTGGACGGGCTGGGGTGCCCGATCGTCCATGCCGAGTCGCTGGAGTCGGGGCGCCTGAGGCTGCAGCCGCCGCCGGGGGGCGCCACGGGCGACGGCACGTTCCTGGCTCCCGACCAGCGGGCTGCCGTGGAGCATCCACGGGGGCCGGTGCGCGTGGTGGCACCGGCGGGTTCCGGCAAGACCCGCACGCTGAACGCCCGGCTGCTGCACCTGGTCGACGACCGCGGCGTCGAGCCGTCCCTGGTCACCGCCGTGGCGTACAACAACCGGGCGGCGACGGAGATGCGCGAGCGCCTGCAGCGCCCCGACCTGCAGGTACGGACGATCCACTCGCTGGGTTGGCGGATCGTCCGGGACGTGCGGCCCGACGCCGTCCTGCTGGGCGAGCGGGAGGTGCGGGGCCGCCTGCAGCGGATCCTGCCGCACACGCGCCGGGCCGGCACCGACGTCTTCGGGCCGTACATCGAGGCGCTCGCCGACGTGCGCATCGCCCTGCGTCACCCCGAGACGGTCGAGGTCGAGCGCAACGACGTGCCGGGCTTCGCCGGCATCTTCGACACCTACCGGGCGGGTCTGGCCGAGCGGAACGAGTGCGACTACGACGAGCAGGTCTACGAGGCCATCCGGCTGCTGCTGGTGGATCCCGAACTGCGTGCCCGCTGGCAGATGCGCTGCCGGCACCTGCTGGTGGACGAGTTCCAGGACCTGACGCCCGCCTACCTGCTGCTGCTGCGCCTGCTGGCATCGCCGGGCCTCGACGTGTTCGGCGTGGGCGACGACGACCAGACCATCTACGGCTACGCCGGGGCCGACCCGGGGTTCCTGCTGGAGTACGAGCGGCTGTTCCCCGGTGCGGGATCCGCCGCCCTGGAGGTCTCCTACCGTTGCCCGGCGGAGGTGGTGACCGCCGTCGGGCACCTGCTGGTGCACAACCAGCGGCGCCTGCCCAAGACCGTACGGGCCGCCTCGGCCGGGGACACGACCCCCAGCACCGGCATCCCCACCGATCCCGCTACCCACGTCCTGGATCCCCGCGCAACGGATGCGTTCAGGATCCTGCGGGTGCCGGATGCGGCGATGGCCGCGACGGCCGCCGAGATCGTCACCGGCTGGCGGGCCGAGGGCGTCCCCGACTCCGAGATCGCCGTGCTGGGGCGGGTCAACTCGATGCTGCTGCCGACCCTGGCGGCCCTGGACGAGGCCGGCGTGGGCGCCCGCTGCCTGCTCGGGACCTCGCTGCTGCACCGGAACCTGATCCGGGCCGCCCTGGCGTGGATGCGGCTGGCGCTGCGGCCCGAAGCCATGGATCCCCGCGACCTCACCGAGGCGGCCCGGCGGCCCGGCCGCAAGATCAACCGGCTGTCCCGCGATCTCCTGGAAGGCGCCTGGGACGTCTCGCTGGAGCAGCTTGCCGCTCTGGGCGTCGACCTGAACGAGCGCCACCAGGAGTACTGGAGCGGCTTCGTGGCCGACGTCACGGCCGCATCCCGCTTGTTTGCCGAGGGCTGTGACTCCCGCACCCTGGTCGATCATCTGATGAACGAGGTCGGGCTGGGGCGGGCCGCCGGCTCGCTGGACTCCGGGCGCACCCGGCCCGACCGGGCGACCCATGCCGACGACCTGCTGGCGCTGCGGCGCACGGCCGCCGTCTACCCGGACCCCGCCGGATTCGGTCGGCAGCTCGCGAGCCTGCTGCGGCGCACAACCGACGGCGGCGACGGGGTGCTCCTCACCAGCATCCACCGGGTCAAGGGCCTGGAGTGGGACCGGGTGCTGGTATTCGCCGCCGACGAGACGCTGATGCCGCACCAGCTGGCCGTCGACATCGAGGAGGAGCGTCGGGTGCTGCACGTGGCCGTCACCCGCTGCCGTCACCAGGTCGTGGTGCTGGCCGACGAGAGCCGGCCGTCCCGATTCCTGGACGAGCTGGAGGGCCGCCCGCCGAGACGCCGGCCCGAGCCCACGCCGACGTCTCGGGCAAGCGCTACACGGCCTGCCACCGCCAAGTCATCCGCTCCGGCTCCTGGGGACGAGGAGCCCTACGACGAGGGCCTGTTCGAGTCGCTGCGCCAGTGGCGTCTCGGCGAAGCCCGCCGGCAGGACGTGCGGGCGTTCCACGTCTTCAGCAACCGGGTACTCAAGAACATCACCCGCTGCGCCCCCACGACGACCGCCGAGCTGGCCGCCACCTCGGGCGTCGGCCCGGCCAAGCTGGCCTCCTACGGCGAGGCGGTCCTGGATGTCATCCGCTTACATCGCGCAGGCAACGGGCAGGCTGATAGTCATGCCGAGAGTTGAGAGTGCCAAGGGTGTTTCGAGTCCGGCACCGGCCTAGGGTCGGGGCATGGCTCTCAGCGATGAACTCGTCAACAGACTGACCTGGAAGATCCCGAATGCGCTTGCTCTGATCGGGTCCCGGTCGGGCGAGGAGCGCAACGGCATGACGGCGAGCTGGATCAGCCAGCTGTCGATGGAGCCGGTGCTGATCGGCGTGGCGGTCGAGAACACCGCCGTGACGCACCGCCTGATCACAGACGGCGGGTCGTTCACCGTCAATCTCTGGGACGCCGGACAGACCAGGGTGTTCGTGAAGTTCTCCAAGCCCGCCGCCTACGCCGACGGCACGCTCAACGGCCGGCCGGTGCGTGAGGCCACCACCGGCGCCCCCGTCTTCACCGAGGCGATCGCCTGGCTGGACTGCGAGGTGCGCCACTCGCTGGACCTCGGCACACACACCCTGTTCGTGGGCGAGCTGGTGGACGGCGGCATCAACGATGACGAACCCCGGGCCGCCGCCATGAGCGACACCCGCATGAAGTACGGCGGCGTCAAGCGCCACTAGAGCACGGCCACGCGAGCCGGGGCATACCGCTCGCCATTAAGACTTTGGGCCCAACTCTGAATTGCCATCGCTCTGATCAAGGAAAGCTGAACGCGCAGGCGCGTCGCGGACCGGTCTCGGCGCCACGCCGGCCCGACCGGCGCGCATTCCGGGCGGATAGGAATCCACCGTCCAGCGGTCGCGCACACACGCCCCACGGACTGCTCGGGACTCTCCTAGCGTTGGGGCGTGGCCGATGCGGTTCTGGAACAACTCGACGCCCTGCGGCTGGCCTACGAGGTGGTGCCGTGCGACCCCGACCTGGCCGACACGGCGGCGTTCTGCGAGGCCTACGGCTACGCCGCCGAGGACAGTGCCAATGCCATCGTGGTGGTCGGCAAGTCCGACCCGCCCAGCTACGTGATGTGCCTGGTGCTTTCCTCGACCCGCCTGGACGTGAACCGGGTGGTCCGCAAGCGGCTGGGCGTGCGGCGGGCTTCGTTCGCCTCGGCGGAGCAGACCAAGGAGCTGACCGGCATGGAGATCGGCGGGGTCACCGTGTTCGGGTCGTCGAGTGATCTGGCGCTGTGGGTCGACGCCCGGGTCATGGAGCGGCCGAGTCTGATCATCGGCGGCGGCGGGCGCGACCGGAAGCTGCTGGTGCCCCCGGCCACGATCGCCGGCCATCCCGACGTGACGGTCGTGGAGGACCTGGCGATGCCGATCCCGACGGGCTGACCAGCCAGCCCGAGCGGTCCCCGCCGCCTGCGCACGGGCTCTCGCCGGCCTCACAGAGCCCAGCCGGTCCAGCCTGCACATCCGGGCCAGCCGGCCCGGTCAGTAGTCCGACGGGAACAGCACCGTGGTCTGGGAGCGCAGGCCGCGCCCGTCCTCGGCCTCGGTGATGATCCAGAGCCGCTCCGCGGCGATGGCGGCGCGCGGATCGGAGCCGTTACCGGACGGCGTCGCCGCGCCGGTCCCACCGTCGCCCGCGCTCCGGCGGATCTCGTCGGGAATCAGGTAGCTCGACAGGATCCGGGCGCCGGTCGTCAGCGCCAGCCCGTTGGCCTCGGCGTCGTGGGCGCCGAGGTCGCCCCAGTCGCCGGAGGCGTGTCGGTACAGGCACGACATCACGAAGGCCCGACCGTCCTCGTGGCACATGAGTTGGTTGGCAACCGCCCGCGTGACGACGACGTACCCCAGCGGCACCTTCAGCGGCGGATCCGCTTGGCTCGATGTACCCGACCCGCCCGGAACGGCGGCATTGATTCGAACCGGCACGACTTCTCCCTTCGTCCAGCCAGATCTCTCCGTCGGGACCCGGCACGGCATTGGGGGAAGCCGGCACCAACTCTACCGGCAACAAGCCTCGGTTACACGAAAACTATTGAAACTTCAGAATATTGCTACGATCTGAGCGCACACCCCGGCCCCTACACCCAGATGTGCATGGGGTAGCCGGTCTCGTCCTGCTCGCCGACGCCCAGGCATTCGGCGTCGCCGGCGACGATGCGCCGGGCGGTCCAGGCGGCGGCCGCCGCGTCGAGAAGGTCGTCGAGCGCGGGCCTGGGCGGCCCCGCTGGCGGTGCGGCGACGGCGGCCTCGGCGATGTTCGGGAATTCGTCGCCGAGCGTCTCCAGCCGCTGCTGGCGGCCGCCCTGCTCGCGCTTGGACTCCGCCATCGGCCGGCCGGCAAGGCGCACGAAGCTGCTCTCGGGATGCACCTCAACAGCTCGGGGCCGGGCCTCGGGAGCGAAGTCGTCGGGGGCAAGCGTGTCCCGCAGCTCACGGATCTTGGGCATCAGGTTGAAGGCCTGTACCGAGATGCCCCGACCCGTCTCGTCCCAGGACCGGCGGTTGGCCTCGGCATGGTCGGCGGCGTCCAGGACGCAAAGCGGCGGCGTCCAGAACAGCGACGAGCGCCGCGCTCCAAGCAGCCGCCGAGCCTCGAGGTCGGCCTCTCGCCGCTCCGCATCCGGCAGCCCGACGGGCATGTCGACCGCAACCACCTGCAGCCTCCGCGCCGTTGCGTCGGACCACAGCTCCCCGAGCGTGCTCCACGCCGAGAACTCCACGGGCGACCCGCCGGCGACGTCGGTGACGGCCATCACCCAGCCGCCCCGCACCCCGTCCACCCCCGCCACGAGACTCGTCGCCATGGTCTCCGACGGCACGCTCCGGACTCCTCCGTGGATCGCTGACGGCGACATATCCTTACAGCCCGCACGACGCCGCGATGGCGGGGCGGGCGACCGGCGGGAGCAGGACAATGCCGCAGAACATCGCCATCGTCGGCGGGGGCGTCTCGGGGTTGGGGGCCGCCTGGGCGCTGAACCGCCATCCCGAGAGGTTCGATTTCAGGGTGTACGAGGCGCAGGCCCAGGTGGGCGGCAACGCCGTCACCGCCGACATGCCCCAGGAAGACGGCACCTCCATCCCCTTCGACATCTCCGTCACCGCCTGCATCCCCTCGGTGTACCACCACATCCTCCTGCTGATGCGCCAATACGGAATCGAACTGCTCGACACCCGGTTCAGCTACAGCGTAAAGTACCGGGGAGGCGTCTACGCGCACGATTTCGATTCGGACATCAGGCGGCAGCTCCAGCCCGAGATCGAGAAATTCCAGAAACTCCTGAGACGCTTGAAATGGTTCGGCGCGCTCAGCCGCTCGCGCTCGAGGCTCCTGGCGGCCTTGAACCCGTTCAACTACGTGAGCATGGGCGCGGTCCTGAACCTGGGGGGATTTTCGGGCGATTTCAGGTACAAGATATTAAAGCCCATGTTCGTGAACTTCCTGATGGCCACGAACGTGTTCGACATGCCCGCGTCGCTGTTCTCGCGGTACCTGGAGTTCTTCGACATCGAATCCGCCACGCCGATGCAGACCTGGGAGCGCGGCACGCGGCGCATCTACGAGGAACTCTCGGCGGATTTTCAGGAAAAGATATATCTCAGCCGGCCCGTCCGGAAGGTGTACCGGAGTCTGTCCCAAGTCGTCGTGGAGGATGAGGAGGGGAATACGGAGACGTTCGACGACGCGGTATTCGCGTGCAACGCGAACCAGACGCTGATGATGCTGGATGCGCCGACGCGCTTCGAGAACTGGCTCCTCTCCTCGATACGCTATGAGAGCGAACTGCACAACCACACGGTCGTCCATTCGGACGCCTCGGTGCTGCCCGAGAGCGAAGTCTGCGCGCTCGACACCCGCAGCAACCACATCGAGCAGTACGGCGCGCGGCCCGACAACTACGAGATCACCTACATCATGCACAACCAGCAGCCCTGGGCGAAGCGATCGGACAAGCCGTGCCTGGTGACGTACAACCCCGTCAGCCCCATCGACGAAGGGATGATCATCAAGCGGTGGTGGTTCCAGCACATCGTGCACGACGTGCGCCACGTGGCCCTGCTCATGCCGATGTTCCGCTACGCGCAGGGGAGGCGGCGGACCTGGCACTGCGGCGCCCACACGCTCATCAACAGCCAGGAGACCTGTTTCGTGACCGGCCTCGCCGCGGCGAGGCAGATGGGCGCGGACTACCCGTTCCGCGACCCGGAAGCGAGGAAGTGGTTCAACTTCTACGGGCGAACGATGTACGGCCGGCGCTTCAAGAAGGCGTGAGGCGGGGGGCGCGCCCGGCGGCCCCGGCGCAAGCGGGGTTGTTGAAAAAGACCTCTCCGCCTCATCCCGAGTAGGCCCGCAAGGGACGTATCAAGGGACGACGCCGTAGGGACAGGTCGCGACCTGTCCC
>CAZTZI010000177.1:0-33861 GCA_964618115.1 uncultured Acidimicrobiales bacterium
CTGCTGGCGCTGGCGGCCCGCGACGCCAAGATCCAGGTGGAGTTCAACCCCGACACCGTGATCTCGTACCGGCTGCTGGGCTTCGAGAACCGGGACGTGGCCGACGAGGACTTCCGCGACAACACCGTCGATGCCGGCGAGGTGGGCCTCGGGCAGAGTTCGACGGCGCTGTACGAACTGGAGCTGGTCGGGCGCTCTCGGGACCGGAGCAGCCGGGACTGGCTGGCGACCGCCACCCTGCGCTACCAGCGGCCCCGCCGGGGCTCGATCACCGAGATCGAACAGAGCGTCACGGGCGCCGAGATCGCCCGCTCGTTCGCCTCGGCGAGCCCCCACTTCCGCTTGGCGGCGGTGGCGGCGGAGTTCGCCGAGGTGCTGCGCCGCAGTCCGTTCGTGGAATACCGGGACGTCGACATGGCCGTGCTGGCGGACGAGGCCTGGTATGCCTCCGACGACCTGCGTCGTGATCGGGACGCCGAGGAGTTGGCCCGGCTGATCGAGGACGCCCGCCGTCTCACCCGCTAGCCGGCCGGCTGCAGCAACCTGCGGCCATGATCGGGGCGGCCCGGCGGGCGGGCCGCCCCGGCTGCCGACAACCGACCAAATCCCCCCCTGTGAGCCCTCTGCCGGACGTGCCTCCGCCGGCAGGGGGCTCTCCTCTGCGTCTGCCCGGTTCGCCGCGACCTCGCCGGTCGCAGCACCCGGCGCGCACTCGGCCGGTATTCCCGTCTCAGCCTGGAGGCGCCAGCCGTTCTCGCAACTCCCGCTTGAGGAACTTGCCGTTGGCGTTGCGGGGCAGGGGCTCGTCCAGGAACCAGACGTGGCGGGGGTGCTTGAAGCGGGCCAGTCTGCCGGTCAGGTGGGCGGTGAGGTCGTCCCGGGAAAGCGCGGCGCCCGGTCCGAGTACAACTGCCGCGGCGACCTCCTCGCCCAGCCGGTCGTCGGGTACGCCGAACACCGCGACCTCGGCCACCTCGTCGAGTTCGTGCAGGGCGGCCTCCACCTCTGCGCAGTGGACGTTCTCGCCGCCGCGGATGACCACGTCCTTGGCCCGGTCCTTGATGTGGATCCAGCCGTCGGCGTCGATCTCGGCGATGTCCCCGGTGCGGAACCAGCCGTCGACGATGGCTTCGGCGGTGGCTTCGGGCTGGTTGAGGTAGCCCTTGATGACGTTGGGGCCGCGCAGCAGCAACTCACCCTGCTGACCGGCCGCCGACTCGTTGCCGTCGGGGTCGACCACCTTGGCCTCCATGCAGGGAACGACGGGACCCACCGACGCCGGCTTCGCCACGTAGTACTCGTTGCCGATCGCCGTGGCGATCCCGGTCGTCTCGGTGAGCCCGTAGCCGGTGATCGGCTCACCATGCCTGAGCGAGGTGTCGATACGGGCAACGAGGTCGGGTTGCAGAGCGGCCCCGCCGCCGCCCATCGAACGCACGGAGGAGGTGTCGGTGCCTCCCCAGTCGGGGTGCCTCAGCAGTTCGCGCGACATCGTGGGTACGCCGGTGAAGGTGGTCACGCGCTCGCGCTCGATGATGCGCAGGGCTTCGGCGGGATCCCAGTGGTGCATGAGAACCAGCCGGCCGCCGGTCGCCGTGACGGGGTGCAGGACACACGTGCAGCCGGTCACGTGGAACAGCGGCACCGGCAGCAGCGCCACCGGCGTGCCGGGATCCTCGCTGGGTGGTGTCAGACCCTGTTCCGCCAGCCGTCGGGCGCGCGCGGCGTCGCCGCAGTACCTGATGAAGGCCAGATTGAGCAGGTTGTGAATCGATCCCCGGTGCGTGGTCCGCGCCCCCTTGGGCGGGCCGGTGGTGCCCGAGGTGTAGAAGATGCCGACGTCGTCGTCGGGTTCGATCTCGGCCGCCGGCAGTCTCGCGGGTGCGGCGGCGGCGTCGACCACGTCATCCCACCGGGAGGCCGCCGGTGGCAGGTCGCCGTCGTGGCGAGTGACGATGAGAGCCGGTGTCCCGGAACTCGGGGTCAGGAGTTCCAGCCGTTCGCCGTCGAGGATCGCCACCACCGGTGAGGAGTCGCCCAGCGCGAATTCCAACTCGGGTCCCGTCCACCAGGAGTTCAGAGCCACCGCCGCAGCCCCGATCGAGGTGATCGCCCAGTACGAGAGCACCCACTCCGGGTAGTTGCGCATGGCGATCGCCACCCGGTCGCCGCGACCCACGCCGTGTCGGTCCCGCAGGTGGTGGGCCAGCGAACGCACCCTGGCGGCGGCATCGGAGTAGGTGTAGCGCTCGGGGCCGTAGACGAGGTACTCGGCGTCGCTCTTGGCCACCGCCAATTCCCAGATCCCCCGCATGTCCGGTGGGGCGCTGTCGAAGATCCGGGTCGGCACGCCCCGCACGTCGCGCACCGTCCAGGCGAAGGGAGCGCCGGGGGCGGTCAGCTCGGCGTAGGCGCGGTTGAAGTCGGCGATCAGGTCATCCGCCGCGGAATCCCCGGCACCGGGCGCTCCCTCGACTCCGCTCACGGCTGTGATCCTAGGAGCAACCTCAGAGGCCTCTAGCCGCCCACCTCACCAGCCACTGATCCAGCCCTCCAGGAGTCCATACGGCTCCGAGTCGTCCTCCCCGGGTCGGTGGCGGAGCACGTCGAAGTCAGCTCCGGCGTCGGCCTGCAGCACGTGCGCCAGATAGATGCTGCCGTAGCCGCGCCGGAAGGAGGGCTCCGGAAGTCGCCGCTCGGCGAGGCGCCGGCTGATCTCGTCGGGTGCCACAGACAGGTCGAGGCGCCGGGACACCGTGTCGAGGACGATCTCGTCGCCGTCGTCGACGGCGTGCAACGGTCCGCCGACGGCGCTCTCCGGGGCGACGTGCAGCACCACCGTGCCGTAGCCGGTGCCGCTCATGCGGGCGTCGGAGACGCGGACCATGTCGGTGACACCCTGGGCCAGCAGCTTGCGCGGGATCGGCAGCATGCCCCACTCGGGCATGCCCGGCGCGCCCTTCGGTCCGGCGCCCCGCAAGACCAGCACGCTGTCGGCCTCGACAGGAAGGTCCGGGTCGTCGATGCGCGCCAGCAGGTCGTCGATGCCGTCGAAGACCAGGGCCGGGCCGCGGTGCTGGAGCAGGTCCCCCGATGCGGCACCGGCCTTGATGACCGCGCCGTCGGGCGCGAGCGTGCCGCGCAGCACTGCCAGACCGCCGGGGGCTTGTAGCGGGTCGTCCAGGGACCGCAACACGTCGCGGTCCCACACCTCGGCTCCGGCGATGTTCTCACCCAGCGTCCTGCCGGTGACCGTGAGAGCGTCGAGGTGCAGCAGCGGCGCCAACTCGCCGAGCAATGCCGTCACGCCGCCGGCCCGTTGCAGGTCCTCGAAGAGGTGCTCGCCGGCGGGTTGGATGTTGGTGAGCACGGGGGTGCGGGCGGCGATCCGGTCGAAGCGCTCCAGCGGAAGATCGATCCCGAGGCGCCCGGCCAGGGCGATGAGGTGCAGGACGGCGTTGGTGGAGCCCGCCACGGCCGCCAGCACCGTGACGGCGTTCTCCAGCGCCTCGAGGGTGAGAACATCACCCGGCCGGAGCCCTTCGCGTGCGATCTCGACGGCACGGTGCCCGGTCTCTTCGGCGAGGGCGCCCCGGCGGGCGTCGGTGGCGGGGATCGCCGCCGAGCCGGGTAGTGACATGCCGAGCGCTTCGGTGAGCGTGGCCATGGTGGAAGCGGTGCCCATCTCGCTGCAATGGCCGACGCCCGGCCGTGTGGCGGCCTCCAGCTCGGCGTACTCGCCGTCGGACATCCGCCCCGCCCGAAGGTCGTCGGTGTAGCGCCAGATATCGGTCCCGGCACCGATCCGCCGGCCGCGGAAATTGCCCGGCTGCATGGGCCCGCCGGTCAGCGCGATCGCCGGTACGCCGGCGCTGGCCGCTCCCATCAACTGAGCCGGAACGGTCTTGTCGCACCCGCCGACCAGCACGACGGCATCAAGGGGGCTGGAGCGGATCATCTCCTCGATGTCCATCGACATGAGGTTGCGATACAGCATCGTCGTGGGCTTCATCAGCATCTCGCTGAGCGAGATGGTGGGGAACTCCAGCGGGAGCCCCCCGGCCTGGTGGACGCCGCGCTTGACCCCCTCGATCAATGCGCCGAAGTGGAGGTTGCAGTTGACCAACTCCGAGTGCGAGTTGGCGATGCCGATGACGGGCCGTCCCGAGATCGACGCGTCGGACAGTCCTTCCGAACGCAGCGCGGTCCGGTGCAGGAATCCGAAGAGGTCCCGTGGCGCGAACCAGCGGGCGCTGCGCAGCGCTACGGGTACTTCACGGCTGGCGGCCATCGCCGGCTCACGCTAGAACATTCCCGGCCATCGAAATCCGCCGGCAGCGGCGAGGGGTGTCGGTGGTTCGACGGTGTTGCCGGAGGACCGACGGGGGAGATGATCCTATGGGTGATCAGCGGCTCGAGGGGCGGCGTTGCCTGGTGACGGGAGCGGTGGGTGGCCAAGGCGCCGCGGTCAGCCGGCGGTTCGCCGCCGAGGGCGCCTCGGTCGCACTGACCGATCTGGACGACGATCGCGTGCAGGCGCTCGCCGCGGAGTTGCGCGAGGGCGGGGCGGCCGCGGTGGGCGTGGCGGCCGACGTGACCGACGAAGCGCAGGTGGCGAATGTCGTGGCGGCGGCCGTCGATGCCCTGGACGGTCTGGACGTGCTCTACAACAACGCCGGCGTTCTGCTCACCGACGCCGACCGCCCGAGCGAGGATCTCGAGCGCAGCACCTGGGACCAGGTTCTGGCCATCAACGCCACGGGCGTGTTCCTGTTCTGCAAGCACGCCCTCCCGCACCTGCTGGAGGCGGCCCCCGGGTCGGTGATCCTGAACGTCGGATCGGTGGCCTCGTACCGGGGCGACGCCCATTTCCACGCCTACGCCGCCAGCAAGGGCGCGCTGCTGGCCTACACCGTCTCGCTGGCACAGAACTACGGCCCGCGTGGCCTGCGCGCGAACATCATCTGCCCGGGGTTCGTGGAGACCCCGATGGTCTCGACGTTCCTGGAGGATCCCGAGCTGGTTGCCTCGGTCACCGGCATCACCGCGCTGCGCCGCATGGGCAAGCCGACCGAGATCGCCGCCTACGCCGCCTTCCTGGCCTCGACCGAAGCCGCCTACGTGACCGACTCGGTGATCACCATCCACGGGGGCATCGCCAAGTGACCTCTCGCCGGGCACGTTGCGGCTTGATCCGTCGCCGGGGCGACGGGGAAGGAGGATCCTGATGGGCAGGCTCGCAGGAAAGGTCGGCATCGTGACCGGCGCCGGTCGCGGTATCGGCCACGCCATTGCCACCCGGTTCGGTGCCGAGGGAGCGGTTGTCGTGGCCGCCAATCGCAACGAGGCCGAGGGCGAGGCCGTCGTCGCCGAGATCATCGCCGGCGGGGGCGAGGCGGAGTTCATCCGCACCGACATCCGCCGACTGGAGGACTGCGAGCGGCTCGTGGCCGAGACCGAATCCCGCCACGGACGGATCGACGTGCTCTGCAACAACGCCGGTGTGGGGATCCTGCGCTCGGTGGAGGACACGTCGCTGGACGACTACGACTACATCATGGACACCAACGTGCGGGGCGCCTTCTGGTTGACCAAGCACGCCGTCGGGGGAATGGTCCGGCACGGGTCCGGCTCCATCATCAACCTGGCATCAGTGGCGAGCTTCGTGGGCTTCGAGAACGACGCCGCCTACTGCGCCTCGAAGGGGGCGCTGCTGATGCTCACCCGCCAGGTGGCGCTGGAGTACGCCGCCGAGGGCGTGCGCGTGAACGCCATCTGTCCCGGCTTCATCGAGACGCCCGAGATGCACCACTACTGCGAGCAGCAACCCGATCCCGAGGCCGCCCTCGCCGCCTGCGACGCGGCTCATCCCATGGGCCGGGTAGGTCAGCCGGAAGAGGTCGCCGCCGCTGCCGTCTTCCTGGCCTCCGACGAGTCGTCCTTCGTGACCGGCGCCTCACTCGTCGTCGACGGTGGCCTCCTGATCCGCTGACATTCGCCGCGCCTCAGCTGGGGAGCGGCGCCACCGGAAGCACGCCCGGCATGTCGACGAAGCCCGGCAGGCGTTGCACACGCTCGGTCCACCGCCGGAGCGCGGGATAGTCCTCGCGTGAGATGCCTCCCTCGCCGGAGAGGGCGACGTCGGGGAAGAGCGCGATGTCGGCAACCGTTGGTGCCGGGGCTGAGGCGACCCAGCTGAGCCCTTCCTGCTCGCGGAACCAGAGGTGCTCGTCGAGCACGCGGAACAGGCGATGCGCTCCTGCCTGGCACGCCTCGAGGTCGAAGTCGTAGCCGAAGTTGACGTGCAGGCGCGCCGCGGAGGCCGTGTTGGTGGTGCCCTCCGCGAACTGCAGCCAGGAGGTCACCTCACCGAGGAGCCGAGGGTCACCGGTGGGATACCAGGTGTGGGCCGGGTCGAACCTGCGGGCCAGGTAGACCAGGATGGCGTGCGCATCGCGCAGGATGAAGCCGCCGTCGTCGATGACCGGGATATGCCCGAGTGGGTTGATCCTCCTGAACTCGGTGCTCTCGTGCTCACGGCCGGGGTAGAACTCCACCGGCACCAGTTCATGGGGCACGTCCAGCATGTTCAGCAGCAGTCGCTGCTTGTAGCAGTTGGCCGAGAGCAGGTAGTCGTAGAGCTTGATCACGACGGCCTACAGATCCAGCACGAGTCGCCGGCTCTTGGCACGCGAGACACAGGTGAGCATCCGGTCGCCGTCCGCGCGCTCGGTACGGTTCAAATAGACGTCCTGATGGTCCGGTTCGCCTTCGAGGACCGTGGCGATGCATGTCCCGCAGGCGCCCTGCTCGCAGGACGACGGCAGGTCGACTCCCTCGTTGCGCAAACCCTCCAGCAAGGTCACGCCGGCGTCGACCGTGAGGCTCTTGTTGCTGCGCGCCAGGCTGACTTCGAACGCCGAGGTGTCATCCCGCGGGGATTCGTTCTTGAAGTACTCGAAGTGAACCGCAGCTTCGGGCCACCCTGCCTCTGCGGCGATCGCACGAGATGCTTCGATCATCGGCCCGGGGCCGCATATGTAGGCGTGATTCGCGGCGGCGTAGGACTGCGTGATCTTGCCGAGTTCGTCGCCGGTCTGTTCGGGCGTGAGTCGCAGATGCACGTCGAGATGGGCACCCGGCTGGAAGCTCGGTAGTTCACCGGCGACCGGCACCAGTTCGAATGCGGCGATCCCCTCGGCGGTGAGCCACTTGCGAGCCACCCTGGCCCGCACCTGCGGGCGACGGCCGGCGGCTACTCCGGCTGTGCTGTCACTGCGCACCGCTTCGAGCGTCGCCATGGGTGGTTGCGCGGCGATCGCCGCGGGTCTCGAGTCCTCCAGCTCAGCGCGGAGCTCCGCGAGCCTCCTGGCGTGATGGCGGAGGACGGCCAAGCGCTCTTCCGGTGCCTCGCCCGGATGGGCCGGGATGTAGCTGCAGTTGCCGTTGCGATTGGAGTAGCGCCAGCCGTGGTACTGGCAGACGAGTTCGGCCCCGTCGTTGACGCCGGCCGAGAGGCGCATCCCGCGATGGATGCAGCGGTCCTCCCAGATGTTGATGAAGCCGTCGTCGGCCTTCCAGACGGCGAGTGGCCGGCCGAACAGCCGGCTGCGGACCACGTGGCGGGGTACCAGGTCGGCACCTGTGGCGACCGGGTGCAGCACTGACGCGGGGTCAGGAGCCGTCATACGTGAACTCCGCGGGGATCACGCCATAGTCGACACCCAGGTCCCCGAGCCAACGCCTGTAGGCCACCGAGGCCCGGTCGGCCCGCACCGATGTCTCGGTGCCCACCTCGAGGGGGAGCAGCCGGGGGGTCTGGTTCTCGAGGATCGGTTTGTCCTGCGCGGAGACGAGTGTTTGGAACGCCCGGATCTGCTCGTCGGTGCTCGTGTCGTCGATGACGCTCATGAAGGTGTGGAACAGCACCCGATCGGCCGACAGCGCCTGGCAGAACAGCGCGATGACATCGAACCTGGACTCATCCACCGGGCACGACTTGTACAGCATCACGCAGAACGGATGGGGTACGCGGTACGTGTACCGCGACATCTGGCCCTCGGTGGAGGCGGCGGCCGCCTGCGGTTGGAAGAACTGGCAGTCGCGGGCCCACAGCTCGTTCGTCTCGTGGTCCACCTCCACGGTGTAGTCCACCACTTCGGTCCGGGGCACCTGCCCCAGGATCCCGGCGTGCACGTAGGGGAAGTGCCCCAGGTCAAGGAAGTTCTCGACGGCCCGGGGCGCCGAGACGTGCACCCCGACCGAGAAGGTGGCGAGGTTGCGACGGTCGGGCTCGTCGCACTCCGGGATTGCGAAGATCCCATCCGGCGGGGTGCCCAGGCTGGTCCAGGCGAACTCGTAGGCGGCGATCGTCGGCAGGAGATCGGGAGGCGTCCCTGCGTCGTGCTGCGCCCCGGTGATCAGCCACGCCAGCGGCGCCCCGTCGTCACCCAGACTGACGGCGACGTCACTGTCGAGCAGTTGCGTCCGTGTGATCTCCCCGGAGCGGAGCTCATCGAGGATCGCCACGGGATGCCAGAGATCCAGGATCGCCGGACCGGGGTCCTGCGGAGCGGCTGCACTCATATCGCCGATCTCACCAGCCTGATCCAGCCCTCCCGCGGCCTGCACGCCGCGCTCGACCGCGGCCACCAGACAGGTCCTTCGGTGCGAATCATCGGCTGGCGCGCAGCATCACCGGCGCTTCCCGGCGGGTGGTCATCGCACGCTCACGCTAGAACATCCGGGTCACGGGGGATCGCAGTCCGTCTCTCCGGGATCAGCTGGGGAGCTTCGGATCGTGTCGGAGGACGTGATGGGCGGGGCAGGCCCGACGAGGTCCGCCGTGTTCTTGGCCCCGGACGAGCCCTCCTCCGTTTGGCTGGGGCTCGCCACCGGTGATCCCGACCTCATCCCCGGGCTGCTGCGTCTGGCGGCGGCTCGGTCGGGAAGCGAATTCGTGACCGCGACTACCGCGGCCACCGCGGCGACGCGGCGACGCCATCGGGGTCATCCCAAGTGTCATCCGGCTCGGGCTCGAAACTGCTGAGTTCACTCTCGAGGATCGCGTCGTCGATGTTCGGTGGCTTGCCCATCGCAGATTCGATCATTTCGAGAAGTCGCCGCCGACGGTCGTCGAAGAATCGATCGAAGCCGTCGGTGCGGAGCGCCTCGGGGTCGATGGCATGGGTTGCAAGGATCTCGTCGAGTTCGCTGGCCGAGATGCCAGCTTTGTACTGCAAGGTCGGCACGTACTTGCTCGGTGCTCGCCCGCCGATACTTTGATTGGTGCTACGCGAGATCGCCGTCTTGTTGACGATGCTGTCGCGTCGATTGGAATCAATCCTGTTCTTCTCATCGTTGCACCAAGCACGAGGAAAGATATTCCGCACCAGAACCACTGGCGTATGAGTTTGATCGTGCCGTGAGCCTCGATTGTGTTTCCGAGCGTGGCTCGTAAAGCGGCCAGCGGTACGAGTTGAGTCCGATACGGTACGTCGGACGCCGTGATACCCCGTCCGGGTGGATGACCTCGACGGTCGCGGTTTCCATGGAATTCACGAACAGGCGATCAGCGCAACGCTCTCGGAGAGTTCGTCGCTGAAGGTGTGCCTGCTGTCGTCCGTCTGGGCTAGGCGGCGTATCGCGTACGATCAGGTGGGTAGTGACGTCTGAACTGACGGCTAGCGTTTCTCTGGTTGGAGTACACGTAAATCTTGGGTTGGTGAGTTTGTAAATCTTGGGATAGTCCGTAGAATCGAGGGCGTGCGGTATGTGGACCGGCATCTCCGCCCTCGGGTCTCCGAAGCGCTGGACTCGTTCCGAGTCGTGGTGCTGCACGGCGCGCGGCAGAGCGGGAAGACCACGCTGGCCAAACAGGTCGCCGCCGACCGCGGCGGTACCTATACGACGCTCGATGACGATCAGACACTGCTCGCCGCCTTGGAGGATCCCCGCACGTTCCTGGGCGAGCAGCGACACCCGCTGGTGATCGACGAGATCCAGCTGGGCGGGGATCGGCTGGTGCGGGCCATCAAGACGGCCGTCGACGACGACCCGGCGCGTGGCCGCTTCCTGTTGACGGGGTCCACCGACTTCCTCTCGGTGCCGACGATCAGCGAGTCGTTGGCCGGGCGGGCCGCCATCATGCGACTCTGGCCACTCTCCGTCGCCGAGATTCACGGGGCGCCGAGGTCGTCGCTGCTGGCCTGGTTCGAGGAGGGAGTGGAGCCGGGCGAGGTGTCGCAGTTGACCCGGACCGACTACCTGCGGCTGGTGTGCCGAGGCGGGTATCCCGAAGTCGTGGAACTGCCGCCGACGCCCCGACGCATGTGGTTCGAGAGCTACATCGAGACGGTGATCAGCCGGGACGTGGCCGCTCTCGCCGACGTAAGGCGCGCCGGAGCGCTTGGGGCGCTCCTGCGGCTGGCCGCGGCACGCACCGCCGGCGAGTTGAACGTGGCCGACTGGTGCCGCCGCCTCGGGATCGACCGCGGCACGGTGGAGTCCTATCTGGGCTGGCTCCGGATGGTCTTCCTGATCCACGAGTTGCCCGCCTGGACACGCAGCCCAGCCCCCCGGGTCGTGCGGCGACCCAAGCTGCACCTCACCGACACGGGTCTGGCCGCCGCGCTCATGAACGTGGACGTCGACGCCCTCCGGCCCGCCACGGCCACACCCACCGGGGCATTGCTGGAGACCTTCGTGGCGAACGAGGTGGCGCGACGACTCTCAGCCGGCGGCGAGCCGCTGCACCTGCACCACTACCGTGACGGTTCGGGCCACGAGGTGGATCTGGTGGTGGAGCGTTCCGACGGCGCGGTCGTGGCGGTGGAGGTGAAGGCGACCGCCTCGCCGGGCCCCGATCACCTCCGGCAGCTCGTGTGGCTGCGCGACCGGCTCGACGAAGTGTCGCCCGGCACCTTCCGGGCCGGTGTGCTGCTGCACTCGGGAGAGCGGAGCCTCCGCGTGGGAGATCGCCTCTACTCGTCACCGATCGACGTGCTGTGGCGCAGCGACGCCGGTCAGAAGTCGGGTTCTCGCAGTTCGGCGTAGCCGGCTTCGGCCTCCAGGGAGCGGCGGCGCCACAGGCCGCCCAGCCAGACGGCGAAGATGGTGAGCACGAAGGGGATCATCAGCACGAACTCCCGCGGCACCCGCTCGGTGATGTTGATCTGGGACTGGATCCCGATGGCGTCTGCGAAGCCGAAGAACAACCCGGCGAAGGCCGCTCCGATGGGGTGCCAGGCCCCGAAGATGACCGCCACGAAGGCGATGAAGCCGCGCCCGTTGGTCATGTTCTCGGTGAAGTTGCGCAGCGCCCCCACCGAGAGTTCGGCCCCGCCGAGGGCGCACAGGGCACCGGCGATGAGGATCGCATACAGCCGCATTCTCGACGGGTCCACCCCCACCGAGCGCGCCGCGAACGGGTACTCGCCCACCGCGGCGAGCCGGAGTCCGAAACGGCTCCGGCGCAACACCACCCAGGCGGCCAGCACGATCACCGGCGTGATCCACACGAAGATGGAGTGCTCGGCGATGATCACGCCCGCTCCGTCGGTGATGTTGCGGACCGGGCGCGGCAGCACCACATCGGTGAACAGCGAACCGCGCACGTCGAAGATGGCCCCCAAGGCGTAGGCCGTGCCTCCCAATCCGATGGAAGTGAGCCCCAATCCGGCGATGATGACGTTGGCCCCCAGCGGACCGATCACCCACCAGTACAGCGCCGACAGCAGCAGGCACACGCCGATGGCCGCCAGGACGCCGAGTTCCACCGAGCCGGTCGTGTCGCCCACGGCCACGGTGGCGAAGGCGCCGGCGATCATCAGCCCTTCGAGCCCCAGGTGGAAGATGCCGGCGCGGAAGGCGAAGACGCCGGCCATGGCGACCAGCACCAGCGGGGCGGCCGAGCGCAGCGTGGTGGCCAGGATCTGTTCCATCAGCCCGCCGGAGCCTCGGCTTGTGCGGCCCGTCGCCGCCGCACGGCCCGGAACTTGATGGTGACCAGGAAGGCCACCATGCCGTGCAGCAGGACCAGGGCCGGCGGTGGCAGGTCGGTCACGATCGGCAGGAACAGGATGGCCGACTGCAGCCCGCCGAAGAAGATGGCGGCCACGACGGTGCCCCACACGTTCAACAGGCCGACGAGCGCCACCACCACGGCGGTGAAGCCCACCTCGGGCGAGAAGCCCGTGACCAGCCGTGCTGCCGGCCCGTAGAGCTCGACGGCACCCGCCAGCCCCGCCAGCGCTCCCGACAGGGCGAAGGCACCCAGGCCCACGCGCCGCACGTTGATGCCCTGCCAGCGGGCCATGGTGGCGTTGCGCCCGACCAGCGTCATCGTGAGCCCGAAGCGGGTTCGCTCCAGCACCAGCCACACGAGCACCGTGACGCCCGCCACGAGCAGTAGCACGGTGGTCGACACGCCCGACCCGCCGGTGAGGCGGAAGGCCTCGGGGATGCGCTCGCTGGCGGCCGTCTGGCCGGTTCCCTGGGGGTTGCGCATCGGCCCGGCGGTGAGGTACTGCAGTACCAGGGCGCCGATGAAGCTCATCATCAGGGTGGTGAGGACCTCGTCGGTGCCGAAACGCACGCGCAGCCAGCCCGGGAAGAGCGACCACAGCACCCCGGCGAGCATCGCCGCCAGCGTCCCGCAGAGGATCACGAGCCCGGCCGGGCCCTCGCGCCAACCCAGCGAGATGGCCAGGGCCGAGCAGGCCCCCATGTAGAACTGCCCCTGGCCCCCGATGTTGAAGAACCCGGCCCGGAAGCCGATCACCACGCCGAGGGCGATCAGCAGCAGCGGGATCGCCCAGCGGATCGACGAGGTGGACGCTCCCGTGGCGGTGATGGCGCCCTGCATGATCCCCGAGAGGACGTCCCCCACGCTGTAGCCGCTGACCCGCAGGATCAGCGCGGTGACCAGGAACGACACCACGACCAGGACCACCGTCCACAGCGCGCGCCGCAATCCGTGGGTCATCGCACGGCCCCCGTCATGGCGTCACCGACCGCTCGCCGGTCATACGGCCCGTCGAATTCGGCCACGATCCGACCGCCGTACATGACCAGCAGCCGGTCCGACAACTCGAACAGCTCGTCGAGATCCGAGGAGACCAGCAGCACGCCGGCGCCGGCCTCGCGCAGCCCCCGCAGCGAGCGGCGCACGAACTCGGTGGCGGCGAAGTCCAGACCGCGGGTGGGTTGGGCGGCCACCAGCACCTCCACGCCGTCGGCCAGTTCGCGGGAAAGGATGAGGCGCTGCACGTTGCCGCCGGAGAGGCTCTCGGCGGGCTGGGTGGCCGTGTCGTAGCGGACCCGCCAGAGGTCCATCGCCTCGCTCGCCTGCCGCTTGTACTGCCGCAGCGAGATCAGCGGGGAGCGGCGCCGGCGCCGCCCCAGCAGGCGCAGCGCCGACTGGTTCAACCAGAGCGGCGCGCTGCGGCTGATGCCCTCGGCATTGCGGTCGAACGGCACCAGTCTCAGGCCCCGCAGCCGTCGCCGGGCCGGCGCGGCCTCGGTCACCTCGTCCCCGCCGATGCGGACCGTGCCCCCGGTGACCGGTGTGAGCCCCGCGATCACCGAGACGAGGCTGCGTTGCCCGTTCCCCTCCACTCCTGCGATCCCCACGATCTCGCCGGCCTCCACGCGGAGGTCGACCGCCGTGAGTCCCGGTTCGAAGGCCGACTCGCCGCTCGAGGTCCCCGCCAACTCGAGGAGTGTCTCCTGGGACTCGTGCGCCGCGGTCCGAACGCCGACGGCGCTGTCCCCCTGGCCCGCGGGACCCACGATGGCGTCGCTGAGACGGCCCTGGGACACCTCCGACATCTCGGCGGGGCCCAGCACCAGTTCGCCGTCGCGCAGCACGCTCACCGTGTCGGCCACGGCTGCCACCTCCCGGAGCTTGTGCAGGACGACGAGGATCGTGACGCCGCTGTCGCGCAGGCGCCGCAGGCGCTCGAAGAGGGCGTCGATGGCGACCGGGGTGAGCAGGGCGGTGGGCTCGTCCAGCAGCAGCAACCGCGCCTCGGTTGCCAGCGCCCGGACGATCTCCAGCGACTGGCGGGCCTCGACGGGCAGGTCGCGGATGCGCGTCGACAGCGCGGCCGCCCCGCCGATCTCGGCCACGTCGTCCCGCCAGCGTTGCTGGAGGTCGCCGCGGCGGTACACGGCGCGGCCTCCCGGCCGGGCGGCGGTCAGTTCGAGAGCCTCCGCCACGGTGAAAGAGGGCGGCAGTGAGAAGTGCTGGTGCACCATCGCCAGGCCGGCGGCCTTGGCGGCGCGCACGTCGCCCGGCGGGATCTCCTGCCCGGCGATCCGGACGTCGCCCACGTCCGGCACCTGCAGCCCGCCCAACACCTTGGCGAGGGTGGTCTTGCCCGCGCCGTTCTGGCCGACGAGGGCGTGGATGCGCCCGGGCGCCAACTCCAGGCTGACGTCGTGCAGCGCCCGGACGGCGCCGAAGGAGACGCCGAGCGACCGGCAGCGAACCGCCGGGGCTCCGGCGGCCCCCGGTCCGCTCGGCGCCGTCATCGGTTGGAGATTAGTTCTCTCAGAGTTCGGGGTTGAAGGGAACCTCCAGCGACCCGTCCTTGATGGCCGAGCGTGCCGCGTCGACCTCGCCGAGCGTGGCGTTGATGATGTCCACCATCTCAGCAGGGCCGTTCTCCAGGAAGTTGGGGCTGATCACCATGTCGACCCCGCCCTCGGCCACACCGGCGCCGACGTAGCCGGGGGTGTAGTCGTCGCTGATTGCGTGCTCCACCTGGCCGTAGAGGATCTCGGCCCAGTACAGCAGGACGCTGGCGATCACATTCGGGCTGTCGAAGTAGTTCTCCGAGCCGCCGATGACGTAGCCGCCCTTCTCCTCGGCCGCTTGGATGACGCCGAGGTCCGTGGCCGCGGCGTCGGTCATGATGATGTCCACGCCGCCGTCGTACAGCGCCGCGCCGAGTTCGCGCCCCTTGGCGGGATCCTCGAAGGAGTCGGCGAAGGCGGCCTCACCGGTGATGCCGGCGTTCTTGGTCTGTGCCGCCGCCACGAAGGCGTTGTAGTCGGCGTTCAGCGGCGGGATCGACACGCCGCCCACGAAACCGACCTTGCCGGTGGTGTTCAGCGCTCCGGCCAGGATGCCGGCCAGGTAGGTGCCCTTGTAGTAGTCGAACCCGATGGAGACCAGGTTGTCGATGCCGCCCTCGAACCCGAAGATGTGGATCCAGCGGGTGTCGGGGAAGTCGGGCGCCACCAGGGTGACGACCTCCTGCATGGGCGGGAACGTCACGGCGATGATGTCGGTGCCCTGGTTGGCGAGGTTGCGCAGGATCGTCTCGAAGGTCGACGGGTCCGTCGCCTCGATGAAGGTGATGTCGGCGCCGAAGTCGGCCTCCACCAGTCCCAGTCCTCGCACGAGGTCGTCGATGGGCCCCAGGTCGCCGGCGCGCTGGTTGGCCACGAGGGCGACCGTGAGCGGCTCGTCGGGTGCCGGTGCAGGCTCCGGCGGGGGCGGCGGCTCGGGCGCGGGCTCGGGCGCCGGTGCGGGCTCGGGCGCCGGCGGGGGCTCGGGCGCGGGATCCGGCGAGGGAGCCGGCGCCGGAGCGGGTTCGGGAGCGGGCGCCGGTGCTGCGGTCGTCCCGCCGTCGTCGTCCCTGCCGCAGGCTGCCGCAACCAGTGCAACGGCCATCAAGAGGGCCAAGAAAGTGCGTCGATGTCTCATCGGATCCTCCCTGTTCGACACGGTGCGTTCACGATAGTACAGATTTTCAATGAATCCTTGACATAGAAGCTCACCTAGCCGACCCGACCCTCAAGCCGAAACCCCGAAACAGTGAGCAGAAAACTTGACGCAGGGCAATCAGACTCAAACCGAGAACTGTGCAAGAAACGATGACACGGGGCATGGAGACTCAACATCCCTCCCGGCGCAATCGGTGCGCGACGGCACCGCAGCGATCGGCACGGCGCAACACCTGCCCGACGAGTGCGAGGTTGTCGAGAGCGCTCTGTTCGGCGACCTCCAGGTTGTTGATCGTGTCCTCGAGGGCGGCGTCCAACCCGGCGGCCAGTTGCTCCGCACGGGCGGCGATCTCGGTGGTCGCGAGGCCGAGAGCCTCTGACAGCTGGCGCAATGCCCCGACCGTGTCGATCCTGCGCAGTCGCCACTGTTCGCCGGGCCGTCCCGCCCACATCGCGAAGCTGAGATCCCGTTCGGGCGTGTCGCGTCTGTGCGGCAGAAACGTCGCGGAGTCATAAAGCGGCGCCAAAGCCCTCTGCGTGCCGGACAGGAGGATGCTGAAGTTCTTGGCGTGCCCGTCGGTGTCGCCGACGAGCCAGCGGAACAGCAGCATGTCCCCGAAGCGGCGCACATCGGCCAGCGTGTCGCCACGTCCGGGGTCTCTCAGCACACGGGCGCAGTTCATGGCGGTCGCACCGTGGAAGCGCTGGTACTTCCGATCCGGTGGGAGGCCCAGCGCTTGGCACAGATCCTCCTGATGGATCCGCCCCGGGCCGCCGGTCGCATGGATCGCGTCTCTGTCGTAGCGCTCCACGACGATGACACCGAAGCCGTCGCCGTGCAGTAGCCGCGTTGCCGGGGCGGGAATGCCGAGACGTGCCGCCGTCTGGATCGTGACGTGCTCAACGAGAGTCTCGTGCGGGTACAGCTCCCGGTCGAGTTTCAGGATGTGCGTCGTCGCCTGCTGACCCCACGGGATCGCCCAGCGGTCGCCGCTCGCCGCCAGCGCGTCCTTGGGCTGGATACCTCCGAGGCTGCGGCCGGTGTCGCCGTGGGTGGCCGCGAACCTCCACGCCGGATCAACTCGGAGGCTCGCCAACCCCTCCCACAGTTCCTCCTCGCTGAGTCGCTCCAGTCCTCCTCGCTCGCTGAGAAGGGCCGCGGTCTGCTCCGGCCGGCAGAACTGCACGGCCCCGGCGCATTCGGCTCCGACGGGCGTGCCAAGCAGTTCGATGGGCCGCATGAGCGAGGAACCGTGCCAGTCGCACCATCTCTGGAGCACCTCCCGGTCGTCGGGGAGAAGGTTCTGCAGCCAGTACGCCACCTGCGGCGTGTCGTACGGATCCTCCCGCAGCGGCAGGCCCACCGACAAAGGTGTGGGCTCGGGCAGTTCGAGGTAACTCTCCGCGTACCTCAGCACCGCTCGGTCGGGCCCGAGAACCTCCACATGCCCGGCGTGGTGTCGCTCGATCAGCATGTCGAGTCTCATGGCGGCGGACGCTGCACGTAGCCGTCCACGATGCGGGCAAGCGAAGGGCGCCGCGACGGTGCGTGGACGATTTCGAGACCCGCGTCAAGAGCGTCCAGCACGCGGCACAGCACACCGACCTCGGCGGTGGCCTTGCCGTTCTCCATTTCCGATATCCACTTGCGCGTCACGCGGGCGCGGCCCGCGAGTTCCACTTGCGTGATGCCCAGGGACCGTCGCAAGCCCTGCAAGGCCGCGCCAATCTCGCTCGGGCGGGTGATGTGTCGGTAGCGTTTCGCTTCGAGCAGGGGCTCATCGGAAGTGCTCATACCCGTAGTCTACGGTGGGTGTCCCTGTACGGGTACATGACGACTCTGTCCCCGTTCGGGTATCACAAGTGTGTGACCCTGTACGGAAACACACCTTCCGCGCAAGCGACGGTACAGGCACGATCGGATTACCGCTGCCGCGCAGCCGCCGGCGTCCTGCCGACAGGTGGGCACTCAGTGCCGAGTCGCCGGATCGCACCAGCGACGCAGGCCTGCCGTCACGGCGCAGTCGGACTCAGCGGCCCTGCCAGCGGGGAGCACGCTGCAGATGCTCGACACGAACCCTGAGTTGGTGTCAGCGTCCCCGCCAGCGGGGGGTTCGTTTCTCGATGAAGGCCTGCACGCCCTCGTCCCCGTCCTCCGACTGCAGCACCTCGATGAGCGCCGGCAGGTTGGCCATGCGGGCATCGGCGGCGGTCATGTGGGCGGTGCGGCGGACGATCTGCTTGATGGCCCGCAGCGAGAGCGGGGCGCAGGCCAGCAGGTTCTCCAGCCAGCGATCCACAGCGCCGTCCAGGTCGGCGGCCGGGACCACCTCGTTCAGCAGGCCGAGCGCCAGCGCCTCGTTGGCAGTGAACCGGCGTCCCGTCAGCAGGACTTCCATGGCCCACTTGGCGGGCAACTGGCGTGCCAGTGACACGATGCCGCCGTCAAGGGGCAGGCGCCCCAGCCGGGGCTCGACGAAGCCCAACTCGGCGTTCTCCGATGCCACGGCCAGATCACAGCCCACCACCAACTCCAGGCCGCCGCCGAGGGCGTAGCCGTTGACCCTGGCCAGCACCGGCACGTCGAGGGATTCCCGCAGCGTCAGGTGGCCGAAGCCGTCGGGCCGGGCCCCCAGCCAGTAGTCCAGGCCGGTGCGTCCCTCGGCGCGCATGTCGTCGCCGGCGCAGAAGGCCCGGTCGCCGGCGCCGGTGAGCACCACCACCCGCACCGAGCGGTCGGCCTCGATCTGCTCCCAGGCGCGGCGCAGATCCTCCTGGTGGGCCTCGTCGATGGCGTTGAGCCGCTCGGGGCGGTTGATGGTGACCCGGGCCACGTGGTCACTCACGACGAGGTCGATGCTCATGCCAGCACCCCGGTGGCGGTCAGCTCCTCGATCCGCTCGGGCGCGATGCCGTAGCCGGCCAGCGCCTCGGCGGCTCCCTCGCCCAGCGCGGGTGGCGGTCGGGGCGGCTCGGGCGGCGTGTCCGGCAGGTGCACCGGTGACGCCACCGATCGCAGCGGTTCCCGTCCGTTGCGGGCCATCTCGGCGATCATCGGAGCGGTGTGCGGGTCGGCGAGGGCTTCGGGGAGGGTCCGCACCGGGGCGCAGAGCACGTCCTGCTCCTCGAGCCGCTCGATGACCTCGACGGTGCTGAAGCGCCCGATGGCGTCGGTCAGGAGGGCCTGCAGGCGCCCCTTGTTGGTGGCCTGCGCCTCCATCGTGGAGAAGTCCGGATGCTCCGAGAGGTCCTCCAGACCCAGGGCCGCGCAGATGTCGCGCAGCGGGTTCGGCTTGAAGGCGCCGACCAGCACGATCTCGCCGTCGCTGGTGGCGAACGTCCCCACCAGCGGCATGCGCGCCCAGTTCAAGACAGGGCGATCCATCAGCGCCATCGTGGCCTCCAGGATCTGCATCGCCAGCAGCGAGTCGTACAGCGACACCTCCACCCGCTGGCCACGCCCGGTCCGCTGGCGTTGCAGCAGGGCCATGAGGATGCCCTGCACCATGTTCATCCCCGCGGTGTAGTCCGCCAGCGAGATGGGGTAGATGGCGGTGGGGTGGTCGTCGTCGGCCTTGTGCGCCATCGCGCCCGTCAGCGCCTGCGCCAGGATGTCCTGGCCGCCCTTGCGCACATAGGCCCCCTCGGTGCCGAAACCGGTGCCCTGTGCCCAGACGATGCGCGGGTTCAGGCCGGCCAGCCGCTCGTAGCCCAACCCCAGGCGCTCCATGACCCCCGGCCGGTAGTTGTTGACCACCACGTCCGCTGCTCGCACCAGGTCGTCGATCAGCGCCAGGCCCTCGGGCGCCCGCACGTCGATCACGAGGCTGCGCTTGTTGCGGTTCACGGCCCCGAAGGCGGGATGCTGGGTGCCGTCGGGGTCGACGAGGGCGTGGCGGAAGATGTCGCCGGTGCCCGGACGCTCGATCTTCAGCACGTCGGCGCCGTGGTCGGCCAGCAGCTGGGTCGCCACCGGCCCCATCATGATCTGGGAGAAGTCCAGGATCCTGATCCCGGACAGCGGCTGGTCGACGGCGCTCACGGCTTCGAGATTCCGGTTGCGGCCGGTCGTGCCCGCGGCGACGGGATGTCGCCGGGGTCGGCCCCCTGGGCGCGCAGCCGGCGCTGTATGGCGGGCACGTCCGCCTTGCGCACGGTCACGCCGGTGTCGAGTGCCTCCACCGCTGCCACCCCTGCCGCCTCGCCCATCGCCATGCACGGCGGGATCTCCCTGGACAGCTTCTGCGCCTCCGGTGTCACCG
This sequence comes from uncultured Acidimicrobiales bacterium, assembly GCA_964618115.1. Lineage (GTDB taxonomy): Bacteria > Actinomycetota > Acidimicrobiia > Acidimicrobiales > CATQHL01 > VXNF01. The sequence continues at coordinate 19,998 of CAZTZI010000177.1, forward strand.
AGTAGTGGCGTCCGGCCACCAGAAGTTGCTCCACGCGCCGGGGCAGCATCGCCCGGTAGGGGGTGTAGTAGCCGCGGCCCCGCGCCACGCTGTCGGTGAAGTGCGCCCGGTTGACCACGTCGTCCTTGGTCACCACGTACTCCCCTTCGATGAGGCGGGACTGTCGCACGCCGATCTGCGGCGCCACGTCCAGCACCACCGCCCTCTCGAAGCCGGGGTAGTGCCGGCGCACGTAGTCCACGGTGGCGGCGATCTTCTTGCGGCCCTCACGGTCGGCCTCGGTGAGATCCTTCACGCTGAGCCCGCTGTAGCCGGTCATGTGCGGGCAGTTGCACCACACCACGCCGGGCAGCGGCGTCTTCAGCCACCACAACGCCCAGGAGCCGCCGAGGAGGCGCCGCGTGGCGCGGTTCACGGCGTGGCACTCGGCGGGCTGCTCCTGCTCGAAACGCTCTGCGGTCTCTGTGTCCACGTTGCCGAGGCGGAACACCGTCGTCACCATGTACGAGCCCTCTGCGAACGGGGCGCCGGCGCCTGCGGCAACGTCCCCGTCGCCGCTGGCATCGATTACGACGTCGCCCAGGACGGCCTGCGGGCCAGTCTTGGTCTCGCAAATGACGCCGCGGATGACCTCGCCCTCCATGATCGGCGCCGAATACCACGAGTGCAGACGGACGTCGATCCCCGCCTCCTCCGCCAGGTCGTTGGAGACCCGCTTCCAGCCGTCGGGGTCGAAGGCGACGGCGTAGACGATGGACTTCTGCGGCCCCTTGGCGTACAGGTCGAACAGCCCCCAGCGCGACCAGCGCCGCCACATCTCGTTGCTGAGGACCCGGTCCTCGGGTGGGGGATACACCGCCAGCCCCAATACCTCCAAACGCTCGACCATCTCCTGGGCGATCCCGGCCACGGTGATTTCCTCGGCCCCGTCGGAGAAGTCGTCGAGCACCAGCACCATGCCGCCTGCTGCCAGGCCGCCGAGGTGGGCGTAGCGCTCCAGCAGGGTGACGCCGGCCCCGTTGCGGGCGGCCGAGGCGGCGGCTGCCAGGCCGGCCGGACCGCCGCCCACCACCACCACGTCGCTCCGGGCCACGACGGGGGCGTCCGCTGCCGGTCGGGTGACGGCGCCCATTCTCAGAAGCTCGGCGGCGTCACGACCCACAGTGACACCGACGTGACCTCGCCCGGATTCTCGTACCAATGGGGGATGGTCGAGCTATAGGAGATCGAGTCGCCGGCCTGCAGCACGTAGTGGGCGCCGCCCACGTTCACCGCGTGGGTGCCCTCCAGCACGATGCCGAACTCCTCGCCGTCGTGGACGAACGGTGTGTCCTGGGTGGTGTAGCCCGGCTCGGCCACGATGCGGATGGCCTCGAGCGCGCTGTCGAGGCGCGCCGTGAGCAGTTCCATGAGGACGAGATGGTCGTTGGAACCGAGGTTCAGGCGTCGTCTCTCGTTGCGCCGTACCACCGGCGACGAGATCTGCTCGCCGGCCATCAGCCGGGCCACCGGGATGCCCAGCGCGTGCGCCACCTGCACGAGCGTGTTGAAGGAGGGGTTGCCCTGGCCGCGTTCCACCTGCGAGAGCAGCCCGGCGCTCACGCCCGCCTGGGAGGCGAGTTGCTCGAGCGTCCGGCCCCGCAGCTTCCGCAGACGCTTGATCTCGTTGCCGACGGCACCGACGGTGAGCGGGGGTCGCTCCGAGGTGGCCGCCGGCGCGGCGGCACCCGAGGCGTGCCAGTGCAGGGTGTCACTATCGTGCGCGGTCGGGTGCATCACGGCCTCCTTCACTGAAATATAGTATTTCAGTATGCTGACATTGCGGAGGCGGGCCTGAGCCCATGGCGGCGACGCGAGCGGAGCGCGTGCAGCGGGTCGTTTCCGACTCCGGTGAGAACTCCGTCGCCGATGTCCTGATCGCCGGCTCCGGTGCCTCCGGGTCGGTGGCCGCGGCCCGCCTCGCCGGCGCAGGGTTCGAGGTGGTCTGCCTGGAGCAGGGCGACTGGGCGCACACGGCGGACTACATGAGCGCCACGCCGGAGGCCGAACTGGCCTGGGTGCAGCGCTGGAGCCCCGACCCCAACGCCCGCCGCAATCCGGCCGACTACCCGCTCACCGGCGACGCCGACATCCGCCCGGTGATGTACAACGGCGTCGGCGGGGGACTGGTGCAGTGGGCGGCCATGTGGCAGCCGATGCTTGCCTCGGACTTCAGGGTGCGTTCGCTCGACGGCGTGGCGGACGACTGGCCCATCGGCTGGGCCGACCTGGCGGCTCCCTACGCCGCGGTCGCCCACGACATGTCGGTCTCGGGGCTGGCGGGCGATCCGGCCCTGCCCGACAACGACGCCTACCCGAACCCGCCGGTGCCGATCGGGAGGATCGGCGAGGCAGCCGCCCGGGGCATGGACCGTCTCGGCTGGCACTGGTGGCCGGGCGCCAACGCCATCGCCTCGCGGCGCCACGGCGCCCTGCAGGCCTGCCAGCGCCGCGGCACCTGCATGACGGGCTGCCCGGAGAACGCCAAGGCCACGCCGTCGCTGACGCACTGGCCCGGCGCGCTGGCTGCGGGGGCGCGCCTCGTGACTGGAGCCCGGGTGGCCGAGATCCCCCTCGACGGGCGGGGGCGGGCGATCGGTGCGGTCTACCTCGACGGAGACGGTGCCGAGCACCTGCAGCGGGCGCAGGTGGTGATCTTGGCGGCCAACGCCGTGGGCACGGCCCGCCTGCTGCTGCTCTCGACCTCGGCACGCTTCCCCGACGGGCTCGCCAACTCCTCGGGACTGGTGGGGCGCCGGCTGATGCAGCATCCCTATCGCACCGTCACAGCCGTCTGCGAGGAGCCTCTGGACAGCTGGCAGGGCCCCTGGGGCCAGAGCATCTACTCCCTCGAGTTCGCCGAGACGCACCCCGGCCGCGACTTCGTGCGCGGCGCCAAGTGGATGGTCATGCCCCACGGCGGGCCGATGTTCGCTGTGGCGGAGTACCACGAGGCGCATGGCCATGAGGGCTTCGATGCCCTCTGGGGGGAGAACTTCCACCGGGCCGCTGCGGAGGTGTTCGGGCATGCGTTCACCTGGGGTATCCAGGCCGAGGACCTGCCCGAGGAGGACAACCGGGTGGTGCTGGATTCCGACGTGAGCGACCCCTCCGGGCTCCCGGCCGCCCGCATCGAGTACCGGGTGTCGGAGAACTCTCGCCGGATGCTGGACTTCAACGTGGCACGCGCCGTCGAGGCGGCCGAGGCGGCGGATGCCACCGCCACGATGGTGCGCGACATCTGGCCCACCGGCGTCGGTCACGTGCTGGGCACCACGCGGATGGGCAACGATCCCGCAACCTCGGTCGTGGACCGCTGGTGCCGCGCCCACGACGTGTCGAACCTCTACGTGATCGACGGCGGTGTCTTCGTGACCGCCGGATCGGCCAACCCCACCGCCACGATCATGGCGAACGCCCGCCGGGTCACCGACCGCATGATCGACACCCGGGCCGCCCAGGAGGTGCCCTGGTGAACGCCTCGCCGGCAGGGCCGGTGGAGCCGGCATCGACCGTCGGACGTCTCACCGCGTCGCAGCGGGCGGTGCTCTCGCGTCTCGCTGACGTGCTCGTGGCCGAGGGGCGCGGCATGCCGGCTGCCTCGGTGGTCGGCGTCTCCGGCGACCTCATGGACCGCTGCCTGGCGGCCGCGCCCGTGCTTGCCGGACCGCTGGCGGCGCTCCTCGACGATGCGCCGGCCGACGCTCCTGACGGCTACGTGCGGGACCTCGCCGCCCAGCGGCCCGACGACTTCGCGGTGCTGGCGACGGCAGTTGTGGGCGCCTACTACCTCAGCGCCGAGGTGCGCGGGCTGATCGGCTATCCCGGCCAGCAGCCCAGCCCGCTCCCGGTGGCCGGCGAACCCGAGTATCTGGACATGCTGGAGCGGGTCTACGAACGCTGTCCCGGCTACCGGGAAGCCCCGTGAGAGCGCCCGGAGACGCCCCGCCTCGAGGCGATCGGCGCCGTCCCGGCCGCCGGGAGGTCCCATGACCTACGTCATCGGTCCGCCCTGCATCGACATCAAGGACGCCTCGTGTGTGGCCGAGTGCCCGGTGGACTGCATCTACGTGGGCGGGCGGATGCTCTACATCCAGCCCGACGAGTGCATCGACTGCGGCGCCTGCGAGCCCGCCTGCCCCGTCGAGGCCATCTATCCCGAGGCCTTCCTGCCCGCCGACTTCGAGCCGTTCACCGACGTGAACGCCGGCTTCTTCACCCTCACCGGGCTCGGCGCGCCGGGTGGCGCCAAAGGGCTGGCGCCTCTCGCGGAGGACCATCCCGTCGTCGCCGCCTGGCCCGAATCCTCGCCCGGCTGAGCGGCGGTTCGGACCCCGACGGTCCGGCTAGAGTCGCCGGCACGGGCCCGCGGCGCCGCCTACCCCGTCCGGATCGCCCGTAACGTCCCCGCCGCGGGCCTGCGGCGCCGCCCGCGCACGGGGAGAGTCCCTGCTCGGGAGGTTCTGATGCGAATGGCGAAGAACGATCTCTTCGGATCACGCCCACACCGGTTCGTGGCGGTGGTGCTCGTCGCCGGGCTGCTGGCGCTGGGCGCCGTGGCCTGGAGCGACGGTGAAGGCTCGAAGAAGGACGATGCGGACGCACCGGACGTCGGGCCGCTCGGTTCGGTCGAGGTGGCCGACGGTGAGGCGATCCAGGTCCGGGCGGTGCTGTATCTCGGCCCCGATTGGGACACCGGGTACGTCAACCTGCGGATGGTGCGGCTCGCCGTCGAACACTACGGGCCGATCGCCGGGTTCGACGTGCACGTCGGCATCGGTCTGAACGATGAGTGCACGCCCGACGGCGGCCGGGCGGCGTCCGAGACGATCGTGGCCGACCGGGACGTGGTCGGTGTCGTGGGCACCACGTGCTCGGTGGCGGCCGTCGAGGCTGCGCCCGTCCTGGGCAAGGCCGGTCTGGTGATGATCTCGCCCACCAACACGTCTCCGACGCTGACCTCCGATCTGGCCGGCAATCCCAGCGAGCACCGCCACGCCGGGTACTACCGCACCGCCCACAACGACCTGCACCAGGGACGGGCCGTGGCGCAGTTCCTCCACGAGTCCCGGGGCGTCACCGCAGCCGCCGCCGTCCACACCGGCGACGTGTACACCCAGAGCCTCGCCGAGGCGTTCGTCGCCGCGTTCGAAGAGTTGGGCGGGGAGGTCACGAGCGTCAGCGAGGTCAGCGAGGACCAGGCCGACATGGCGCCGACGCTGAGCGCCATCGCGGCCGGCGAGCCGCAGGCACTCTTCCTGCCGGTCTCCAACGTCGTCGGTTCGAGCATCGCGCGGCAGGCCCCGGACGTAGCGGGCATGGAGGACGTTCTGCTGATCGGCGCCGACGGCCTGCTCGACGACAGCTTCATGGCGCAGCCCGAGACCGAGGGGATGTTCTTCTCGGGCCCGGAGGTCCACTTCGGCGACAACCGCAACCAGAGCACCGGCATGAGCGCGCCCGAGGTCCTCGCCGCCTTCGAGGAGTTCTACGGCGTGCCGCCGAGTTCGGCTTACTGGGGCCACACCTACGACGCCGTCACCCTGCTCCTCGAGGCGATCGAGGCGGCAGCCGGCGAGACCGACGGTGCGCTGGTGATCGACCGGGCCGAGGTGCGCGAGCATCTCGACGGCGTGGCCGGCTACGCCGGGCTCATCGGCGAGATCAGCTGCGACCCCTTCGGCGACTGCGGCCGGCCGGCGGTGGAGATCATCGAGCACCTCGACGCCACAGACGTGCCCGCCAGCAGGGACAACGCCGTCTACGAGTACGCCCCTGACCTCGCGGCCGGCGGGTGACCGAAGCGGTGGCCGCCGTCGGGGCCGCGTACGCTCGCTGATCGTGCGCTCGACTGCCGCTGGGGCGTCAGCAGCGACATCGGCATCCGCACACCCGGTCGCGTACGCTCGTTGATCGTGCGCTCGCGTGCCGCGCCGGCCCGAGGCGGCCCGCCGGATGGGTGAGCCGGCGGCCTGCCCGGTCGTCCGTTTCGATCACCACGCCCCGGACTTCGCCGACGGTCTTTGGGAGATCTACGACGGGCTGCGGGCGGCGCGGGTGGCCTATTCGGAGACCTACGGCGGGTTCTACGTGCTGTCCCGGTACGAGGACGTGTACGCCGCGGCCCGCGACGACGAGACGTTCTCCTCGGACCGCGAAGTGGTGCTGCCCGCCACCGGCGTCGGACGCCTGATCCCGCTCAACGCCGATCCGCCCGACCTGCAGCGCTACCGCTCGGCGCTGTTCCCGTACTTCACCCAGCGCGCCGCGGAGGCCCTGGCACCCGACATACGGCGCTTCACCACGACGACGATCGACGCGTTCATCTCCGCGGGGCGTTGCGATCTGATCACCGACCTCGCCGCCCCGGTGCCGGCCATGACCACGCTGGAACTCATGGGGTTGCCGCCGGCGGACTGGGCGATCCTCGCCGAGCCGCTGCACGACCTGATCGCCTACCCCACCGACCATCCGAACCACGAGTCCGCCCGCGCCGGGGTGTGGGCGATCCGTGAGCGCTTCGCCGCCGAGGCAGCCGAGCGTGCCGCCGAGCCCCGCGACGACATGGTCACGCACCTGGTCGGTTCGGAGGGCGAAGGCACGCTCAGCCGCGACGAGGTCGTGGACCTGCTGATGATGGTGACCATCGGCGGGTTCGACACCACCATGGCCGCCATCGGCAGTGCCCTGCTGTACCTGGAGCGACACCCCGACGAGCGTCGCCGCCTGGCCGCCGATCCGAGCCTGCTGCCCGCCGCGGTCGACGAGTTCCTGCGTTTCGAGGCCCCGGTGCAGGGATTCGCTCGCACCGTGACCCGCGACATCACCGTCGGCGGCTGCCCCATCGCCGCCGGTGAGACGGTGTTCCTGCTCTGGGGCTCGGCCAACCGCGACCCGGAGGCGTTCGAGCGGCCCGACGAGATGGTCCTGGACCGCCGCCCCAACCGCCACCTGACCTTCGGCGTCGGCGGCCACCGCTGCCTGGGGTCCCACCTCGCCCGGGTCGAGATGCGAGTCGTCCTCGCCGAGACCCTCCGGCGCCTCGGCGACTACGCCGTCCTGCACGAGCAGGTCGGCTGGCCCAACAGCGTCGGAATCCTTTACGGCCGCGCCCACATCCCGGCCACCTTCACACCCATCCCGCTCTCGTCCTGACGACCGACGGTTTGAGGACCGTGTCATTCGACGCGGCTACAGTGTGGCGTCTGACCGAGGTCGGGTCTCCTGCCCGGCCCGTCCGTCGTCAACACGCATTGGGGGAAGAACAATGAGACGACACCTGCCCGTGCTAATGGCGCTGCTCGCAGCGTTCAGCCTGATTGCGGCCGCCTGTGGGGGCGATGACGACGACTCCACGACGGCGCCACCTCCACCTCCGGCGGCAGAACCGGAGCCGCCACCGCCGCCGCCGCCCGCCGACGAGCCTCCGCCGCCGGCGGATGAGCCGCCACCGCCACCACCTGCCGACGACATGGCCGAGGACACGCCCGCCACGCGGGCCATCGCCGGGATCAAGGCGCTGAACCTGCCGGCGGATACGACGATCACGGTGTTCACCGAGGACCTGTCGATCCTGGGACCGGAGGTCACCAAGGACGCCTTCGAGGCCCAATCCGGCATCAAGCTGGACATCCAGAAGTCGCCGTTCGGGGAGTACGCCTCCAAGATCCTCGCCGACGCAGCCACCCAGGCCGGTACGTTCGACGTGGTCCTCGTCGAGACCAACCGCCTCGGCGACCTCGACAACGCCGGCTACCTCGTCGACGTGACCGAATGGGTGGAGAAGTACGACCCGGACATCGAGGACTTCATCTTCCCGATCAGCCACACCGCCTCGCAGTACAACGGGCGCTACGTGGGTCTGCCCACCGACGGCGACGTGTTCATCTTCTACTACCGCAAGGACCTGCTGGAGGATCCCGCCGAGCAGGCGGCCTTCCAGGAGCAGTACGGCCGTGAGCTGACCGTGCCGGTGACCTACGACGAGTACATGGAGGTGCTGGAGTTCTTCACGCGACCCGAGGACAACCTGTACGGCGCCACCGAGTGGCGCATCACCCTCCTCAACTACTGGTGGTTCTGGCAGCGACTCTGGTCAGGCGGAGGCACCTACTTCAACGACGACATGTCGGCCGCCGTCAACAGCCCGGCGGGCGTGCAGGCGCTCGAGGACATGATCGCCATGGAGGCCGTGATGTCCCCCGACGCCCTGAGCTACGGCTACGTGGAGTCGGTGGAGGCCATGACCAGCGGCACTGCCTTCTCCAACATCACCTGGCCGGCGGCGGGCAAGAACGCCAACGACCCGGAGACGTCCTCCACCGTCGGGAAGTGGGGCTACGCCACCGTGCCCGGTTACGTCGTGGACGGGCAGGTCAACCAGAGGTCCATGTCGGCGCCCGGCTACACGATCCTGGTGTCGAACTACGCCGACGTGAACAAGGAGGCCGCCTACCTCTACACGCAGTGGTTCACCAGCCCGGAGAACCTGATCCAGGCGAACCAGAACCTGGGTGGCAACACCGATGTGGTGCGCGCCTCCATCTTCGCCGACCCGTCGATGGCGGAGATCTTCCCGGGTGCGGATGAGTACCTGGACGCCCAGAAGGCGAACCTGGCCCAGGCCGTTCCCGACCCGGTGCTGCCCGGCTACGGCGAGTACGCCCAGGCGCTCGAGATCGAGCTCGGCAACGCTCTCACCGGCCAGAAGTCGCCCCAGGATGCCCTGGACGACGCCGCCGAGGCGTGGGACGAGATCACCGACAGCTACGGGCGCGAGGAGCAACTGCAGGTCTGGCAGAACTTCCTGGCTTCGATCGCCGGCTAGGCCATCGAACCGGAATCCGCTGCTCCAGCGGCGCCGGCTGACGTAGCCGCACCCCCGGGCCCTGCAGGGCCCGGGGGTCGGCGCGCCCGGCGCCGCAGCCGAGCCCTGCGGCGGCCGCGCAGCCGCTGGCTCTTCGTGGCGCCGGCGGTGCTGCTCCTGCTGGGGCTCACCGCCTACCCCTTCGGCTACGCCGTCTACATCAGCCTGCACACCTGGAAGGTCACACGCCCGGCGCGGCCTTTCATCGGCTTCGACAACTTCCGGGAACTGCTCTTCGACGACGAGCGGTTCATCAACTCCATCGAGCAGACACTGATCATCGCCTCCTCGGCGCTCGTGCTGGAGTTCCTGTTCGGCCTGGCCATGGCGCTGCTGTTCTGGACCGCCTACCAGCGGGTCCGCTGGGTGGCCACCGGGATCCTCGTGCCCATGATGATCGCCCCGGTGGTGGTGGGCTTCACCGCCCGCATGGCGTTCAACAACAGCTTCGGGTTCCTGAACCAGATCCTCAGCCTGCTGTGGCCGGGCGACGTCAATATCCAGTGGCTCAGCGACCCGACCCTGGCGCCCCTCGTGATCATCCTCGCCGACACCTGGCAGTGGGGCCCGTTCATGTTCTTGATCCTGCTGGCCGGGCTGCTGGCCACCGAGGGCGACCAGCTCGAAGCGGCGGTGGTGGACGGCGCCAAGGGGTTCCGGCTCTTCTGGCACGTGGTGTTGCCGTCGATCAAGCCGATCCTCCTGATCGCCCTGGTGTTGCGCGGTCTGGACCTGCTGCGGACCTTCGACCTCGTGGCGCTGGCCACGCGCGGCGGTCCCGGCATCGTCACCGAGACGATCACGTTCTACATCTACAACCTCTCCTTCAAGTTCTTCGACCTGGGCAAGGGCGCGGCTGCCGCCCTGTTGATGCTCGGCGGGCTCAGCATCGTGGTGTTCTTCGCCGTGCGCTCGGTCGTGAGGGCCGCCCGGTGAGCCGGGTCCGCTCCCGCCGCTCGCCGCTGCGCCGCGCCGGCACCAACGCCGGCCTCACCGCCGCGCTGCTGCTGGCGCTGCTGCTGGCGCTGCTGCCGGTCGTGTGGGTGGTGCTCACGTCGTTCAAGCCGCAAATGGAGTGGGTCTCCGACCCGCCGGTCTGGATTCCCGGCGACTGGACCACCGAGAGCTACTCGCAGATGTGGACCGCCGACGACGGTGCCGGCGCACTGTGGAACAGCCTCATCGTCGTGGGCATCGCCACGGTGGCGGCCATGACGATCGGCTCGCTGGCCGCCTACAGCTTCTCGCGGTTCCGCACGGGTGGGCGCCACATCGTGACGTGGATCCTGTCGATCAAGTTCCTGCCCCCGGTGGTGTTCGCCGTGCCGCTGCTGATCATGTTCACCGACGTCGGGCTGTACGACTCGTACCGGGGCCTGATCCTTCTGTACACGGCCTTCCAGTTGCCGTTCGTGGTGTGGTTGATGAAGGGGTTCTTCGACGAGATCCCCCTGGAGATCGAGGAATCGGCGCGCGTGGACGGTTGCTCGTGGTTCTCGATCTTCACGCGCTTCGCGCTCCCGCTCAGCGCGCCCGGGCTGGCCGCAACCACGCTGTTGACCTTCATCTTCGGCTGGAGCGAATACTTCATCCCGCTGGTGTTCGCCAGCCACGAGCACTTCACGGTGCCGGTCCAGCTCTCGGCCTACTTCAGCGAGGCCGTGGGCCTGGAGTGGGGACCGCAGGCCGCCCTGAGTGTCGTGGGGATACTGCCGGTGGTGCTGATGGCTCTGGTGATCCAGAAATACCTGATCCGTGGTATGACCTTCGGCGCGGTGAAGGGCTAGGCGGGCCGGCAGGGACGGAAAGATCGCGAGCGGAGTACGGAAGGCGAGCCTCGATGGCAATACAGGTGAAACAGGAGTTCCCTCACTGTGAGCGGTGCGGGATCATGCTGCACGAGCGCCAGCGGCGCATCGTCGCCGGTAGCGGGCGTGCCCAGATCGTCTACTGCTCGGAGATCTGCCGCGACGAGCACGTTGAGATCAACGGTCTCACCGACCGGGGCCTATGGATGTCGGGCGAGGGCACCGGCATCGGCCGGAGGAGGTGAGGCGAGCTGTGGCTGTTCGCATGGGAATCGACATCGGCGGCACCTTCACCGACCTTGCGCTGTTCGACGAGGAGTCCGGTCACGTGCGGGTCACGAAGGCGGCCAGCACCCCAGGAGAACCCCACCGGGCCGTCAACGACGTCATCGACAGGGCCGGGATCGACAACAGCACGATCCGCGACCTGGTGCACGGCACCACCGTGGCGACCAACGCGCTGCTCGAGCGCAAGCACCAACTGCCGGGACTGATCACCACGCGGGGTTTCAGCGACCTGGTGTTCATTCAGCGCATGAACCGCAAGCATCACTACGACCTGCAATGGGACAAGCCCATCCCGTTCGTGGAACGGCGGCACTGCCTCGAGGTGGACGAGCGCTGCAACTACAAGGGCGAGATCGTCGAGCCCCTCGACGAGGAGGCAGCGCGGGAGGCGGCCCGCCGGTTGCGCGACGAGGGACTCTCGGACATCGCCGTGTGCTTCCTGTTCTCCTACGTGAACCCCGCCAACGAGTTGCGCATGCGGGAGATCATCGCCGAGGAGCACCCGGGTGCGCGGGTCTCGCTGAGCCACGAGGTGTATCCCCGCTGGCGGGAGTACGACCGGATGAGCACCACGCTCGCCGACGCCTTCCTGAAGACCCTCGTCGGCGAGTACATCGAGGACGTGGCAGCCGGCCTGGCGCCCATCGGTGTGGACGCCAACTTCCTGATGATGAAGTCCAACGGCGGTCTCGTGGATCACAGGGCGGCGTCGGCCAAGCCGGTGGACCTGCTGGTGTCGGGGCCGGTCGGCGGCGTACTGAGCGCCCTGTACTTCGGGAGCCTCGTGGGGCGGGAGAACCTCATCTCGATGGACATGGGCGGCACCAGCTTCGACGTGAGCCTCATCGAAGGAGGTGAGGCCAACCGCACCGCCGAGTTCGAGATCGAATGGGGGCTCCCCGTGTACGCGCCGATGGTGGACGTGCGCACCATCGGGGCGGGTGGCGGCTCGGTGGCCTGGATCGACAAGGGAGGCCTGCTGCGGGTGGGCCCGCGCTCGGCGGGCGCCAACCCCGGTCCGGCCTGTTACCGGCGCGGCGGCACCGAGGCCACCGTCACCGACGCCAACGTGGCACTGGGACGCATCAACCCGGACAGCTTCTTCGGTGGCGAGATGCAACTCGACGCCGAGGCGGCACGTGCCGCCCTCGGACGGCTCGGCGACGAGTTGGGAATGACGCCCGAGGACGTGGCCACGGCGGTGGTGGAGCTCGTGGACTTCAACATGGTCAACGCCATCCGGCTGGTGTCCATCGATCGGGGCCTGGACCCGCGGGACTTCACCCTCGTCTCCTTCGGGGGCGCCTGCTCGCTTCACGCCAACGCCCTGGCCCGGATCATCGGGGCGCGCGATGTGCTGGTGCCGGTCTACCAGGGTGTGTTCTCGGCCTTCGGTCTGATGACGGCCGACATGCGGGTTGACGAGTCGGTCACGACGAGCTTCCGCTCGGATCTGGTGGACTTCGACCGCGCCACCGAGTTGGTGCAGCGCCTCCGGGACATCGCGCTGCAGCGGATCGCCACCGAGGGCTACGCCGGCACGCCCGTCCTGGAGCCGACGGTGGAGATGCGCTACAGCGGCCAGAACTACGGCACCTCGGTGGATCTCTCGTTGACCGACTGGACCTTCGGCCCGGAGAACCTCGCCGAGACCATCGACCGGTTCGAGTCCGAGCACCGCCGGCTGTACGGCTACGACATCCCCGGCGAGATCGTCGAGCTCGTGCTGATCACCATGACCGCCGTCGGGGTGAACGAGAATCCCGGCCTGGCCCCGCTGCCAACCGGCGGGACCGCCGCGCCCATCACCGAGCGGCCGGTCTATTTCAGCGAGGCCGGCTGGGTGCCGACGAAGATCTATCGCCGCGAGCAACTGCCGGCGGGCGCCGAATTCGTCGGGCCCGCCGTCATCGAGGAGGCGATGTCCACCACCCTCGTGCACCCCGGCGAGCGGGTGGGCGTCGACGACTACGGCAACCTGCTGATCCACGTGGCGCCGACCTGAGCCCCCGCGACCGAGACAACCCGAACAATCACGACGAAACGAGACGACCAAGGAGCCCACCGTGACACAGACGCTTCCCGCTCCCGACACCACCGCCGGAGAGGCGGCACCGCCCGCCATCGGCGAGGTGGATCAGATCACCCTGCAGGTGGCCAACAACTTCCTCGTCACGACCGCGCGCGAGATGGGCATCGCCATGCGCAACACGGCCTACTCGCCGCTGTTCAACGAGGGTCTGGACTTCTCCTGCGCCATCTTCGACGCCGGCGGCGAGATGATCGCGCAGGCCGAGTTCTGCCCCGCACAACTCGGCGCCATCCTCTTCGTCGTCGAGTGGACGATCAACGAGGTCGGCACCGAGAACTTCAACCCCGAGGACGTGGTCTTCCACAACGACCCGTTCCGGGGCGGCTGCCACCTGCCCGAGTACTGCGTGATCAAGCCGGTCTTCTACGACGACGAACTGGTTGCCTTCGTGTCCTGCATCGGGCACATGACCGAGGTGGGTGGCAAGGTGCCGGGCGGCTTCGCCGGCGACGCCACCGAGGTGTTCCAGGAAGGGCTGCGTATCCCACCGCTCAAGATCGTGGATCGAGGGGAGGACGTGGAGGCCGTCTGGAACATCATCATGGCCAACGTCCGCACGCCGCGGATGTCCTACGGCGACCTGAAGTCGATGATCGGCTCGCTGTACGTGGGGGAGCGGCGGGTGCTGGAACTCGTCGACAAGCACGGTCCGGAGCGGTTCAAGGTCCTCGGCGAGGCCATCAAGGACTACTCCGAGCGCCGCATGCGCGCCGAGATCTCCGAGATGCCCGACGGCGCCTACGACTTCTCCGACATCGTCATCGACAACGA
>CAZTZI010000178.1:0-4770 GCA_964618115.1 uncultured Acidimicrobiales bacterium
CGATCGCGCCGCCCGCCCCTGCCCGGGCGAATCCCGAACCGCCGCCGCTCGAACCGGCGGCACCCGCGACCACGACGACCGCCGAGCAGGTGACGCCGCCCCCGGCGCTTTCGGGCCCTCCCCCGGTGGCCGTGGGGACCATGCCGGAACTGAGAGTGGACGCGGGCGGTCTTGCGCACGCCCTGTTCGCGGCGAAGTTCTTCAGCGGGCCGGTGGACGGCTTCTCCGCCGCGTCGTCCGACACGAACGTGGTCACAGCCGGCGTGTCACCGCCCGACATGCTGATCGTGGCGCCGGTGTCCCGCGGTTCTGCCAGCGTCACGGTGACGGCCTCGGGGCCGGGCGGCATTGCGGTGCAGACGTTCACGGTCCGGGTCGAGACGGCCTCCGACCGGAGCCGGGCAGCCGCTGCGCCTCCGCCTCCGCCGGCGCCTCCGCCGGCGTCGGCACCGCCCGCCGCCCCGCCTCCGGCACCGTTGGTGCCCGAGGAGGAACTGCCCGCCCGGACCGTGCAATCGGACGGTCAGTCCCTGTACGCGCTGGCAACCGAGCCGGTCACCGAGGCGCCGACGTTGTCCGGCAGCATCCCCACCCAGACCCTCATCGTCGGGAACTCGGGGACCCTGAACTTGCGCCCCTACTTCAGCGGGACCGTCCAGGGCTGGACAGTGGATTCGTCGGCGCCCGCCAGCGTCCCGGTCTCGATGGAAAGCGCCGGGGTCGCGAGCTTCTCGGGGGAAGCCCTCGGTACCTCAACGATCACGGTGACCGCCACCAACGACGCCGGCAGCGTCGCGCACGGGTTCACGGTCGCGGTGAAGACCGTTTCACAGGTCGTGCTGACGACGGTCGGGGACCGCCCGCAGGTGCTCGTGCAGGTCGGGCAGACCGTCTCCCTCGACCTCAGCGGCTACTTCTCCGAGGCCGCCACCGGGTTCGACGTGACCTACGATCGCACCGACCCGAACCGGCTCGTCGACGTGACCGTGCAGGGTTCGGTGGCGACGATCCGGGGTGTCCGAGGCGGGACCGCCACGGTCACTCTCGTCGCGGTCAGCGCCACGACGCGCATCTCACGGCCGGCCACGATCGAGGTCACCGGATAACACCGGGGCAAATCGACGAGCAAGCGGTTGGAGATCTGCTCGGGGCTCCAAGGCGTCTTGCTCGGGCCGGGCACCTCAACCAGCACCGGACCGCGCGGTTGGAGTTCTGCTCGGGGCTCCAGGGTGCCTTGGGCCGTCGTCCGAGAGCCTGCCGGATGAGGTTCGCCGGACACTTTGCCGGGGATGACCCGGAGGCGGGGCCGTGGCCGGAGAAGATCCGGCACCAGCAATTGGCCGACCGCGACAGACGCGGCCCGTCAGCGGTACCTGCGGGCCAGGTGACCATCCAAAACGCAGCGGACCGGCCACCGGATCGAGTGTCCGGCGGCCGGCCCAGCGGCTTGTTGGAGCCAGGAGCGGACTAGAGGTCGAGGTTCAGCGTGGAGCTGCCCAGCCAGCGGTCGACGGTGGCGGTGGGCGGGAAGAACCGGCTCTGCGGTAGGTCCCGGTCGCCCCAGGAACCGTTGTCCCGCTGCTGCAGGCCGAACTCCACCCTGCCGTCGGCCAGCCTGCGGGCCACGATCCGCACCGCAACGTCCACGGCGAAATCGTTGGGCCCCTCAGCGGCACTGAGGGTGATCGGCGAACTCACCAGCCAGCGGCCAACCGCCGTGGTAGCGGGGAAGAGCCGTGCCCTCGGGAACACCCGATCGCCCCAGGTGCTGTCGTGCAGGATCTGCTGGAGCCCGAACTCGATCTTGCCGTTGTCGAGCAGGCGGGCGACGATCCGCACGTTGTGGGTGCCGACCTCCGGAGCGGTCGCGGCGTCATCGGTGGTCGTGTCCGATGAGTCGTCGGCCGGCGGCGGTGGCACCTCGGGATCCGGCGGCTGCGACCCGCCGCAGTAGATGTCGAACTCGAAGTCGAAGGTCCGCAGCTGGTTGGCCGTCGACCAGGTCAGCGTGCGGGAGGCCTCCCCGGTGAGGGTGCAGCCGGCGGGCAGCCCTTGGATCGTGGCGGTCACCGAGCAGCCGCCGATCTCGTCGGAGGTGGTGCTGGTGGCGACCGCCCCGTACGAGGCGCCGGGGCCGAAGTTGGCGAAGTTCGGCGAGTGCACCGTGAACCGGCCGTTGTTCAAGCTGGCGACCGTCTGCCCGCCCGGCAGGGTGTAGATGCCCGACCCTCCGGCGGCCGCGATGGGCGGCAGCGCGGCCACGCCGGCACAGACGCTCGTGATCTTGTAGGAGGCGGTCCCCTGGTTGCCCGGGTTGTTGCTCACGTCCTGGATGATGACGATGCGGTTCCAGGGCAACTGGACGTGATCGCTGAGGTCCAGATCGATCTGGCCGGTGTTATTGTTCTTGTCGTTGGTGCTGAACGAAATACCGTTCGGCTTGGCGATCACGAAGGGCGCGGGCGCCTCGGTCACCTTGATCGTGAACTCGCAGTTCACGCCCGACCCGATGGAGCCCAGTGCCTTCTCGGCCTCCTCGCCGTCGCCGTGCACGAAGAAGTCCAGCGTCTGGTCGCAGCCGGTGCGGTTGACGGACGTCGACTTGGGCGTCACGTTCACCCTGAACTCGGTGATGACCGCGGCACGCTCCGCCCGAGCCTCCAGATTGGAGTCGACCGCCGACTTCGGCAGCGCTTGGACCACCGTTTCGGGATCGATCGTGACCGCCAGGACGGGCTGCGCCGAGCAGCTCGGCGTGTTGTCGCCCTTGTGCTGAGCCTCGATGGTCGTCTCCGTGCCGCGTCCGGCGTCGGACGTGTGGATCGCGGCAGTGAAGTCCCCCGAGGTGCCCCAGCGCACCTCGGCGGTGCAGAGCTGGGCGGCGTTGGTCGTCTGGCGCGCCACGGCGGTGATCCGGTAGTTGCACGTGCCCGGGTCGAGGACCTCGCCGTCCTCCTCGTCCGGCCCGAGCCAGTCGCTCACGTGCCCGGACCGGGCGCCGGAGGGATTGCAGCCGCCGAGAGCCTGCGCCGAGATCTGCACCTCCCAGGTGTCCGCGGTCTCGGCGCTCTCGAACCTGAAGACCTTGATGGTGCTCTGCGCCCCGGCCGGCGAGCCGGCGGCCAAGGCCAAGCCGGTCGCCAGCAACGCGATGACGACCAGTGGCCGGGTGAACTGTCGAAGATGCAACACGGCGCGCCCTCCTTGCCGGGCTCGGGCGACCCGGCATTCGAGAATACGTATCGGTCCTGCAAGCGTAGTGCTCGCTTCGCGGAGATGGTGGGATGGCCGACCCGGATCCGTCGGAGTTCACGACCGATCCCGGCGCCGGCCGCCGAGGACTGCAGCCGGTCCCCGGCGAGGCGCCTGCCGGACCCTCGATCCGGCTTCCCGGCAGCGGGTTCTCCGGCGGGCCGCTCTCAGAGGGCGAGGGCGGTGGGAATGACGCGGGCGGCCTGCATCATGCCGCTGCCCGGCGGGTTCGCTCAGAGGGCGAGCGAGATGACGGAGCTGTGGAGCCAGCGGTCGACCCTGGCGGCGGCGGGGAAGAAGCGCCGTACCGGCGCCTGCCGGTCGCCCCATTCTCCCCCCTCGAGGCGCTGCTGCAACGCGAACTCCACCCGGCCGTCGCCCACAAGGCGCGCGGTGATTCGCAACCCCACGTCGGTGGCCGAGGCATCAGCAGCTTCGCCGACGCGCACGGTGACCGGGGAACTCACCAGCCAGTCTCCGACCGCGGCACCGGCCGGGAAGAGCCGCTGCTGGGGCAGCAGCCTGCCGCCCCAGGAGGTGTCGTCCCGCCGCTGCTGCAGCCCGAACTCGATCTTCCCGTTCGCGAGCCTGCGGGCGACGATGCGAACGTCTTCGAGGCCGGCGTCTGCGATCGCCTCGCCCGACGGCTCCTGCGCCGGTGCATCGCCGGGGCCCGGCGGCGGTGGCGGAACAGGAATGGACGGCGGCGCCGCTGCGCCGCAGCCGATGTCGAACTCGAAGTCGAAGTGCGGGAAAGGATCGGCGGCGGTCCAGGTGAGCGTCCGGGTGTTGCCGCCGGCCACCGCGCAGTCGGAGGTCAGCCTGCTGACGGTCACGCTGACCGCGCAGCCCACCACAACGGCGGAGTTGTGGGAGGTGGCGACGGCCGGGTAGATGCCCGCCGGCCCGAACTGCGGGATGTCGGGCGAGTGCACGGTGAAGCGTCCCTCGTGCAGCGGTGTCGATGTGGCCTGCGCGGGCGGGGAGGTCAGCGGCACGCCGCCGCAGGAGCGGGCGATGGCGTAGGTGGCCTCGCCGCGGTTGTCCGAGCCGGCCACGTCCTGGATGACGGCGATGCGGGCCGCCTCCATGCGCACCAGCGGCGTGAGGTCGACGATGATGTTGGGCAGGGCGGCGTCGAAGGTCACGTAGCCGCCCTCGGAGATCTTGAGGTGTGCCGGGGCCGAAGTGATCGACGCCCGCGCCGGGCAGCGGTCGCCGGTGGCTCCCAGCGCCTGCGGCGAGCTGGAGGCGTCGCCGCGTACGGCGAAGTCGGCGGCGATGTCGCAGCCCGCCGCAGGTGACCCGGGCTCGGGCTCCACCCGCACGGTGAAGTTGCCGAGGGTGGCGGCCCGACGGGCGCGTGCCATCAGGTCGCGGTCGGCCGCGGCGGCGGGGAGTTCCTCCACGATGCTCTCGCCGCCGAGCACGAAATAGGTGCGGTTGGGCCTTGCGCAGCCAGCGCCGGGGTCGCGCCGGATCGAGAGGCGCCGCTCGTCTCCGGGGCGCCTCTCGATC
>CAZTZI010000179.1:0-14421 GCA_964618115.1 uncultured Acidimicrobiales bacterium
TGCCGCGCTGGACGGCGTTGCATCCCTCGAAGTGGTACTGCCATACCCGGCTCATCTACATGGCGATGGCGGCCATCTACCCGCTCCGGTTCCGGGCCCCCGTCACGCCCGGGGTCGCCTCCATAGGGGAGGAGCTGTTCCCCCAGGGGTTCGCCAACGTCGATTTCTCCTCGGGCCGCAATCGCCTGCGGGACGCCGACCTCTTCGCCCGGCCGAGTGTGTGGCTCCGAGCCGCCCACGGGTTTGCGCTGTTGTACGAACGGTTCCACAGCAAGGGCCGGCGCGCCCGATGCACCGAGGCGATCATCCGGCACATCAAATGGGAGCTGCAGACGACCAACCATCGGAGCATCTCTCCGGTCAGCGGTCTCCTCAACATTCTTGCCCTGTGGCTGCGTGATCCGAACGACGCCGACTGTCAACAGGCTCTCGCGGAGCTGGACGGCTGGATCCGGGAGGACGCCGAGGGCGGAACACGCGTCACCGGAGCGAGAAGCGCCTCGTGGGATACCGGGTTCTCGCTACAGGCGCTGGCGACCGTGCCGGAGTTCGACGGCGTCGGCGGCGCACTGCGACGCGGCGCCGACTTCCTGCGTCGCCAACAAATTGGTACCAGCTTCGAAGGATTCCGCGAGGCTTACCGGACCGACCCCAAAGGCGGCTGGTGTTTCGCCGGGAGTTGGCATGGCTGGCCGGTGACCGACTGCACCGCAGAAGCGGTGCTCGGGATGATCGCCGCCGACCGCGAGGCCACGAGCACGGCGCTGGTCGGCGATGCGGTTCGATTCATGTTGCGCGGCCAGAACCGCGATGGCGGATTCGGCAGCTACGAGGCACGGCGCTCTGCGGTCGGCCTCGAGTGGCTGAATCCGGCTGAGATGTTCGGCGAGTCGATGACCGAGCGCTCCTATGTCGAGTGCACCGCGTCCTGCCTCGCCGCGTTGACCGCTTGTGGGGAGTACTTCCCGGAGGTCACGGATCCGGAGGTGATGAGCGCGGTCTCGCGGGGCGAGGCCTGGCTTCGCCGGAACCAGGAGAGCGATGGGTCCTGGCGCGGCTCCTGGGGCGTTCAGTTCATCTACGGCACCTTCTTCGGAGTCAGAGGTCTGGTCGCCGCCGGGGCCCGCCCCGGTGATCCGGCGCTGCGCCGGGCGTGCCGGTGGCTGCTGGATCGCCAGCGGCCCGACGGGGGCTGGGGCGAGCACCACAGCGGTTGCCGAGCCGGTCGCTACGTCGCGCATGACGAGAGTCAGGTCATCCAAACCGCCTGGGCGCTGCTTGCTCTCCTCGAGGCGGACGATTCGGACTGGCGGGCGATTGCGCAGGGCGCCCGGTTCTTGCTGGACGCCCAGGACTCCGACGGGCAATGGCCGAAACAGGACATGGCCGGGGTGTTCTTCCGCACGGCGCTGTTGGACTACGTCCTGTATCGGCAGTACTTCCCCCTCCAGGCGCTCGGCCTCTACGAGCAGCGGCGCCGGGCCCGGCTGGATCTGACTCCCACCGTGGGGGTCTCCGAGTAGAGGTCGAGGCCATCGAGGAGTCGGTGACGCCGATGACCGTCGCAGCTATGTGATGCACCCACTCACAGCACCTACGCTCGCAGGGTGACAGCCGGGCGCATCGAGGGACACGACGGCCCCGCGCGGCCTCCGCCGGTGCGGGTCGTGCGCCGCCCCGGCGGAGGCGCAACGGCGCGGGACCTGTCGCCGGTGGGTTTGCAACGGGATGTTCTGGAGGCCGGACGGCGTGCCGGGCTGGCCGCCGTCGGCGTGGCTGCGGTGGAGCGGTTCGAGAGCACCCGGCGCATCCTCGTCGAGCGCAAGGGGGACGGCCGCCACGGCGGCATGCAGTTCACCTACCGGAACCCTGAGCGCTCCACCGATCCGGCGCGGATCCTCCCGGGAGCGGCGGCGCTGGTGGTCGGAGCCCTGAGCTACGCGCAGCCGGCCGCGCCGAGCCCCACCGGCGGGCGACCGGCGGCGCGCGTGGCTCGCTACGCCACCGGTGACACCTATGGCGCGTTGCGGAGCGCCCTCGGGGTGGTGGCGCGGCTGTTGGCGGAGCGGGGCCACCGCGCGGTCGTCGTCGCCGATGACAATGCCCTCGTGGATCGGGAGGCGGCGTACCGGGCCGGCCTCGGCTACTACGGCAAGAGCAGCAACCTGCTGCTCGAAGGGGCGGGGAGCTGGTTCGTGTTGGGCTCGGTCGTGACCGACGCACCGCTCCGGCCCGCGACCGAGCGCGTCGCAGACGCTTGCGGACCCTGCCGGCGCTGCCTGGACGGTTGCCCGACGGGGGCGATCACCGCTCCCGGGGTGGTCGACGCGCGCCGCTGCCTGGCGTGGCTGCTGCAAGCGACCGGCGACTTCCCGGAGGAGTTCCGCACGGCCCTCGGCGACCGGCTCTACGGCTGCGACGACTGCCAGGAGGTGTGCCCGCCCAATCGCGGCGCGCGCGAAGCGGCACAACCGGGGGAGCAGGCCACCGTCGACGTCCTCGAACTGCTGGCGGCCACCGACGACGAGTTGCTGGCACGCCACGGGCGCTGGTACATCCCGGCGCGCGATCCCCGCTACCTGCGGCGCAACGCGCTGGTGGTGCTGGGCAACTCCGCCGACGGGTCGGATCCGGAGGTCGTCCGGACCGTGCGTCGCCACCAGCGACATCCCGACGCGATGCTGGCACGCCACGCCGCCTGGGCGGCGCGGCGACTGGGACTCGAACCCGAGGCAATGACGGCTCGTTCCCCGGCACCGGCATCGTGAGCGCTCCGGGGACGGTCCCGTGAGCGGCTCGCCCCGGGAGCGCGGCGACGCCGGCGAGCCCCACATACGCCGGCATCTCCTGGTCACCAATGACTTCCCGCCGAAGGTGGGGGGGATCCAGAACTATCTCTGGGAGCTCTGGAGGCGTCTTCCGGCGGATCGCTTCTGCGTGCTGACTCGCCCTCACCCGGAGGCGGCGGCGTTCGATGCCGGCGAGGACTACCCGATCGTACGGAGCGCGGCGCCGTTCCTGCTGCCCACGCCGAAGGTGCTCGCCGAGATCCGCGGTCTGCTGGCGTCGGTCGGCGCTGAACTGGTGGTGTTCGATCCCGCCGTGCCCGTCGGCGCTCTGGGGCCCCGCCTCGATGTGCCCTACGGGGTCGTGCTGCACGGCGCGGAGGTGACGGTGCCGGCGCGCCTGCCGGGCGTCGCCACGGTTCTGCGGCGAACCCTGGCCGGGGCAGAGGTCGTGATCTCCGCCAGCGGCTACGCCGCCACCGAAGCACGTCGTCTGTGCCCGACGATGGTCCCGGAGGATTACGTGCCCCCCGGCGTCGACACGCAGCGCTTCGTGCCGCTGGATACCGAGCAACGCCGGCTGGCGCGCCGCCGCCTCGGTGTGGCCGACGACGAGATCCTGGTGCTGAGTGTCAGCCGGCTCGTTCCCCGCAAGGGCATGGACCGGCTGATCGAGGCCGTGGCGCGACTGGCTCCGGCCCGGCCGGCTCTGCGTCTCCTCATTGCCGGCACCGGTCGGGACGCCGGGCGCCTCGAGGCGCTCGTGCGGCGCACCGGGGCGCCCGCTCAACTTCTCGGGCGAGTCTCCGAGGATGTTCTGGTCGACCTCTACGGGGCGTCCGATCTGTTCGCCATGCTTTGCCGCAGGCGCTGGCTCGGGCTCGAGCAGGAAGGTTTCGGGATCGTCTTCCTCGAGGCGGCCGCTTCGGGCACCGCGCAGGTCGCGGGAGACAGCGGGGGAGCAGCAGAGGCCGTCGAGCACGGCACCGGCGGTCTCGTGGTGGAGAACCCCGACGATGTCGCGGCGGTGAGCGACGCGCTTGCCGCGCTGCTGGACGATCCGGAACGCCGCCTCCTGCTGGGGCGCCGGGCACGGAGGCGCGCCGAGGAGGACTTCTCCTATGACCACCTTGCCCGGCGACTGCGCCGCGTGTTGCGTTGAACCCGCAGCGGCGCCTCCCGGGAGACCGAGCCCGGCACAGCCGGCAACTCGTGATGGCCGGCCGCGCCGGCACGGGCGCCTTCTGCACTGTCACCGCGCTGGGCGTGGTGTGGCCCGACCGTGCAGGGGTGGCCGCACAGGTCACCGCACTCGCGCTCTTCGCCGCCGGATGTGCGGTGTTCGGGAGGGCGTACGTCGTGGCAATCCGGCGGAGCCGGAACGAGAAGGTGTCGACATTGGCGGCATTCCTGCAGATGCCCGGCGCCTCGCCGGCGCTGCGAGCGGAGTTCCGGATCGCCACCGGCCTGCAGTTCGCCGCCGGGCTGACGGGAGCCGCCCTGCGTCCCTTCGGTGTGCTCGCATTCGGTATTCTTGCCGGCGTGTACGGTCTGGGTCTCATCGGCCTGTGGGGTGCTTCCCTCGGGACGTTCCCTTCTCGATCCCTACCCGCGGGGCGGAAGCGACATGGTTGAGTTCTCAACGCGACAGATACTCGTGAACGCCTCGCCGGCCGATTGCTTCGACATCGTCATCGACTTCGAGCGCTACCCGCAATGGGCTCCCGACATCAAGGAGGCGCGGGTTCTCCGGCGTGACGACAACGGCCACGGGGGGCTCGTGGCGTTCCGGGCCGCCGCTATGGGGCGGAGTGTCACGTACACCCTCAAGTACTTCTACGGTTCGAACCCCCTACGGGTGGCCTGGCGGCTCACCGAGGGCGACCAGGTCCGCCACATCGACGGCGAGTACGAAATGGCGCCCTCGACCGATGACGGGGCGAAGACCCTCATCACATATTCCCTCTCCGCGGAACTGGCCGTCCCCCTGCCCGGGTTCGTCAAGCGTCGTGCGGCTTCCCGGATCATGCAGACGGCTCTGGATCAGCTCCGTCGCCGCGTCGAGTCGGCAGCGGCCGACGGTGCGCCCGGTCGCGGCTGATACTCGCAGGTCACGGCAACCACGACGTGGGAATCCTCCCCGCCGAGACCGGATCCGGGGCACGGGCACCCATCACGTGACGGTCACTCCGGCAGCCGGCTTCGATGTCGGCGGGACCAATATCCGAGCCGAGGTGATCGGCTCGGCGTCGATCCCGACCACTGCGATCCACCGCCGAACCCGACCGCCGAGCATGGACGGCATCGTCGAGGCCATCTGCGAGATGGTGGGGGAGATCGAGGACGGACTGCCCGAAGGCGTCGCCGCGGTCGGCGTGGGCTGCGCGGGGCTCGTGGACCGGTCCGGCAGAGTGGCGTCGTCCCCCAACATCCCCGAGATCCGCGACTTCCCGCTGCTGGCGATGCTGGCCGGACGATTGGACCGTCCGGTGGCCGTGGACAACGACGCCACTGCCGCCCTGCGCGCCGAGATGGCCTGTGGCGCGGCGGCCGGAGCCGAGAACGTGTTGCTGGCGACCTTCGGGACGGGTATCGGGGCGGCGCTCGCTCTGGACGGTGAGATCCGGCGCGGCGCTGCCGGCCTGGCCGGTGAGGCCGGTCACATGATCGTCGCCCCCGCTGGGCCGGAGTGCCTGTGCGGGCGCCGGGGTTGCTGGGAGCAGTTGGCCTCCGGGGAGGCGCTCGGGAGGGCGGCCCGGGACGCGGTTCTGGCCGGGAAGGCGCCGGCGCTCGCCGAGCGGGTCGACGGCCGCGTGACCGACATCCGCGGCGAGCACGTCGGGGAGTTGGCGACGGCGGGCGATCCCGTCGCCCGGCGGCTGCTGCGCACCTTCGCCGGCTGGGTGGCCCTGGGGCTGAACAACCTCATCCTGCTGCTGTCCCCGGAGGTGGTCGTTCTGGGCGGGGGCCTCTCCGAACTCGGGGAGGTGTTGATCGAACCCGTCCGTGACGCCCTGGACGAGGTCTACCTCGAGCAGCACCAGCGGCCGCCTGTGGGACTTCGGGCGGCGCAGCACGGCGACAGGGCGGGGGCCATCGGAGCAGCGATGCTGGCGCTGGACCTCCTCGGTGCACCCGAAGTGCACAGTCCCGCCGCGCGTGCTCGGTAACCTCACAGGCGTGGAATTCCGCCGCATCAGCAACCTTCCTCCCTACGTCTTCTCCGTGATCGACAGGCTGAAGGTGGAGGGCCGCCGCCGCGGCGAGGACATCATCGACCTCGGATTCGGGAACCCGGATCTGCCGTCGCCCGACGTGGCGGTCGAGAAGCTGGCCGAGGCCGCCCGCAACCCCCGCAATCACCGCTATTCGCTGAGTCGGGGCATCCCCAAACTGCGGAGTGCGGTCTCGGATCTCTACCTGCGCCGGTTCGGGACCGAACTCGACCCCGAGACGCAGATCATCAACACGATCGGCGCCAAGGAGGGACTCTCGCATCTGATGTGGGTCCTGCTGCAGCCCGGTGACGCCGTACTGGTCCCGGCCCCGTCGTATCCCATCCACCTGTACGCACCGCTCTTCGCCGGCGCGGAGGTTCGGGAGATGCCGCTGTCGGTCGGCGACGATCTGGACGAGGTGCTGCGGCAACGCTGGGAGTACTCGTGGCCCAAGCCGCGGGTCATCCTCCTGTCGTTCCCCCACAACCCGACCACGACCTGCGTCGACTTGGACTTCATGCAGCGGGTCGTGGACTTCGCCCGCGCCCACGACGTGCTCATCGTGCACGACTTCGCCTACGCCGACATCGCCTTCGACGGCTACCGGCCGCCGTCGATCCTGCAGGCGACGGGCGCCACCGACGTCGCCGTGGAGTTCTACTCGCTCACCAAGTCCTTCTCGATGGCCGGCTGGCGGGTGGCCTTCATGCTCGGTAACGCCGATGTCGTTGCCGCGCTGGCCAAACTCAAGTCGTACCTCGACTACGGCACCTTCCAGCCGGTGCAGATCGCTGCCACGGTGACACTCAACGAGGCCGCCGACTATCCGAAGCTCGTGAACGAGGCGTATCAGAGCCGTCGCGACAGCCTTTGCGAGGGTCTCGCCCGGATCGGCTGGCATGTGGATCCACCCCGAGGGACGATGTTCGTCTGGGCGCCCATTCCGGCCGCGTACCGCCACATGGATTCGGTGGAGTTTGCCTCGTTCCTGGTGACCGAGGCGAAGGTGGCCGTCTCACCGGGTCGTGGATTCGGGCCCGGGGGCGAGGGGCACGTGCGTTTCGCGCTCATCGAGAACGAGCAGCGCATCAGCCAGGCGGTACGGAACCTGCGCAAGGCGATGCCGGCGCTCGCCTGAGCTCGAGATGCGTCTGGGCATCCTGACCGGCGGAGGGGACTGTCCGGGGCTCAACGCGGTGATACGCGCCGTGGTACTGCACGGCAAGAGCCGGTGGGGTGACGAGGTGGTGGGGTTCCGCGACGGCTGGCGCGGCGTCGTCGACGACGAGGCCTCCGTCATCACGCCCGAACGCGCCGCGAGGATCCTGTCCCGGGGCGGCACGATCCTCGGCACCTCGCGGGTTCACCCCTACATGACCGACGACGGTCCCCGCCGGGCCGTCGAGGTCCTGCAGCGACGCGGCGTGGAGGCTCTCATCGTGGTGGGCGGCGAGGGCACGCTGAGCGTCGCCAGCCGGTTGCACCGCGACCACGGCGTGGCCCTGGTCGGCGTGCCCAAGACCATCGACAACGATGTCGGTCGGACGCAGCTGACGTTCGGCTTCGAGACGGCGGTGCAGACGGCGACCGATGCCATCGATCGTCTTCATACGACCGCCGAATCCCACAACCGGGTCATGGTCGTCGAGGTGATGGGTCGCCACGCCGGCCATGTCGCGCTCTGGGCGGGCATCGCCGGCGGGGCGGCGGCGATCCTGGTCCCGGAGAAACCCTTCGACGTCGCCGCCGTCAGTGCGGAGCTGCACCGGCTGCACGAGGGCGGTACCCGATCCTCGGTCGTCGTCGTCGCCGAGGGTGCGCGGCCGGTGGCGGGCACCCTCGACCTCCCGGAGCCGGGCGTCGACGAGTACGGGCACGCCCGCCTCGGCGGTATCGGCGCCATCGTCGCATCCGAGATCGAGGGGCGGACCGGCCTGGAGACCCGGGTGACCGTGCTGGGTCACGTCCAGCGGGGTGGCACACCGACCGCCTTCGATCGCGTGCTTTGCACATCCTTCGGGGTGGCGGCGACCGACGCCGCCCATGAGGGCGCGTTCGGGCAGATGGTGGCCGTAGTCGAGGGGCGCATCGCGCCGGTGCCCCTGGCGGAGGCCACGGCGGCATTGAAGCCCATCCCCGGTGATCTCTGGGAGGTGGCGCAGGCCTGCCTGTCGTAGCCGGACCTGCTAGGCCCCGCCGGGTCCGAGGGAGGCGTAGTGGACCCGGCCCACCGGCGCTTCCACGTCGCCCTCGTCGGTGGGCAGGGCACGGGGCTCGCCTTCGATCAGAACCCAGAGCCAGTCGATGCCGGAGAGTTCCGTGGCGGTGTAGACCAGTTGCGCGACCGCCAGGCGCTGGAGTTCGCCCTCGATCTGTTCCAGAGCTCCTTCTGCGAGATCCACGCGCAGGACACCGTTGGTGAGATCGCTGCTGAGAATGACCGTCTCGGCGGGAATGACCGACGTGAGTCCTCCGGAGGCCTCCTCCTCGGTCGGTCCGGCAATGAGTGCCTCGAGGGCGGCGATCGGCCCTGCGGGTGTGGCCAGATCGCGTTCGACAGGTGTGCCGAGAGCCTCGCCGTCCACGAAGTAGAGGAAGACCGTCTGGCGCGGCACCGGAGCCTCGGTGGAGGTCGTGGTCGTGGACGGTTCGGCCAGCTCCTCCGGCAGTGCCGAGGCGTCCAGCACGCGGGGCGCCGGATCCTGTGGCACACCGCACGCAGCGGCGGCGATGGCGAGCACGCCGAGCACACCGAGCGTGGCGCGCCGGGCGGGCCGCACGGGTCGCTGTGCGGGGGCGGGGATCACTGGCCGTCCAGAGGCAGTGTGACCACGAAGCAGGCGCCCGACCTGCCGTCACCCCGCTCGGTCACGCGGATCGAGCCGCCGTGCAGGCGAACGTGCTCGGCCACGAGTGCCAGACCGAGTCCGGTGCCGCTCGCCCGTGCACCCGGACCCCGCCGGTGCCCACGGGCAAAGCGATCGAAGATGACGTCGTGGTCCCCGGGGGCCACACCCGGACCGCCGTCGATCACCGCGATCTCGACAGCGGACTCGAGGCGCTCGACGTGGATCTGCGTGGCGCCCGCGGCGTGATTGTGGGCATTCTCCAGGAGGTTGGCCATGACCTGGGCGAGACGCCTCCTATCGGCGCGCACGACCAGACCTTCAGCGTGCGTCGAGTGCGTCAGGAGGGGGTCCTGGCCGGCGGCACGGGCCGCCTGCTGGACGAACTCGACGATCTCGAAGTCCTCGGTCTCGAGGGCGGCGGCCCCGACGTCGTAGCGAGAGATTTCCAGGAGATCGGCGACCAACTGCTTGAAATGCTCGAGGTCGGCGCTGAGCAGGTTGAGTGCCGTCTGGGAGCGCACCGGCAAGTCGTCCTGTCGCTTGCGCAGGACCTCCAGGGAGGCCGTCAAGGTCATCAGGGGAGAGCGCAACTCGTGGCTGACGTTGGAGGCGAATCGGGCATCGCGTTCGATGCGGTCCTGCAGGGCGCTGGCCATCTGGTTGAACGAGCGTGAGAGCCGCTCGAGGTCGGGGTCCGCACCCTCGAGGCGCGTGTTCAGATCACCCGCTGCGATGGCCTCGGCCGCCTCACCGATGTCGGTGAGCGGTCGTACTGCCCGCTGTGCGGCCCAGATGCCGATGCCGATTCCGACCAGCACCGTGATGGCGCTGCCGGTGAGGAGGGCGATCAGCAACGAGCTGAGCGTTGCGGCTATGTCGTCGAGCGGCACCGCTTCGTAATAGGCGGCGTCGATGTCGACGTACGGGATTCCGATGACCGCGAAGGGAGTCTCGC
This sequence comes from uncultured Acidimicrobiales bacterium, assembly GCA_964618115.1. Lineage (GTDB taxonomy): Bacteria > Actinomycetota > Acidimicrobiia > Acidimicrobiales > CATQHL01 > VXNF01. Next base: position 9,809 of record CAZTZI010000179.1, read on the forward strand.
CGACGACGTACCGCATCTGCGCTGCCCGGCCTCTCGCCACCGTGTCCTTGAGGAGCGGGTCGATCTGCGGCTCGCTGAACTCCACCGGGTTGGCCGACAGCCAGAGGTCGTCGAACCGGATGACCGGGCGTGCCCCCAAGGGCGTGTAGAGGTTCTGCAGCAGTTCCCGCAGTTCCTCCTCGGTGGTCTCGTCGTCGATGAGCCGGCTCACCTGCGTGGCGTTGAACACGACGCGGGCCAGCGACGTGTCCTCGCTCCGGGTCAGCAGGTTGTCCCGCGTCAACTCGTAGGTGATCAGCGAGAGCCCCGCGGCCAGCACGAGCGCTCCGAGCCCGAAGGCGACGCTGACGCGGAGCCGGAGGGAGACGCCTGCGGCCACTGCGCCTCAGGGCTGCAACTTGTATCCCTCACCACGGACGGTGACGACGTGGCGGGGGTTGGCCGGGTCGGCTTCGATCTTCGTGCGAAGGCGCCGGATGTGAACATCGACCAGACGGCTGTCGCCGAAGTAGCCGTACCCCCAGATCCGTTCGAGGAGCACCTCCCGGCTGAGCGTCCGGCCAGGGCTGGACGCGAACTCCACGAGCAGCCGGAGTTCTGTCTTGGTCAGGGCGATCTCCTCGGCGCCTCGGCGCACGACGCCCTCCTCGGCGAACACTTCGAGGTCGGCGAAGATGAAGTTCGTGATCGGGCCTTCGGCGGTGCGCACCCGGCGCAGCAGCGCTCGGATGCGCGCTGACAACTCCTTGGGTGCGAACGGCTTGGTGAGGTAGTCGTCCGCGCCCGCCTCGAGACCGGCCACGATGTCGTGGGTGTCCTCCCGGGCGGTGACCATCACGATGGGCACGTTGCTGATGCGCCGCACGGCGCGGCAAACCTCGAAGCCGTCGACGCCGGGGAGCATGATGTCGATCAGCACGACATCGGGAGGGTTCCGCCGGAAGCTGCCGAGCGCGGTCTCACCGCTGGAGGATTCCTCGACCTCCCAACCCTCGTCCTCGAGAGCCAGCCGCAGCGAGGTGCGGATCCTCTCGTCGTCCTCCACCGTCAGGATGCGGGTCGCCATGCCACCATGCTGCCCCATTTGGGGCCGCTTGTCGCACTCAGGAGGCGATGACGGATCGGTCGGCGGCAGGAGCGGACCCCTCGGCGCGAAGCTCTGCCAGCAGTTCGTTCATCCTCGCCGCAACGCCGGGCGCAGCGGCGAGGATGAACGATGCGCTGCCGGCGGCGTCACGGATCTCGCCGGGTCGCGGCAGCGGCGGAGCGGAGACGACCGCGCCCGCCTCTGCGGCGATGAGCGCGCCCGCTGCGTAGTCCCAGGGTTTCAGGCCTGATTCGAAGTAGGCGTCAACCCGGCCGCAGGCGACCGAGCAGAGGTCGAGAGCCGCCGAACCCATCCGCCGGATGTCCGCGATGTGCCCGAGCAGGGCTGCCACGACACTTCCCTGCCGGGCTCGCTCGGTGGCGTCGTAGCCGAAGCCGGTGGCGACGAGTGCCGAGCGGAGATCGGTGGTCGGACTCGCCGCAACGCGCCTGCCGTTGCAGAGAGCGCCGCCGCCGCGGGCTGCTGAGAAGACCTCGCCGTGCAGAGGGTCGGCGACGGCTCCGGCCACGGGGCGGCCACCGCCGGCGGCGGCAACGGACACGGCGTAGCCCGGATGCCCGTAGACGAAGTTGGTGGTGCCGTCGATGGGATCGATGAACCAGGTGATCCCGGAGGTCCCCGGGCGAGCGGCCCCTTCCTCGCCGATGACACCGTCGGCGGGCCGGGCACCGGCCAGGCGCGAAGTGATCAGGGATTCGGCGGCGCGGTCGACTGCGGTGACGAGGTCGGTACGGGAGGACTTCGTGGCGATCCTGGCGGCGCGGCCGTGATGCTCCGCGACGACCTCTGCAGCCTCCGCCACGAGGTCCACGGCGAGCCGGCGAAGGTTCTCGGAGTCCGCAGCCCCGGGGCCGTCGGGAGTGCGGCTCACCGCACGCGCCGGCTGCGACGGCGCAACGCGCGAGGTGGTCGAGAGCCAGGGGCGCTGCGCCACTCGCTCATGGCGCGCAGGGTCAGGGAGGCGACGATGGCAACACCTGCTGCGCAGACCACGGCGCCGGCGAAGGTCCCCACGCCGAGTTGCCAGCCGCAGTCGCCGGAGCAACTCACGTCCACGAGGGCGTAGCCGATCAGCCCGCCGCAGGCCCCCGCGAGCAGGATCGCTGCGGTGGCCACGGCTCTTGCTCGACGTCCCGGCAGGGCCGAGCGTGTCACCGGCGCGCCCTGGGGACCGCTCACCCGCACAAGGCTAGGAGGCCCGCCGGGATCGCGGCCGCCGGGCGACCCGATCGGCTGCCCCGGCGGGGCATGGCGCGACCTAACGTGGCGCCATGGCGCCGCTTGGGGCAGCGACGGTTCTGCACGTGGACATGGACGCCTTCTTCGCGGCAGCGGAGGTGCGGCGCCGTCCCGAACTGGCCGGGTTGCCGGTGATCGTCGGGGGGACCGGCGATCGCGGTGTCGTGGCGGCGGCCTCCTACGAAGCACGCTGCTTCGGCGTCCATTCTGCGATGCCGACCGTCCGTGCCCGCCTGCTCTGCCCGCAGGGGGTCTTCCTGGCCACCGATCACGTCTACTACCGGGAACTCAGCGGGCGGATCATGGCGCTGTTCGGAACATTCACGCCACTGGTGGAGGCGGTGTCCCTGGACGAGGCCTTCCTGGATGTGAGGGGTGCCCGGCGGCTCTTCGGGTCTCCCACCGGGATCGCCGGAAGGATCCGCGCGGATCTGCACAGCACCGAGGGCCTCACCTGCTCGGTCGGCGTCGGTTCCAACAAGCTGCTGGCGAAAGTCGCCTCCCGGGAGGCCAAGCCGGTTCCCGGGCCCGGCGGCGTCGAGCCCGGTCCGGGAATCGTCGTGATCGAACCCCGTGAGGCCCTGGCCTTCCTACATCGGTTGCCGGTGCGTGCGCTCTCCGGGGTGGGACCGGCAACACTCCGCCGCCTGAGTGACATGGGTGTCGAGACCGTCGGCCATCTTGCCGCAACGCCTGTCGATACGCTCGTGGCGGCCTTCGGCAGGGCGCACGGGTACCGCCTGGCTGAGTTGTCCCAGGCGCGCGACCCCCGACCGGTCGTTGCCGCTCGGACAGCGAAGTCCCTGAGCACCGAGGTCACGTTCGGTCAGGATGTCTCGGATCGCCTGGCGCTCGAGCGAGAGCTCGTCCGGCAGGCCGATTCTCTCGCCACCCGCCTGCGATCCGCCGGCTGCACCACCCGCACGGTTGTCCTGAAGCTGAGATTCGGTGACTTCGGGACCGTGACGCGTTCACGGCGCCTGCCGGAGGCGACGTCGCATGCCCCACACCTCGCCCGCGCCGCGAAGGAACTCCTGGCGTTGCTGGACGTTGCCGCGGGCGTTCGCCTCCTGGGACTCGGTGCCGGGGGCCTGCTCAGCGACGGGAGCGTCCAGATGCGCCTGGACGAGGCGACGGCCGCGGCGCCGGCCGCGCTGGACGAGGCGCTGGACGATCTGAGGAGTCGCTTCGGTCCACAGGTCATCACCCCGGCGAGCGCGCGCCCGTCCGGGACTCCGGAAAGCCCGCCAAGAGGACCGGGGCGGCACTTCTAAGGCTGGATGCGTTGTCGCGGTGCGCTGCTTGTGCGAGACTTGGGTACCCCGGTGAGCCTTCGATCGGCCCCGGGGACCGCAACTCGGCCAGGAAGGCCGGAACGGGAAGGGAGGCGGGCCTGTGCCGCTGTCGGAGGACGAACAACGAATTCTCAGCGAGATCGAGGCGAACCTCTACGAGACCGATCCCGAGCTTGCTGAAGAGGTCCGTTCCACGACGGTGTTCCGCCATGGTTTCCGCAACCTTCGGCGGTCCGTGCTGGGATTCATCGTCGGCATCGTCTTCATGATCTTCACGCTGTCGACCTCGTTCTGGCTGTCGTTCGTGGGTTTCCTGATCATGCTCGCTTCGGCGATGTTCTTCGAGCGCAACGCCCGCCTGGTGGGCAAGGCAGGGTTGCAGGAGATCTCACGCAATCCCCTGAGCGGCGCCTGGCGCGACGGCACGGGGACCCCGGGGCAGCGGATGCGCGATCGCTTCAACCGCGACCAGCGCGGCGACTAGGGCCCGGCGCCAGGACTCGAGCGACCGGAACTCCAGCGATCTGCTGCGGCGCTCAGCCCGCTCTGCGGCCGGCGCGGAACAGCAGCGCCCACGGCTGAGGGTCGACGACGCCGCGCAGCCGCTGCGCGCGAGTCCGTGTCTTCCGCAGCGTCGAGGAGATCGCTGACGCCGCGGTTCCCGCCTGTCGCTCGAGCTCAGCGGGTATGGGGCCGCCGGCGAACGCCGCCACCGAGACGCAGAAGGCCAGCCTCCGCCACATCTCGGGTGCCGCTCCGAGGACTTGCGACGCTCGCTGCGCCAACTCGAGGGGGGTCTCGGCGGCGCGAGGCCTGATGCCGCGCGGCCGCAGGAGTTCCAGGATCTCCTCCCACGCCACGATCGCGGTCCGCCCGGCGTCCCCCAGGGCCCAGCGACGCCGCTGCCGCCGCCGGATGGAGCGAAGTCCTGCAGTCAACAGCGCGTACAGGGCTGGCACTCACCGCAGCCC
>CAZTZI010000180.1:0-4418 GCA_964618115.1 uncultured Acidimicrobiales bacterium
CAGCTTGGTAGCGCGCTTCGTTCGGGACGAAGAGGTCGTGGGTTCAAATCCCGCCTGCCCGACTCACCTCCGGCTTCGAGTCGACCTTCCTGCGGTTCCGGAGCGCGAGCCATGAGGCTCGGCCAGGCTCTGCGGAACCGCCTGGCGTGGTCGATCCGGACGGTGCTGTCCGGCAGCCCCACGCGGAAATTCGCCCCGACTCCCGGTGCGCCCACCCTGCTTCCCGCCGGTGGCGCCGCATGGCTGGTGCATGCCGAGGCCTCGATGATGGTGGGCGGCATCCGGGCGCTGCTGCTGCAGTCGCTGCACCCCGTCGCCATGCAGGGGGTCGGCGAGCACTCGGACTTCCGCAGCGATCCTCTCGGGCGGCTGCGGCGCACCGTGTTCTTCCTGGGCACGACCACGTATTGCTCGCTGGAACAGGCCGAGGCGGCCATCGACGCGGTCCGGCGGGTGCACCTGGGCGTCTCGGGTGTGACACCCGAAGGGCGCCGCTACCGGGCCGACGACGCGGACCTGCTGGCGTGGGTGCACGCCACCGAGGTGGACAGCTTCCTGGAGTCCTTCCTGCTCTACGGCCGCCGGCGGCGGCGCGGCGGCACCGTCCTGACTCCGAACCTCCCGGCGCGCCACGGCGACGCGGCCGGCCCGAGCGACGCGGTTGGCCGCGGCGGCGGCAGCCGCCACGCGGCCGGCGCGCCGGGAACGGGACGCGCCGCCATGTCGCTGGCCGAGCTGCCCGATCGCTACGTGGCGGAGATGGCCACGGTGGCCGAGCGCCTGGGGGTCGACGAGCCGCCGCTCAGCCGGGCCGAACTGGCGGCTGTCATCGACGGGTTCCGGCCCGCCGTCGCCGCCACAGAACTCAGCCGGCAGGCTGCCTACTTCCTTCGAGCGTTCCCTCTGCCGCCCGTGTCGCGTCTGGCATACGCGGTGTTGTTCTGGGCGGCGTTCGACAGCCTGCCGCCGTGGGCGCAGTCCCTCCACGACCTGCGCTGCGGAACGCTGCGTCGCCTCGTCGTGCGCCCGACGGCGCGGGCGATGCTGCGCCTCATGGGCTGGGCGCTGCGCGACGCCCCGGATCCAGATCCCGAGTCCGACGAATCATCGGAGGACACGGCCGCAACAGCCACCCCACGGACGAGCGGCGCCTCCTGACCGGACCGGCACCGGGCAAGCGAAGCGGCCGGCCACACCGGCCTCGGTAGCCTGACGGCATGGAAGTAGCGGTCGTCGGCGCCACCGGGCAGGTGGGCGGGGTGATGCGTGCCCTGCTGGTCGAGCGCGCCTTCCCGCTGGACCGCGTGCGGTTCATGGCCTCGGCCCGCTCGGCAGGGCGGAGTCTGACATTCAACGGGTCCGACATCGCCGTCGAGGACGCGGACTCCGCCGACTACTCCACGACCGACATCGCCCTGTTCTCAGCGGGCAGGAAGGCGTCCCGCGCCCTGGCACCGCTGGTGGCACGGGCCGGCGCCACGGTGATCGACAACTCCTCGGCCTGGCGGATGGACCCCGACGTTCCGCTCGTGGTGCCGGAGGTGAACGCCGCCGCGCTGGGACACCGCCCGAAGGGCATCATCGCCAACCCCAACTGCACGACCATGGTGGCGATGCCCGTGCTGCGGCCCCTGCACGAGGCCGCCGGCCTGCGGCGGCTCGTGATCAGCACCTACCAGGCCGCGTCCGGTGCCGGGCGGGCCGGCGTGAGCGCTCTGGCGGACCAGGTCGCCGCGGCGGGCGAAGCGGCGGCCGGCTTGGCCTTCGATCCCCGGGCCGCCGAGGTGCCCGCCGACGGACCCTTCGGCGCGCCGCTCGCCCACAACGTGCTGCCGGTCTGCGGCGGGACGGCCGCCGACGGCAGCGGGGAGACCGACGAGGAGCAGAAGCTCCGCAACGAGAGCCGCAAGATCCTCGACATCGGTGACCTGGCGGTTTCGGCCACCTGCGTACGGGTTCCGGCCTTCACCGGGCACTCCCTTTCCATCAACGCCTCCTTCGAGCGGCCACTCAGCCTCGAGCACGCCACCGAACTCCTGGCCGCTGCGCCGGGCGTGGTGCTGGAGGACCTGCCGACGCCGCTGAGCGCCACCGGCCGGGACGACACGCTGGTGGGGCGCATCCGGCGCGACCCCACGGTGCCGCACGGGCTGGCGCTGTTCGTGGTGGGCGACAACCTGCGCAAGGGCGCGGCGCTCAACGCAGTGCAGATCGCCGAGGAGCTGCTCAGCGAGTTCAACTGACGGCACCGCCTGGATCCCGGCCTCCGCCGGAATGACGGTGGGGCGCCGGAATGACGCTCGGTCGACTGGTTGCCGCGCCCCGGAGGGCGGCGGGGCTCAGTCGCCGAGGTGCAGCACCACGTCGACCTCGATCAGGAAGCCCGGCAGCGGGGTCTGGATTGTGGTGCGGGCCGGCAGCGGCTCGGGGAACGTCTCCCGGTAGATGGCGTTCATCTCGGGAAAGTCACCCATGTCGTGCAGGTAGACACCCACCCGCACGGCATCGGCCAGAGAACCCCCGGCGGCCTCGGCCACCGCGGCCAGGTTGGCGAAGGTCTGGCGCGCCTGTGCGCCGAACCCGCCCTCGGGCACCTCCCCGTCGGGCGTGAACGGCCCCTGACCCGACAGGAACACGAACCCGCCGGCGGCGATGCCCTGCGAGTAGGCCCCCGACGGCTGGGGCGCGGACGTGCTGTTGATCGGTTGCTTCGCCATCGCTTCCTCCTCAGCCAGCAGGCTGTTCTGACGGAGTCTCCACTCGAACCAACTCCACGTCGGATCGACCGAGGCCGAGCATCTCGCTCATCCCCTCGTAGACCATCTCTTCGATCCCCTGCAACGAATCGGACACGGCGACGTAGCCCTCGCCGTCCTCCGCCCACCAACTGCCCGAGTCGGAATCAGCGTGCACTCGCACGATGTGCATGGGTGAACCTCCTCCCGGGGGTCGGCCACCCCACGGCAGTTCGGCGATCTCGTCCTCGCTCAGGCCTATCTCTCGTTCGAGGATATGCCTCAGCGTCCGTGGCGGCACAGTCGCGCCCCTGTGGAACGCGAACACCAACGGCGGCCGATCCGGCGCCACCAGCCGGTGGTGCGAGCCCTTCGTCCTCTCAACGCGATACCCGAGCGACCGCAGCAGACGCAGCACATCGCCACCCTTCTTCGAGGGATAACGGACCACCGGGTCAGTATAGCCCAGATGAAGAATATTCTTATCTTTCAATACGTTCCAGACAGCCCGGGAACACTCGCCGGGCGGCGGCGGCTCGGGCTGAGCCAGGAGACCTCCCGGTGAGGCGTGACGCCCCTGGCCCGACAGATAGACAACGCCGTAGGCTCGGTGTGGGGTGCCGAGCCGGCGAATCGCTTGACGGCGACTACATCGCGACCGGCGACGCTCCACGACATACCACTATGAACCGGCACGGCCGACGTTTCGTCGAACTCCGGGACTTCAAGTCCCACGCGAACTCGCTCAACGTGCGGTTCTTGAACGACGAAGAGCTGGAGTTCTACGAGCAGCACTGCCTGCTGCTGCCAGCGGTGGTCTGCCACCGACCGCCGCTACCTATCCGAAGACTCCATGAGCCTCCTCTACCCCGAACGAGATACCATCACCCCAGCCGAACTCACAGTCGGCAACCAACACCGAGGCTCAACCCCAAAGCCCACCACTTGACGGGACGCCCCCACCCGAGGACACCGAGCCGGCACGGTCGCTTCGAGGCATGGCCGACGGCTTCGAGGCGCTGGAGCGATTCCTGTTCGCGGAGCAGATTGCCGCCGAAGAGCCGTTCCAAGACGTGGACGGCGCGACACGCCCCGAGCCCGCGCAAGAACTGCGCCACACGACCGTGACAGCTTGGGCGCGACGGTCCCTGGATATTTCAGGCCTCGACGAGCCGGCGTTCTTCCGGTTCATTTGCCAACTCGCTCGCTTGATGGACGACTACCGCGACGACGAACGCATCGCGCTGGCCGACGACGCAGAGGAGTATCTTTTCGATGCCCAAAGGCTCGCCGCGCGCGTGTTCGAGTACGACTGGGATGGCTTGCTCGCGGCTGCCGAGGAGCATGTCGGACCGGGTCTCTCAGCAGAGCTGCGCTGGTCGGATCCCGTCGCCCTGCTATGCGCGACGCCAAGGAGATCCTGAAGGCCATCCTCGCCCAGGACCCCATGAGCGCAATCGCCAACGAGTACGGCGACGCCGGCACAATGCCCGACGAGTTTGTGCAGTTCTGCCTGGATCGCGACCTGTTGGAGGTCCTGTACGGCCTCCAGCGCTACACGTACACCAAGACCGAGCTGCGCAGAGATCGATTCCCGGGCTTCTTCCACCGGGGCCTGAGGTTCCTCGCCCTGTCCGGCGAACAGCTCGCCCGCGGCATCCTCCACGAGCGGGCCGAGCTTGG
>CAZTZI010000181.1:0-20488 GCA_964618115.1 uncultured Acidimicrobiales bacterium
ATCGTGGATCGCCCCATGATCGAGCACGTCGTGGGCAAGTTGGCGGGCGAGGGCACCGATGATGTCGTGCTGTCGCTCGGTTACCGCCCGGATGCCTTCGGTGCCGCGTATCCCGCGGGGCGCTGCGGGGGGGCGGGCCTCCGCTATGTCACCGAACCCGAACCGCTGGGCACGGCCGGTGCGGTCCTGTTCGCGGCGCGCCAGGCGGCGGCCGGCAACGGTAACGCCCGCGGTGGCGACCCGTTCTCCGAGACGTTCTGGGCGCTCAACGGCGACGTGCTCACTGACGCCGTGCTGAGCGACCTGCTGGCGCTGCACCGTGCGCGACGGGCCGAAGCCACGATCCTGACCATCCCGATGGTCGATGCCTCGCGCTACGGGATGGTCGAGGCCGACGCCTCGGGCCGGGTGTCCCGCTTCGTCGAGAAGCCCGCCGGCGGCGCCGCCACGAGTGGCTGGATCAACGCCGGCGTCTACGTGTTGGAACCCTCGGTACTGGCGCGGATCCCCGCCGGGCGGGCGGTCTCGATGGAGCGGGAGACGTTCCCGGCCGTGGCCGCCGGCGGGGGCCTGTACACCCTGCGGTCCGCTGCCTACTGGATCGACGCCGGCACGCCCCGCTCCTACCTGCAGGCCAATATCGACCTCGTCTCCGGGCGCCGGGAGATCACCCTGGAGGCGGTGAGCCCCCGGGCCAACGTCGCCGCCGGTGCCGGCGTTGTCGACAGCGTCGTCATGGAGCGTGCCACCGTCGAGGCGGGTGCACGGCTCGAGGGAGCGGTCGTGCTGCCCGGCGGCCGGATCGGCGCCGGTGCGATCGTGTCGGATTCGGTCGTCGGCTTCGACGCCACCGTCGAGCCGGGAGCCCGGGTGCTCGGGTTCACGTTGCTCGGCGACGGGGCCACCGTCGAGGCCGGTGACATGGTGCAGGGCGGTCGCCTCTCGGGCAGCTCGAGCGCTCGCTGATCAGCGGAAGAGGCTGGTCAGCGGAAGAGATCGTCAGCGGCGGGGCGCAACAGGTCACGCTCCACGCGCCCCGCCCCGAACCAGCCCTCCGGTGCGCCCCGGACGACGGCCACCGGTACGCCACCGTCCTTGCCCATGACGAGTTCGGCGGCGGCGGCCAGTTCGTCCACGATGGCGACCTCTGTGACTTGCAGTTCCCGGCCGCCGGCGTCGGACGTGCCGCGCAGGTCGAGCACCGCCAGGACGCCGGCGCAGCCGATGGCCACGTCTGTCAACCCGCGCCGCCACGGGCGTCCGAAGGTGTCCGAGACGACGACGCCGACGGATCGCCCGCAGGCCGCACGGATCCCGTCGCGGATGCGCTGCGCCGAGCGATCGGGGTCGCGGGGCAGCAGGGCGGCCTGGCCCTCGGGGACGTTGGAGAAGTCCACACCGGCGTTGGCGCAGACGAAGCCGTGCGGAGTCTCGGCGATGATGAGTTCGCCACGGCGGCGCAGGATGCGCACGGACTCGCTCTCGACGAGGCGCCGGCGACCCTCGGTGTCGTCGTGAGCGACGGGGACGAGCCGTCCCTCGGCCTTGGAGACGATCTTCTGGGTGACGACGACCACGTCGCGGTCAGCCAGATCGACTGCATCGGCGATGAGCGCGGCCAGGTCGTCACCGGGACGGATCTCCCCGAGGCCGGCGACGCCGAGGACGGTCAGGCTGCTCGCCGTCGATGTCATCGGCGCCGGCTCACGGGCTCGCGGGTGTTCGGAACCCGACGGCGGCCAGGGTGGCCCGCGCCAGCGCGGCTGCGTCGTCCGGCGTGTGCATGATCGTGGGTGTCACGATGCAACGGATTCCCTCGGCCTCCACGGCGCTCACCAGCGGCGCGTCCTCGGAATCGACGACCAGTGCCGCCGCCACGGGAGCGTAGAGCCGGGCGACGCCGACGACGGATGCCTCGTGGCCCAACTCGGCCATGAGACGGCCTGCGGGCCCCCTGAGCGAGGAGCCGGCCACGATCGGCGAGATCGCAACCACGTGCTCGCGGCGCTGGGTCACGGCGCGCCGGACGTCGGGCACCGCCAGGATGGGGCCGATGGAGACGATCGGATTGGACGGTGCGATAACCACCGCGTCGGCGCCCGAGATGGCGCGGAGGACCCCGGGTGCGGGCCGCGCCCGCTCGGCGCCGGCGAACCGCACCGACCTGACCGCCACCGCATGCCGCAGCTTGACGAAGTACTCCTGGAATCCGATCTCGGTCTGGGCGGCGCTCCCGGAGCCCTCGGCGCCGCGATCGATCGTGACCCGTGTCCGCAGCCGGTCGTCGGTGACGGGAAGGAGTCGCACCTCGGTGCCCCAGCGAGCACTCAATTCGGCGGTGACGGCCGAGAGCGGGGCACCCTCGGCCAGGCGCTGCGTGCGGTAGAGGTGGGTACCCAGGTCGCGGTCGCCCAGCCCGAACCAACTCTGGCCGCCGAGGCGCCGCAGCGTCTCCAGTGCACGCCACGACTCGTCCCGCAGGCCCCAACCCACCTCGGGGTTCAACTCACCGGCAAGGCAGTACGTCACGGTGTCGAGGTCGGGGCTGATGTGCAGCCCCCCCAGCACGATGTCGTCGCCGCAGTTCACGACGGCGGTCACCGCCCTGGGCTCGCACACCCTCACCAGCCCGCCGAGAAACCGTGCCGCGCCGTACCCGCCGGCGAGAACCGTGACTTGCGGGGCCGGCTCATCTCGTGGCGGCATGGCCTTCGGTTGCGATGCGCCGGGGATACTCTCGCACCCTAGTGGAATCCCCTCAGGGCACTGCTGTGCCGCCCGAGCGCCTCGGCAGGATCGGACCGGCTGTCCGCGCCATCGTCGTGGCCCACGAGCCGGGGGAGTGGTTCACCGAGTGCCTTCACTCGCTTCGCGATCAGGACTACGCAGCGCTGTCGGTGACGGTGGTGAACGTGTCGCCCGAGCGCGACGACGATGCGGGCGAGCCCCCGGACGTGGTCGATCAGGTCGCCTCGGTGATGCCCGATGCGACCGTCATGACCGTGCCCGACAACCCCGGTTTCGGTCCTGCCGTCAATGCGGCCGCTCGCCTGGTCATCGGGGGCAACTTCGATACCGAGGAGGCCGACGAACCGCCCGCCGATCCGGTACCGGAGGCCGAAGGGGCGCCGAGCCGCGGTTCGATCACCGCTGGCGAGCCGTCCGGAGCGAGCGATGCGGCGTTCCTGCTCATCTGCCACGACGACGTGGCGCTTGCTCCGGACGCGGTGACACGCCTGGTCGACGAGGCGGTGAGACGCCGTGCCGCTGTGGTGGGTCCGAAGCTCGTGGAGTGGGACAACCCCGGGTTCCTCCAATGTGTCGGCCTCTCGTCGGACCGGATGGGTGTGCCCGTGCCACTTGTCACCGCCGGCGAGTACGACCAGGGCCAGCACGACGCGGTGACCGAGGTGCTCGCCGTCCCCAGTGCCTGCCTGCTGATCCGCGCCGAGGTCTTCGACCGTCTTGGCGGCTTCGACGGCGCCATGACGTACCACGGCGAGGATCTGGATCTCTGTCGCCGGGTCAACCTGGACGGGGGAACGGTGCTCGTGGTACCCGGCGCGAGTGTGCGCCATCGCGGGCGCCTGGCGGAGCGCAGGCCGCGCCCCGACCGCGACCTGCTCGCGTACCGCCACCAGCTGCGGTCGGTCCTGGTGTGCGGCAGCCGCTCGACGCTGCCGGCCGAAGCGCTGCTGATGCTGAGCCTGACGGTTCTCGAGGCGTCTGTGGCCCTGCTCGCCGGACATTTCCGGCGTGCCACCGCTCTCCTCGGAGCCTGGTGGTGGAATCTGCTCGGGCTGGCGGAGATCCTGAACAGGCGCCGGCTGGTCGGCGATCCCCCGGATGAGGCACGCGTGAGGGGCTTGACGCGACGCGGCTACGTCTCGGTGGCGCGGTACGTGGACCGCTTGGTGCGAGGCGATGCATCCGTCGAGGCCTCCGGCGTGCTCTGGGGCCGGCGCCGGCGCCTCGCGGACGCCTTACGCGATACGTCGATACAGACCGCGGCGCTCGGCTGGCTCGTGGTCATGGTGATCTTCGTCTTCGGGAGCCGCCATCTCCTGACGCGCGGCGTGCCGGTTCTCGGCGAGATCGCATTGCTCGGGGAATCCCCGGCAGAGCTGTTCCGCGCCTGGTTCAGCAGCTGGCGGGAGGCAGGACTGGGTTCGAACGGTCCGGCGCCGACGGCCTACGGGATCCTCGGCGTGGCCGGGTCGCTGTTGGCGGGCGCGATGGGCCTGACACGCACCGTCCTGTTGCTGGGGCTCGTGCCCTTCGGGGCGGTCGGACTCTGGCGCCTACTCGCCTCGGCCGGGCGCCGGGCCCAGATCGTCGGCCTGGTGGCCTTCGTCGCCATGCCCCTGCCGTACAACGCACTCGCCAACGGGGTCTGGAGCGCCCTGGCGGTCTATGGCACCCTGCCGTGGATCTGCCTGTGGTTGGCCAGAGTGGTGGGACCGCCGTCGGCCACCGAGGTGACGCCATCGAAGAGGTTCTGGCTCCCCATGCTGGTGGTGGGAGTGCTCGTGGCGCTGCTGGGGGCCTTCGTGCCGTTGGCTCCCCTGATGGTGGCCATGCTCGTGGTGGCGCTGGCAATCGGCGGCCTCCTGGCGGGTTCGGCTCGTCGGCTCCCGCGGCTCGCGGGCGCGGCGATCGGGGGACTCCTGCTGGGCTGGTTTCTCAACTGGCCCGCTGCGCCCACGTCGCCGGACGAACTCTTCAGTGGCGGTGGCGCGCGCCCCGACGGCGCCGGTGGTCTGAGCGTTGCGGAGTTGCTGCGCTTCGACACCGGCCCAGCGGCCGGAGGACGCCTGCTCTGGGGACTCCTGGCTGCGGCGGCGCTGGCACTGCTCATCACCCGGGGTGGCTGGTTCACCTGGACCGTGCGGGCCTGGAGTCTCGTGCTGATGTCGGTGCTGTTGGCGCTCTCCGCCGAGCACGGTTGGAGCCCCTGGGATCTGCCTCGACCCGAGGTCCTGCTGGCCCCCGGAGCCTTCGGCGTCGCGCTCGCCATCGCTCTCGGGGCCGCCGGCTCCTCCTCCGGGAGTGCCGCCAAGCCCGTGCGGCAGCGCATCCTGGCCACTGTGGGGCTGGTCGCGCTGGTGGGTGGCAGCATCCCCGCCCTGGTGCTGACGCTCGACGGGCGCTGGGGTATGCCCCGCGGGGATTTCAGGACACCCCTCGCTGTGGTGGAGGAGGAATCCCAGCTGGGCGCCTTCCGGATCCTGTGGGTGGGACATCCCGACGTGCTCCCGCTCGGCGGCTGGGCGCTGGATGATCGGCTCGCCTACGCCACGTCCACCTCGGCGCCGCCGGGTGTGGGTCTGCAATGGCCCGGGCCGCAGCCGCCGGCGGCCGCGGGGTTGAAAGGCGCCTGGCAGGATGCGATGTCCGGAGGAACGGAGAGGATGGGCGAGCGCTTGGCCCCTCTCGGCGTGCGCTACGTGATCGTCATGGAGCGACTGGCCCCCGAGCCGTTCGGTGGGCTCGTCGAGCCGTTGCCCGACTCGGTGCATGCCCGACTCGGGGCGCAGTTCGACCTCGAACGCCAGGAGTCCCGCGGCGGGGTGGCGGTGTACCGGAACATCGCCTGGCGCCCGACGCGGGCGCTCCTGGCGGGCTCCGGAGAGGTGACACCGGAAGGGATCGCCGCCTCGAACGCTCTGGCGCTGCCCGACTTCGATCCTCCGACGACCGCGCGCGGGACGCTCCCGGCCGGCTCGACGCTCTACCTGGCCGATGCGGCCGAAGGCTGGGTGCTCCACGTGGGTGGTACGAGAGTCGAGTCCACCCCGGCGCTCGGCTGGGCGCAGGGATTCCGGACCGATCCTGGCGGCAACGCCGCGCTGCGCCACGAATCGACCGCGTCGAACGTGAGCCGCATCGTTCTCTGGACGGCCGCCGTGATCGTCATCGCGCTGGCGGGCCTGCGGCGCCGCCCGCCGAAGGCCGCGCCGGAGATCCGCTCGGACGAAGCGCCGGAATCCGCCGAGGATCTGGCCGTCGCCCTGCTGTCCCGCCAGCGCGAGGAGCGCTGACGTGCGCTGGCCGGCGATCCTCGCTCTTGCAGCTGTGCTGGCGGCGCTCGTGGTGGCCGACCGGCTGGCGACCGAAGCGAACGACGTGGCACCCCCGGAGGACGCGGGGATCACGAGGTCGGGTTACAGCAGCACCGGGGGCAGCACCTGGTTCTGCGTCGGCGGCGTGGGCGGCGCGGGCGGATCCCGCCAGGACGTCGTCATCGTGAACACCTCCGGGCAGGAGTTGCGCGGTGCTGTGCGATTCTTCCCGGCGGTCCCGTTGGGCGGTCAGTCCCAGCAATGGCCGGCGACTCGGGTCGAGGTCGCCGTGGGACCGTATGCGCGGCTCGCCATCGATCCTGCTGCGACGGCCACGCAGTTTGCAGCTGATCTGGTGAACTTCGCCGAGGTCTTCGTCGCCGCGGAAGTACGGCTGGATGGCGCCGGGGGACTCGTGATGCAGGAGGTCGCCATCGGTGACGCCTCCGACATCAGCCCGTGCGCAACCTCGGCGTCCCCCACGTGGTACTTCGCCACCGCCAGCACGAGACGCGACGCCCGCGTGCGGCTCTCGCTGCTGAATCCGTTCTCGGACGACGCGGTCGTGGATCTGGTGTTCGCCACCGACGAGGGTCACCGCGCGCCGGTGGCTTACCAGGGCGTCGTGGTGCCGGCGAACGCCCAAGTGGTGCTCGACCTGGGCAGTGAGGTGACACGCCGGGAGCAGGTGTCCTTCTCCGTCGCGGCTCGCCGCGGCAACCTGCTGGCGTCCGTCCTGCAGAGCTTCAACGGCGACCTCGGGCTCTCCGGCACCTCACTGCGCACCGGCGCGCCGCAGGCGGCCGAGCAATGGCTGTTCCCACTCGGGGTTGCGGGCGCCGAGTTGGGGGCTGCCAACTCGTTCGTGGTCTACAACCCGGACACCGCCGAGGCCAGGGTGGACCTCACCGTCGAACTCGACGCCTCCCTGCGGGCACGGGGAGTCCCCCCGTTCGAACTGACCGTGCCGGGGGGCCAGCGCGTCGAGGTCTCCTTCTTCCCGCCGCTCGCCGGCGAGGCTCATCCGACATCGGGGACCGACGTGGTGGCGGCCACGAGCCGCGTCCTGCCCAGCGAGCGGTACTGGGTGAGCGTCCGCTCGTTCAACGGCGTGGCCGTCGTGGCGGAAAGGTTGCGCACTGCCGAGGCCGACCTGCCGGTCGAGGTCTCGATCCTCGCCGGGCGCACCGCCGGATCCACGAGCGGCCTGCTGCCGCTGGCGCGATCGGGCCGCGCTCCGAGCATCGTGGCGCTCGTGAACCCCTCTCCGGAGACGATCAGTCGCCTGTCGCTGGAGGCGCTCACCGCCGAGGGTTGGTTGCCGCTGGCGGGACTCGAGGACCTTGAGATCCGCCCCCGCCAACGGGTGGTGCTGGATGTCTCGCAGCGCCTTCCGCCTGACGTGCTGGCGCTGCGCTTCGACGCTTCGGAGCCGCTCGTGGCGTCCTACGCGGGCCCCGCCGGCATCTGGGCCGCCGAAGCCGTCCCCGAGTGGGAGAACCTCGCGGACTTGGAACAGTTACTGTTCTAGCCGCCTGCCGAACGACACTGCGAGCCGCGCTCATCGAGCGTCGTTCCGGCGAGGGCCGGAATCCGGGGCCCTGCGATCCCCGCTGCCGACCGGCCGGCGGCCCGCCGGCCCCAACGCCTCGATCGGATCGACATCGCATGCGTTGAGGAGAGCCGACGCGGCTCCCCGTCGAGGCGGTTCGCCGGAGACAGGCGCTGTGACTAGTTTTCCTGCGTGGGCGGCCGGAAGCGCCCGTGGCGACGGGCCGCCCGCACGAACCCGACTGGACCGGGAGGCAGGCCCATGACCGCGTATCCAAGGCTCTTCAGTGAATGGAAGGTCCGCCACACGACGATCCCGAACCGCGTCGTCTTCGCGCCGACCTGCCCCACGTGGGTCGCCGACCCCCTCGAGGGCATCTTCACCGACCAGGCGGTGGCCTACTACGAGGAGCGCGCCCGCTCGGGTCTGGGCATGATCATCATCGGCGGCACGATCATCCACCGCGAGGCGCTGTACTCGGAACTGAACTTCCCCGGCCTCTGGACCGACGACCAGATCGAGGGACTCGCCCGGGTGGCCGAAGCGGTCCAGCGCCACGGAACCCGGCTCGTGACCCAGCTGCTGCACCCCGGCCTGCGGGCCATGAACGTCGTCAACAAGGACCCCGCCTACGACCACGACGCCGAGTGGTGGCACGTGGCGCCGAGCCAGGTGCCACCGGGGGAGTATCCCAACGCCCCGATGCCCAAGGAGATCGAGCCCCACGAGATCACCGAGATGATCGAGGCCTACGGCAGCGCGGCGCGGCGGGCCTTCGAGGCCGGCCTCGACGGCGTCGAGTTCCACATGGCGCACGGCTACCTGCCGTGGCAGTTCCTCTCGCCGCTCTACAACCACCGCACCGACGGCTGGGGCGGCTCCTACGAGAACCGCCTGCGTTTCTCGCTGGAGGCCCTCGCCGGCATCCGTGCGGCCGCCGGCGACG
This sequence comes from uncultured Acidimicrobiales bacterium, assembly GCA_964618115.1. Taxonomy (GTDB): domain Bacteria; phylum Actinomycetota; class Acidimicrobiia; order Acidimicrobiales; family CATQHL01; genus VXNF01. The sequence continues at coordinate 8,561 of CAZTZI010000181.1, forward strand.
ACAAGTTCGTGGGCTACCGCATCAACTCCGCCTCGTTCTGGCCCGGTGACCTGGAGATGGACGATGTCAAGCGGATCGTGGTGGACCTCGACGAGCGTTCCGACGTCGACTACGTGAACATCTCCGCGGGCGTCCACCACTCCTTCATCCACACCCCGATGACCTACGAGCCCGGCTGGGAGCGCGGCTACACGAAGGCCGTCAAGGAGGTCACGGACACTCCGGTCCTCCTCGTGGGGCGGATCACCAACCCCGGTATCGCCGAGGAGATCCTCGAGGCGGACGAGGCGGATGCCATCCTGCTGGCCCGCCAGCTCTTCGCCGATGAGCACTGGGTGCAGAAGGTCCGGGAGGGCCGCGAAGAGGACATCCGCCGCTGCGTTGCGGCCAACTACTGCTGGCGCAGCGTCATCAGCGGCGGGCGCGTCCAGTGCGTCTACAACCCTGTCGTCGGCCGGGAGCGCCAGTGGGGCGAGGGCAGCCTCACGGCGGTGCCCGCGGGCCGCAAGGCGCTCGTCATCGGCGGCGGCCCGGCCGGTCTCGAGTACGCCCGGATAGCCGCGGCGCGGGGCCACGAGATCGTCGTGGTGGAGCGCGAGGCCGAGACCGGCGGGCACGTCCGCTGGCACGCCCAGCTGCCCAAGCGCTCGGAGTACGGGCAGATAGCGGTGTGGCTGGCCCAGCAGGCCGCCGGCAACGGTGCCGTGATCCGGACCGGCGAGAACGTGGACGAGGACAACCTCGACGCACTGCTCGCGGCCGAGCAGCCGGATCACGTCGTCGTGGCGACCGGCTCGCACTACCGGCGGGACGGCTGGCAGGGCCAGACCGCGCAGCCCCTGCCCGGTTGGGAGACCGGGAACTGCGTGAGCTGGGTGGACGTGGCGATGGGTGCCGTCGAGCCGACCGGTTCGGTGATCGTCATCGACGACCTGCAGGACGCCATGGCCCCGCTCACGGCCGTCAAGCTGGCCAACGCCGGCTGCGACACCCGCCTCGTCACCCGCTGGCCGATGATCGGCATGGAGACGATCCCCGAGGTGTACTACCTGTGGGTGCGCCAGCACCTCTACGAGTCGGGGGTCGAGGTGCTGCCCGATCTCTTCGTGAAGGAGATCAGGGGCGACGCCGTGGAGTTCCTGAACGTCTACGTCAGCGACATCACCACCACGCTGCCCGCCGACTGGATCGTGATGGCCACGGGCCGCCAGTCCGACAACGACCTGTACCACGCGCTGCGCCGCCGCGGGGTCAGCACCGAGATGATCGGCGACGCCATCGCTCCGCGCACCACCTATGAGGCCGTCTACGAGGGGCACCGACAGGCGCGCAAGCTCTGAGCCATCCTTCGAGTCCTCTTCGGGCGCTCAGGGCGCCTCGTCGAGGACTCGGCGAACCGAGGCTATGTCGGCCGCGGTCGGAGGTCCGAGGATCCAGGCCATCACGGCACCGCCGGCATCGGCCACGAGCGTGAGCGGCACGGCGTCCACGCGGTAGGAGTCGTGCAACCGACGGTGGCGCTCGGCGTCGACCTCGACGAGCGTGACGCTGGGACCCGCCAGGGGGCCGAGCCGCTCCAGTGTCGATGCGCAGCTGCGGCACGTGCGGTCGGTGAACGTGGCCACGAGCCAGGTCTCGGTGGCAGCACCGACCCCCGCCTGCTCGAAGGCGGCACGGTCGATCGTCGCCGGGATGTCCGGCGTGGCCAGCACGCCGCGCCAGCGCCCGCGCCGTCTGGCGGCCACGAGCGCCACCAGGCACGCCACGGCCCCCAGGATCAGCGCCAGGGGAGCGGTGCGCACCGGTGGGAATGGTCGGGTCGGATCGGGATCAGACCGCGGGCTCGTCCAGGCTCGAGGCGGCCGCTACCGCCGCGCCTCCTGCGGACATCGGTACCGAGCCGTTGGTCCGGGCCACTTCGACGAGCCGCTGCACCTCGCTGCCGGGGATGGTCTCGTGCTCCAGCAGCGCGCGCGCCACCAGGTCGAGAGCATCACGGTGCTCGGTCAGCAGCGCCCTGCAGCGCTGCTCCTGATCGCGCAGGATCCGCTCCACCTCCTCGTCGATGAGGCGAGCCGTCTCGTCGCTGTACTCGCGTGCGCTGACGATCTCCTCGCCCAGGAAGACCTCCCCGTGCGCGCCCCAGGCCATGGGGCCGAGGCGGTCGCTCATGCCCCACTCGCGGACCATCTTGCGGGCCAGCTGGGTGGCGCCCACGAGATCGTCGTTGGCCCCTGTGGAGATCACGCCGAAGACCAGTTCCTCGGCGATGCGCCCACCCATGCGCACCACCAGGGAGTCCTCGATGTAGTTCTGGCGGTAGATGTGCCGCTCCTGCTCCGGGAGTTGCATGGTCACGCCGAGCGCCATGCCGCTGGGGATGACCGTCACCTTGTGCAACGGGTCGGCGCTCGGCAGCGTGGCGGCGCAGACCGCGTGGCCCGCCTCGTGATAGGCCACGGCTGTCTTCTCGTCATCCGAGAGTGCCAGGGAGTCGCGCTTCTGGCCGATCAGCACCCGGTCGCGTGCCTGCTCGAAGTGGACCATCGAGATGGTCTCCTCGCCGGAGCGCACGGCCGCCAGTGCGGCCTCGTTGACGACGTTGGACAGGTCGGCGCCGCTCATGCCGGGCGTCCCCCGGGCGATGAGCGACAGATCCAACTCCTCGTCCAGCCGTTTGCCCTTCACGTGCACCTCGAGGATCTGTACCCGGTCCTCCAGTTCGGGCAGCGGCACGACCACCTGACGGTCGAAACGGCCCGGGCGCAGCAGCGCCGGGTCGAGGATGTCCGGGCGGTTGGTGGCGGCCATCATCACGATGCCCTCGGTGGCTTCGAACCCGTCCATCTCCGAGAGCATCTGGTTGAGGGTCTGCTCGCGCTCGTCGTGGCCGCCGCCGAGGCCGGCGCCCCGCTTGCGGCCGATGGAGTCGATCTCGTCGATGAAGATGATGGCACGCCCCATCTTGCGGGCATTGTTGAAGAGGTCGCGCACCCGGCTGGCGCCGACGCCCACGAACATCTCCATGAAGTCCGAGCCTGTGACCGACAGGAACGGCACCCCCGCCTCGCCGGCGACGGCTCGAGCGATGAGCGTCTTCCCGGTCCCCGGGGGGCCTACCAGCAGGATGCCCTTGGGGATGCGGGCGCCGATGCGGGCGAACTTCTCGGGCTCACGCAGGAAGTTCACGACCTCGGTGATCTCCCCCTTGACTCCCTCGTAGCCGGCAACGTCCTCGAAGGTCGTGGCGGGCCGTTCGGTGGAATAGGTCTTGGCGCGGGACCGGCCGATGGACATGATCCCGCCCATCTGTCCCTGGGCGCGCCGCTGCATCCACCAGAAGAACAGGATCAGCAGGCCCACCGGCAGCAGCAGAGGGAGGAGGGTCCCCCAGATGCTCGAGGAGGGCCTCGTGAACTCGACGCCGGAGCCCAGCTGTTCGCGCAGCAGGGCGTAGTCCTCCGGCGGGAGTTCCGTGGGGCCGGTGGTGCGGAAGGTTCCGCCGTCGGCCAGCTCGCCGGTGATGTCGCCGTTGTTGTTGTTGATCTCCACCGAGACGACGCTCCCGGCCGCAACCTCGTCCAGGAACTGGCTGTAGGTGATCTCCTGGCTCTCGTCGCGGGAGAACATGCCGGGCAGGATCAGCGTGCCCAGGATGACGAGCAGGGCGATCCAGGCCAGCCAGCGGGTCCAGTGCGGACCTGCTGCGGGACGGGGCGCGTCCTCCGAACCGCCGGGCCCCGGTGGTGGCTGCGAGGGCGGTGGCGATTGCGCCATGAGTTCATGCTAGGAGTCCGGCGGGCCGTTCCGGTGATCGTGGACCCTCGAGAGGTCCCCCGTGCGCTTCGTGGCGAGACGGGGGCGCCGGAGAGGCAGGGGTAGGATCGGTGACCGTGGCCGGTTGTTGTCTGCGTACGGCCGCGGGCCGCTGATGCCCCAACGCGGCCGCCTGCGGCCCGCTCCCCCCTGGTCCACCTCGGCTGCTGTCGCAGGCTGGATCGGCGCGGCACTGATCACCGTCGTTGTGCAGGTTGTGCTGCTGGCGGTGTGGGATTCGCCCTCGGGTCTGGGATCGGCGGCGGCCCGCGCCGGCGCCCAGGTGGCCGGGGGCTCCGAACCGGATCACTTCAACCTCGCGTACTGGCAGTTCACGGTGCTGCAATTGCCCCTCTGGTTCACCCTGGCCGTGGTCACCTGGGCCGTCGTCCGGCGCCACGGGGTCGATCTGCGGGCCGCCCTGGGCCTGAACCAGCGTTGGTACGACGTACCCGTCGGGCTGTTGTGCGGCCTGCTGGCGCAACTCCTGGTGGTACCGGCGATCTACCTGCCGCTGGCGCCGTTCATCGACGCCACCGACGTGGAGGAGCCGGCTCGACGGATCATGACGCTCGCAGACGGTCCGGGAGGCGTCGCGGTCGTGGTGGCGGGGGTCGTGCTGGTGGCGCCGTTCGTCGAGGAGTTGTACTTCCGCGGCTTGCTGCTCAGGGCACTCTGGGGCCGGATGGGGCGCACCGCCACGGTCGTGGTGTCGTCGGTGCTCTTCGGTCTGGCGCACGTGCAGCTTCTCCAGCTTCCCGCTCTGGTGGCCTTCGGGCTGGTGGCGGGGGTACTCGTCGTGGCGACGAGGCGTCTCGCACCTGCAATGTGGGCGCATGCCGCCTTCAACAGCTTCACCGTCGTGCAACTGCTGCGCTGAGCGATGACCCTGACCGACGGAGTGCCGCCGCGTACCGATGGAGCCCGCCCGCGAGGGCGCGGCGGCGCCGTCCTGCAGCGCCGGCTACAGCTCACGTGCGTCGTGGGAGCCTGCCTCTTCGTCTTCTGGCAGATGCGGCCCGATCTGCTGTTCTCGAACACGACGCCCGCCGGGGGGGACATGGCCGCCCACGTCTGGGGGCCGGCATTCCTGCGGGATCACCTGCTGCCGGCGGGCAGGCTGAGCGGCTGGGCGCCCGACTGGTACGCCGGATTCCCCGCCTACCACTTCTACATGGTGCTGCCGTCGCTGGCCATCGCCCTGGCGTCGTTCGTCATTCCCTACGGGGTGGCGTTCAAGCTCGTGGCCGTCGCCGGGCTCGTGACGCTGCCGCTGGCGGCGGCCCTGTTCGTGCGACTCGCCGGCTTGCGATTTCCGGCTCCCGCCATCGCGGCGATGTTCACGCTGCCGTTCCTGTTCGACACGTCCTTCAGCATCTACGGCGGCAATGTGGCGTCCACCCTGGCGGGAGAGTTCGCCTACTCCATCAGCCTGTCGTTGATGCTGGTCTACCTGGGCGTGGTGTTGCGAGGCCTGCGCACCGGGCGCCATCGCGTCCTTGCGGGTGTGCTGCTGGCGCTCGTCGGACTCACGCATCTGATACCGGCGATCTTCGCCGTGGCCGCCACCGGGGTGGCCCTGGCGATGCAGCCGGGCCGACGACCGCTGCGGTGGGTCGCGGTGACCGGGGTGCTGGGTGCCGCCCTTGCGGCGTTCTGGCTGCTGCCGTTCTGGTGGAGGCGGGCGTACTACCACAACATCGACTGGGTGAACCTGTCGGAGTACTGGCCGAACCTGGTGCGCGACGACTGGAGCTGGATCCTCGTGGGCGCGTGGGCGGGGTTGCTGGTGGGCATCCTCCGGCGGCAGCGACTCGTGCTGTACGTGGCGGCGCTGGCCGCCCTGGCGGCCGGGGCGTACCGCTGGATTCCCCAGGGCGTGCTGTGGAACGCCCGCCTGCTCCCGTTCTACTACCTCGCGATGCTGCTGCTGGCGGCCCTCGGCGTGGCGACCCTGCTGGTGACGCTGGCCACCGGCGGCCCGCTCCGCGACCTCCCAACCGGCTCCCCCGAGGGTCCCACAAGGGGGGGCGAGGCGCGGCGGCGACGTCGCTGGTTGCCGAGCGACTCCTTCCGTCTCCGGCTCGCCCTGGCGGCGCTGCTGCCGGTGGGAGCGGTGGCGGTGGCCGTCGACGACCTGGTCGCAGGGAGCGCGACCCTGCGGGCGCTGATCGAGATCCTTCCGGGCATTGACACGTCGACTGCTCCCGACCGGGCAGCCGACGTCGCTCACCTGGCGCTGATCGTGCTCGTGGCGGCCGCGGCGGTGACGCTCGTCGAACTGCTGCGATCGGTGCGGGCCCAGGGTCTCCGGCCCAAGTCGCGCGGTCTGGTGGTTCTGGGGACTCCGGCACCGGCGGCGGGCGGGATCCGTCCCGCCAGCTCCACGGCGACGCGCCCGGCCGGCGTGATCCGCCCGCTCGGCGCCATCGCGGGCCCCGGCAACCGCGGCGGGTGGGCACTGTCCGTGGGGACCGCGGCGATCGCTCTCGTCCTGGTCGTGGCGGTGGCCTACCCGTTGCGGGCGCTGGGCGCCGCCGGCCACGAGTCCTCCGACGGCCGTTACGGTCTGCGCGTGGCGCCGAACGTCGTCGTGGCGGGCACCACGCAGAAGAGCTTCCTGCCGTTCTGGGTGTACTGGAACTTCTCGGGCTACGAATCCAAGCAGCCGCGGGAGGGGATCGGCGGGTACGACGAGTACTACCGGGTCGTGACCACGATGGCGGCGGTCGCCGCCGAGCGGGGCTGCGGGCGCGTGATGTGGGAGTACGGGCTGAAGCGTCTGGACAGCTACGGCTCGCCGATGTCGTTGATGCTGCTGCCGCATTGGACCGACGGCTGCCTGGCGTCCATGGAGGGGCTCTTCTTCGAGTCGACGCAGACCGTGCCGTTCCACTTCATCAACCAGGACGAACTCTCGCTCGAACCCTCGCGGCCGGTCCGGGCGGTCCCGTACGGGGGCGCCAACCTCGCCGCGGGCACCGAACACATGCAACTCTTCGGCGTGCGCTACTACATGGCCTTCTCGGATTCCCTGATCGCCGAGGCGCGGGCACATGAGGATCTCACCGAGGTGGCGGCCCAGCCGCCGTGGGTCGCCTTCGAGGTGGCCGATGCCCCGCTGGTCTCGCCCCTGGCGGCCGAGCCGGTGGTGATCGAAGGCGCGGATGACCCGGATGTCTGGCGCGACGTCGCCGTCGGCTTCTACACGGGCTACGCCGGCTCCGGGGCGCTGGACACCGGCGCCTTGATTCTTCGCAGCGGCGTCTTCCCGGCCGCCGGCGGCCCGGAGGGTTGGGCCGAGGTGCAGCCGGGTGTGGACCTCCCGGTGCGCGCGCTCGAGGATGTCGAGATCCTCGACGTCTCCACCACGGAGAGTTCGATCGGCTTCCGGGTGGAGCGCACCGGCGTGCCGGTCCTGGTGAAGGCCTCGTACTTCCCGAACTGGCAGGTCGACGGGGCTGCCGGCCCGTATCGCGTGGCGCCCAACTTCATGGTCGTCGTGCCCGATGAGACCGAGGTCACGCTGACGTACGGGTGGACGCCTGTGGACGTGCTGGCCTGGGTGATCACCGCCATCGCGCTGGTGGTGGCGGTGGCGCTCTGGAGGAACCCCCACGTCTGGACCGCAGAGCCCGACCGGCGCGCCCCGTGGGAATGAGTGGTGGCCCCGAGCCGCACCGTACCCCTCGTCATTCCGGCGAAGGCCGGAATCCACGGCCGAGCGGCCCCGGCCGGCTGTGACACAGCACTCTCCCGGTGAGCCGGCGCGTAGCGGTGTGCGCCTGTCGGTCGTGCTACCCGCCTACCGCGAGCAGGACGTCATTGCCACGACCCTGGGGGTGCTGCGCGATGGTCTGTCCGTCGTGGCGTCCGGAGACGACCTGGAGTTGATCGTCGTGGACGACGGCTCGGACGATGCGACCGCGGCTCGAGCCGGCGCCGCCGGCGCCGACCGGGTGATCGTGCTCGATGAGAACTGCGGCAAGGGCGCGGCGGTGCGAGCCGGCGTGCTGGCTGCCACTGGGGACGCTGTGGTCTTCACCGATGCCGACCTTCAGTACCCGCCCGACCGGATCGTGGCCGTGCTCGACCGCCTCGGTGGCGAGGTGGGAGCGGTCCTCGCCGAGCGGGGGCGTACGGCGGACGGTCTGCTGCGGCGCCTCGGAACGCGTGTCGTGTCCCGCCTGGCGGTGCTGCTGGCCCTGCGAGGCACCGCCTTCGATCAGCACCGTCTCGGCGACACGCAGTGCGGGCTGAAGGCGTTCCGGCGAGAGGTGGCGCACGAGGTCTTCGGCCGCTGCCGGGTGGATCGCTTCGGGTTCGACGTGGAGGTGCTGCTGCTGCTCTCGCTGCTGGGGGTTCCCACGGCGGTCCAGACCGTCGAGGCCACCGCGACGCCGCGCCGTTCCACTGTGCGGGTGATTCGTGACGGCCTCGGGGTCCTGCGGGACCTCCTGGGGATCCGCCGCCGGTACCGCCGAGGCGACTACGACGTGCGCGCCGGGACAGATGACTGAGCGCCCGGAAGTGAACGTCGGCGGCGGGCCGGCCGCGGAGGCCCGCCTCGACGCCATTGTCCGCGCCAACGACATCCGCGGCCGGGTCCCCGCCGAACTCGACGCGCCGATGGCGCAGCGACTCGGCGCGGCCTTCGCCGCGTTCTTCCGCGAGGACGATCCGCACACCACCGAGATGGTCGTCGGGCGCGACATGCGGCTCTCGGGGCCGCCGCTGGTCGACGCGTTCTGCACCAGGGTGCAGGCGGCGGGCCTGGATGTCGTGGACCTGGGCCTGGTGTCGACCGACATGCTGTACTTCGCCTCGGGCCACCTCGGCGCGCCCGCCGTGGTGTTCACCGCGTCCCACAACCCCGCCGACTACAACGGCATCAAGGCCTGCCGCGCAGGCGCCCGCCCGCTCAGCGGCGAGCGGGGGCTCCGGCGCGTGCGCGAGCTGGTGCTGGATCCCCCGCCACCGGAGCCCGCCGGGAGAGTGGGCCGGCGCCGCGACGTCGACCTGCTCGACGCCTTCGCCGCTCACGTCCGGTCATTCGTGGACACCGAGGCGATGCGGCCACTGCGGGTGGTGGCCGACGTGGCCAACGGCATGGGCGGGCTCGTCGTGCCGGCCGTCTTCGAGGGATTGCCGCCGACCCTCGATGTGCTGTACGGCGAGTTGGACGGCAACTTCCCCAACCATCCTCCCGACCCCCTGCAGGAGGCCAATCTGGCCGACGTGTGCCGGCGGGTGCGGGAGGTCGGCGCCGACGTGGGCCTGGCGTTCGACGGCGATGCCGACCGGGTCTTCCTCGTGGACGACCGGGCGCGCCCGCTCTCCGGTTCGGTGACCGCCGGGCTGCTGGCGAGGGCGGTGCTGCGCCGCCGGCCCGGAGCGTTGGTGCTGTACAACGCGGCGTGCTCGCGAATGGTCCCCGAGGTGATCACCGAGGGCGGCGGCCGCGCCCTGCGCACCCGTGTCGGCCACACGCTCATCAAGCAGCAGATGGCCGAGACCGGGGCCGCGTTCGCCGGCGAGCACTCGGGCCACTACTACTTCGCCGAGAACCACAACTCCGATTCCGGGGTGCTGGCGGCGGTGGCCCTCCTGGAGGAGTTGTCCCGCGCCCGCGTCCCGCTGAGCGAGTTGCGCCGTCCCTACGACCGCTACGCCGGCTCCGGCGAGGTGAACTTCACCGTCGACGATCCCCGGGCGGTCACCGAGTCCCTGGCGAGCCGTTACCGTCGGCATCCCACCGATCGCCTCGACGGCCTCACGGTTGACTGCGGCGACTGGTGGTTCAACCTGCGGCCATCCAACACCGAGCCGCTGCTGCGCCTCAACCTGGAGGCCCGCACGCCCGCCGACTGTGCCCGCCACCTCGCCGAAGTGCGCAGCGCCGTTGGTGAACTGACGACCTGACGCCCACCCCATCCGGGGCGGGGGCGCCGCGGCGGGAGGCGTAGGCTGTTGCCTCGCGGCCGGTGCGCTCCGGCCGGTGCACAGAGCAGACCGAGGTGGACCGATGGTGCTCGATCCCCGACTGGTGGAAATCCTGGCCTGTCCCGAGGACAAGGGGCCGTTGCTGTACTTCGAGGCCGAGGGGTTCTTCTACAACTCCCGGCTGCGGCGGCGTTACGAGATCACCGACGGCATCCCGATCATGCTCATCGACGAGGCGGCGACGCTGGAGGGCGACGAGCACGAGCGGGTGATGGCGCGAGCCGCCGAGCAGGGCATCGAGGAGAACTTCACGCCGTGATCGAGCACATCCCCATCGACACGATGGGCATGTTCGCCGCAACGGCCTCCATGCCCGAGCAGATCGCCGCCGGAGTCGAGGCGGCGGCGGAGTCCGGCGCGGCGGCCAGGATCGACGATCCGGACGCCATCACCAGCGTGCTGGTGCTGGGTATGGGGGGCAGCGGGCTCGTCGGCGACTTCCTTGCTGTGACGGCTGGGCCGTTCATGTCGCTGCCGGTGGTGGTGGTGAAGAACTACCTGCCGCCCAGCTACGTGGATCGACGGACGCTCGTCTTCGCCGTGTCGTTCTCCGGCGAGACCGAGGAGACGCTCTCGGCGGCGAGCATCGCCGCGGAACGGGGCGGGCAGATGGTCGCCGTCTGCACCGGGGGCCGCCTGAGCGCTCTGGCCGAGCGGTGGGGAGCTCCGATCCTCGGGGTCGACGCCTCCCTACCCATGCCTCGTGCGGGATTCGCCGCCATGGCCGCACCGGTACTGGCGATCCTGGAGGATCTCGGATTCTTCCCCGGCGCCAGCGAGTGGCTGGCGCGTGCCGCCGAGCAGCTGCGCCTGCGCCGCAGCCAACTCGGCGAGGCGAGCAATCCTGCCCTGCGGCTGGCCCGCGAACTCGCCGGCACGATCCCCGTCGTCTACGGACCGGGCGGCATCGGGGAGGTGGCGGCTCGCCGCTGGAAGGCGCAGTTCAACGAGAACGCCAAGACGCCGGCCTTCAGCGCGGGGCTGCCGGAGATGACCCACAACGAGATCGCCGGTTGGGGCACCTTCGAGGAGCTCACCGCACCCTCCTTCAGTGCCGTCCAGCTCCGCCACGACTTCGAGCCGCCGCAGGTGGCGGCCACCTTCGACTTCCTCGACGAGCTTCTGACCGATGCCGTGCGCGAGGTGTACGAGGTGCGCGCCGGGGGCGAGGGGCCGATCGCCCAGATCATGGACCTGATGCTCTTCGGGGATTTCGTGTCGCTCCACCTGGCGGCTCTCCGGGGGGTGGATCCCGGCCCGATCCCCGCCATCGCCGAGTTGAAGGAGGCTCTCGGCGGCACCACCGGAGCAGGAGCGTGATTCCCGAAGGGGGCGACTTCGAGGTCGCGGACCTGTCGCTGGCCGCCTTCGGCCGCAAGGAGATCCAACTCGCCGAGCACGAGATGCCGGGCCTCATGGCGTTGCGGGCCCGCCACAGCGACGAGAAACCTCTGGCGGGTGCCCGCATCGCCGGCTCGCTGCACATGACGGTGCAGACCGCCGTGCTCATCGAGACCCTCTGCGAACTCGGCGCCGAGGTGCGCTGGGCCTCGTGCAACATCTTCTCCACCCAGGATCACGCCGCCGCGGCCACCGCGGTGGGTCCCACCGGCACGCCGAGCGAGCCTCGCGGGGTGCCGGTCTTCGCCTGGAAGGGCGAGACGCTGGAGGAGTACTGGCGCTGCACCGAGCGGGTGCTGCGCTGGCCCGACGGCGGCGGGCCGACGCTGATCCTCGACGACGGGGGCGACGCCACGATGCTGCTGCACGAGGGGCTGTCGTGCGAGCAGGCGGGCGAGGTCGCCGAAGCCGAAGGTGACGCGAGCGCCGAGTGGCGCGTCGTCCTCGCCACCCTCCGGCGAGTCCTGGATGAGGACAGCTCCGCCTGGCACACCGCTGCGGCAGACGTCCGAGGCGTCAGCGAGGAGACGACCACCGGCGTTGCCCGCCTCCACCAGATGGCGTCGACCGGGGAGCTCAGGGTGCCTGCATTCGATGTCAACAGCTCGGTGACCAAGTCGAAGTTCGACAACGTCTACGGGGCCCGGGAGAGCCTGGTGGACGGCATTCGTCGCGCCACCGACGTCATGCTGGCGGGCAAGGTTGCGG
>CAZTZI010000182.1:0-31258 GCA_964618115.1 uncultured Acidimicrobiales bacterium
GCGGTGCGCTGGAAGACGTAGACGTGCTCGGCCGTCCTGGCGACCTGGGGGATCACCTGCACGCCGCTGGAGCCGGTGCCGATCACCCCGACACGCTTGCCGGCCACGTCGACGCCCTCGGCGGGCCAGCGGGCGGTGTGAAGCTGCTCACCCGCGAACGTCTCGGCACCGGGGATCGCCGGCTTGTTCACCTCCGAGAGGCAGCCGGCCGCCGACACCAGGAACCGGGCCGAGACCGTGGCCCCGTCCGACGTGTCGATGATCCAGCGGTTCCGCCCTTCGTCGAAGCCGGCCCGCTCCACCCGCGTGCCGAACTGGATGTCGCGGCGCAGATCGAAGCGGTCGGCGACGTGATTGAAGTAGCGCTCGAGCTCGGGTTGGCTGGGGAACCGCTCGGTCCAGTCCCACTCCTGCTCGAGTTCCTCGGAGAACGAGTAGCAGTAGTCCCAGCTCTCCACGTCGCAGCGGGCGCCGGGATAGCGGTTCCAGTACCACGTCCCGCCGACGCCGTCGCCCCGCTCGAACACCCGCACCGAGAGCCCGAGTCCCCGCAGCCGGTGCAGCGCGTACAGCCCGGCGGCCCCGGCGCCGATGACGACGACATCGAACTCGCCGGCCTGTCCCTCGCCGACATCCGTGGCCTCGACACGCCGCTCCGACATCAAGAATCCCGCCTCCCGGTAGGGCCGACTCCGACGAGGAAGCTACCGGCGAGCCCGAGGCGACCCTCCCGCCAGCCGGTCGTCGACCGCTGTGCGTCCTCGCGAGAGATTCGGCGGCGGTGGTCGAAGTCCACCAGGTGACAGGATCGGGCACGAGTGACGCGCACATCGCGGGCCGGATCGTTGCCGGAGCTGTACGCGGCGACGTACAATCGCTCCGTTGTGTGCGGGCTCCAGGGAGCCGATTGGGCCGGATCTCGACAGGGATCGGCGGCCCCCGAGCATTGCCTGCCGGACAGCAGCCCTGGTAACACTGTCCGGTAGGCCTTGGCATCCTTGCCGATTCGACCACGAGGTCGTCCTGTCCGCCCCGAGCCCGCATTCGGGTTCGCCACCGCGCAAGGAGAGCCGCCGATGGCCGCGACCTGTGCCGGATTCGTCGACGCCGGATACCTACGCGCCCAGGGCGCCGCTGCAACGGGCCGCAAGCTGTCGAAGGTCCGTCCGGACGCTGCCGCTGTGGTCGATTGGTTGCATTCCTACGTCGGCGAGCAACTCTATGATCACGCTCTTCTCCGGACGTACTGGTACGACGGAGCATTTGACGCCTCCCACGCCGGCTACTCCAAGCAGAGAAGGTTCTTCGACGCAATTGCGTTCACACCGGGAATCCAACTCCGCCTGGGTCAGATCGCCGAGCATCCCGTCCACCTGGACGGGCAATTGCGGCAAGCCGTCCGACAGACAGCTGACGGTCTTGGGGTGGCACCGACCGCGCTCCTTCGGGAGTTGGAGACGCACTTGGCGGGACGCGTGCGGAGACAGCAGAAGGGAGTCGACACCCTCATCGTTCTGGATCTCGTGCGCTTGGCCGGGCGAGCGATCTTCTCGACGATGATCCTTATGTCCGGCGATCGGGACTTGGCCGAAGCCGTGCGCACAGCTCAGGACTACGGCACGCGAGTGATTCTCGCCACACCCGACCGACAGAGTGTCGCCACAGCGCTCGCCCAACTCGCCGATGACATCATCACCATTCCTGATCAAGCCGTCCGCTCAATGCTCCCGTCCCGGCAAGCCGCAGACTGAGACTGTCGCTGGGCCAAGCTGTGAGTGCCCAGCAGTGTGGTCAGGGCGTGTCTGCGCCCGGGTCCACCTCCCCGACGATGCGGTCGCCGTCGATGTCGAAACCGAGGACCTCTTCAAGGTGCCACACAAGCTTCTTCTTCGACGTGAAAAAGCGGTACCCGCGTTCACCAAGGTGTTCCTCGGCCACAGGATCTGGTTCCAGCAACAGTGCTACCGGCTGTGCTCGGCCAGGTTGGATTCCCTGCGGCCAGGCTATGTCGGCGACGGCAAGCACCTCGCCGGTTTCGTCGTCGCAGATCTCGTAGTGCGCGTCGGGGGCCGCGATGCGAAGCCGCACCGCGAGTGCAAGGACAGCAACTATGTCAGCGTCATCCTCATCGCCGACGCTCTGCGGATCGTCAGTTCGCTCGGGGATCTCCTGACTGATCCCGGGTGACCCGGCAACGCGGGAGTCCGGGGAGGACCGGCCCGCGCGCAAGGTGCCGAGCAACTCGTTCGCTGCAGCCGCTAGGAGCGTACGACGCGCCTTGAGGAATTCTGAATAGCGGTCTAGAGACCACAACGATCTGTCCTCGGGAATCCATTGGGATCGCAGTACGCCGGGGTGCTTGTCTTCACACCCCGCCAAGTATTCAGCCGGATCGTCGGCGCCGATCTTCCAGTTGGATTCCGCCGTCAAGAAACTGAAGTTGGCCAGAGCATTGACTTCGGGACGGGTGTATTCCTTCTTGTAGAGGTGCTTCTTCGGAAAGACGTGATGCACGTGGAGCCTGCTCTTCTTCCCGAGCATGGCGTGCGATAGGACCAAGCCGTTCTCAAGGTCTCGTGCCGCGTTGACCCGGGTGAGCATGTACAGCAGCGGATAGAAGCGCGCCCCCACACTCCAACTGGCGAAGTCATCGGGCCGAACCTCGAGGCTGCCTCGCCAGAGGGCCATCTCAGCGATCAGGCCGTCGACGTCGTCGTTCTCCAGCGCCTCAAGATCGCGTTGAATTCGGGTCTCGGTGGAGCCGCTGTACCTACCCCAGAGGACGCAGTGGACGTACCAGAACAGAATGCCTTGCTGATCGTGGAGATTGTCAATCGATCCGCCTCTCTCGGAGACGAGCCGGGCAAGCACCACTAGCGCATAGCTGCTCGCGAGAACCCGGTCGTGGTCGAGGCCGAGCCGACTACCGAGCAGATTGAGCAGGAAGTCGACGCTCTCCGCGGCCTTTTTCAAAGCAACCGAGAACTCCGAGACCGACACGTCGCGGAGCGCGTTGAAGGAGGCCTGGTTGGTCGCCACCGCCGTGGCGCATCGCAGCAGCCACTCCTGCTTGAAATGGAATCCGGCGTGCGCCCACCCCTCAAGCAGCCGGCGTAGTTCGTTGCGGACCTGAGGCGAGTGCGCGCAGAGACGAGCGAGGGCGAGATCCGCGGAGGACAGCTTGGTGCCACCGGAGTTGACCCGATTGAAGATCTCCACGACTTCGTCGATGGTGCGTCCGTCGCCGCTGATCTCCTCGATATGGAGTTCTGTGTCTCCGATGCCTAGGAGTCGCATGAGACGTGCTTGGTACTCAAGCATCACTTCGGGATCATTGGCATGGCCCGCCATGCTCTTCACGACATCGACGAGTTCGGCCTGGAACAGTTTCGTGACAGGCACCCATAGCGGATCGTCGCGCATCTTCACGGGTCCGTAGAACTCGAATATCTCACTCCGCACGTCGAAGTACAGGTCAGTGAAGGCCCGCTCGTCGCCCTGGAAGAATTCGGGCGGCTCGCCCCTCATCACCCCGTACAGCGAGGTCGCCCGCTGTTGACCGTCCAGCAGCAGCTTGACCGCTGCTCCAGAGGAGGTCGAAATCCCACGCACCGTGTCGGCTTCGGGTTGGGTCGTCCACACCAGGAAACCACCGACCGGATATCGGCGATACAACGAATCGAAGAGGCCGCGCACATCTTCTCGACCCCACACATAGCCGCGCTGGAACTCTGGCAGCGCAAATTGCTCAAGTTCGATATTCGTGAGAATGGCGGAGATCTTCACACTCGCTCCCAGCGGGGCAGTCGGTCAGAGCTTCAGATTCTGTCACAGAGGAGCGCGTTCGGTGCTCTAGTTGAGACGACCCAGAATCGCGTTTGTCGGCTGACCATATGGGTTAACATATGGTCATGGCCAGACGTGAGGTGCTCGTCCAACTCGATGACGATCTCGTGACAGAACTCGACCGCATCGCTGCGGCGCGCAGCACCAGCAGATCCGAGCTACTCCGCCAGGGGGCGCGAGCGGTGATCGAAGCCAACGAGGAAGCCGCGGCAGACGCCGAGTTGGTCGCCGCCTACCGCCGGCAACCCCCCGATCCGGCACTGGCGCGATCGGCGACCCGCCTGGCGGCTCGGACCGCGCCCGAGTGGTAGCCCGCAACGAGATCTACTGGGCCAACCTCGGCCCACCGGCCAGCCGGCGCCCCGTGTGCGTCCTCACGAGAGACGCCGCAGCGTCGGTCCTCACCGCTGTCACCTGCGCTCCGATCACCCGCACGATCCGCGGCATCCGCTCCGAGGTCGAGATCGGCCTCGAGGAGGGCCTCCCAGAGCCCTGCGTCATCAACTGCGACAACATCCTCACCGTCCCCCTCGCCGACCTCGACCCCCAACCGGTCGCACGGCTCAGCGAGGTCGTCCGCGCCGACCTGGACCGCGCACTGCGCTACGCCCTCGACATCGCGTATTGACCGATCAACCCTCTCGACGCCATCCCATACCCGGATTCTCGAGTCGGCTCGCGCAAATGCTCGGACGAGAACGAGTACGGGTGGCGTTCCCTTGGCTCTCGGCAGTCACGCCGCGTGAACTCGCACAGCAGTAGTGACGCGTCAGCGTACCGACCTTCGCTCGTCCAGACTGGCACACAATGTGTGGCAGCTACATCAGGTGATCTGCTGTGGGTTCCCTGCCGGTGCTTCGATACGATCGCTCGGCAGCGCTGATTCCTCCAGCATCAGCCATCGGCCTGCCGTCTCATTCGAGTCTCGAGGGAGGATCCGTGGAAGTCGTTGATCGTGATGAGGCACTTGCAGCGGTGACGGAATTCCTTGGCGAACTCGAAGCGAACGAGCATGTCTTCACTAGCGCTGAAAGCTCGTACCAGTTCGGCTTTGGTCGCGAGCCAGGATGGCAGGCGGCACGACGCGATGGCAGTCATGGGAGGCTCTTGCGGTACCAGCCTCTAATCGAGGAGATCGCGCGAGCGATCGACCCCCATGAAGCTTCCGACCGATTCAGGCTCAGCAGCGAAGATGCGTGGGAGTGGACGAGGGCCAGGGACGCTGCGCAGCGTCTGGCCGGCATCCTCGCACAGACCGAGAGACGTCAGGCGATTCTTGGGCAGAGGGGTCCGGCACTGGAAGCCAGCTCACTGCACCCGTGGGTGTGGAACGCCGCGGTAGGACTCTGGGACGATGGACACTACGGGTCAGCAGTATTCGAAGCGGCCAAGGTCCTCGAACACCGGACCCAGGTCAAACTTGAGCGAAGCAGCCTGATTGGAAGCGAACTGTTCAGGAAGGCGTTCTCGCCTGAACCTCCCCGACCCAACGAGCCGCGCCTGCGCCTAACACACATCGAGTCGGAGTCCGAAGGACCGAGGCACTCGAAGTCGTGGTCAGCCGCACACGAGGGCGCCCGGCACTTCGGGATGGGCTGCGCCGAAGGGATCAGGAATGCCCAAGCCCACGGAAGCGACACAATTCGGGAGCAGGACGCGCTGGAGCAGTTGGCGGCTCTGAGTGTCCTCGCCCGCTGGGTGGACATCAGCGAGGTATCGCGGGCCGCCACCGCCCCAGATCAAGAAAGCTGACAGCGCTGGGCCCAACCAGCACTCGAGGCCGGACGACAGGCAGAGGCTCAGCGAGTTCCGACCGTGCCGAGTCGAGCGGCTGATGAGCGCGCAGTGCCGGATCCAGATAACCGGCGGAGTGTCTCACGCCTGGTACAAACTGGGGAAGCATGACCGATGGCCGTCGAGTACCAACACCCGCCGCATCTGCGTCCGTTGCGGTCCGTGCCGAGGCTCGGCGTGTTGCGGAGAACGCGGATCGCTGCGCCTTGCAGCGATCCGCCCTTGGACAGTTCTTTACACCAGCGCCGATCGCGTCGTTGATGGCCAGCATGTTCGACCCTCCGGAGGGTCCGGCGCGCGTGCTCGACCCTGGCGCCGGCGTCGGCTCCTTGACGGCAGCCCTTGTCGACCGAGCGGCCCTTGAGGGCTGGACCGTCGGATTGGACCTGACCGCCGTGGAGGTTGACCGGCACTTACTCGGAGCGCTCACCGAGACTCTGCGCGAATGCGAGCAAGCCGCACCATCAATTGCTGCCCAGGCTGTGCCCGCTGACTTCGTAGAGTGGGCCTGCCGGAGACTTGACGGCGGACTCTTCGCGCCACGCGACGGGGGATTCGATCTCGCGATCCTGAACCCGCCCTATCAAAAGCTTGCCACGTCGTCCGCTGTGCGGCAGATGCTGTCGAGCACGGGCATCAAGGTCACGAACCTGTACGCCGCATTCGTCTCGCTAGCTCTGGGGCTCTTGAACTCGGGGGGTCAGCTTGTGGCAATCACACCCCGAAGCTTCTGCAATGGCCCGTACTTCCGGGCGTTCAGGCAAGCATTGCTTGAGAATGCTGTGGTGCGCCGGATTCATCTCTTCGAGGCACGTGACAAGGCATTCCGCGACACAGGCGTGTTGCAGGAGAATGTGGTCATCCATCTCGTCAAGGGCGCGGCGCAGTCGGTGGTGACCATTTCTACGAGTCCCGGATCTGGCGAGGAGGAGGTTCACGAGGAACGAGTGCCTTTTGTGCACGTCGTTCGTCCCGACGATCCGGACGCATTCATTCGTATCGTCTCTGGCGACCCGGGCGTCGCAGTAGCAACTCGTATGGCGGGCCTCGCGTGCTCCCTGGCCGGCACAGGCGCCGCGGTGTCGACAGGTAGGGTCGTGGATTTCCGGGTACGCGAGCACCTACGCGAGTCAGCTGAGGACGGCACGGTTCCGTTGATCTATCCCCACCACCTTCGCTCGGGTCGCGTGCGGCTAGCGGAGCCACACCGCAAGAAGCCAGCGGCGCTCGCTATCAACAGCATCACGCAGAAGATGCTGCTGCCGGCCGGCAACTACGTGCTGGTCAAGCGATTCTCCTCCAAGGAGGAGCGCCGGAGGGTCGTGGCCGCTGTGCTTGAGATCGATGACCTTGGAGCCGCTGAGGTGGCAGTTGAGAATCACGTCAACGTCTTCCACCGCGATGGAACTGGGTTGCCTCTCGATCTCGCGTGGGGAATCGCTGCGTACCTGAACACCACGGTGGTCGACACGTTCTTCAGACAGTTCAATGGACACACGCAAGTGAACGCGAATGATCTGCGGTCACTGAACTACCCGACGACGGGGCAGCTCAAGAAGCTTGGGGCCGCCGCCAGGGAGACCGAGCACACGCAAATCGCCATTGACGCGCTCTTCGACCGCTGCGTGCCCGCTCCGAGGGAGGATCGGTGATGGCCACAGTTGAAGAAGCCATCGATGTCTTGATTCAGCTTGAGTTCCCCAGACAGCAGCGGAACGAGCGATCGGCTCTCACTCTCTTGGCGCTGCTCGCCCTCACCCCAGATAGCGCGTGGAGTGAGGCAGTGGACCCCTTACGGGGTATCACCCAACTGATGAACTTCATGGCCGAGCACTACGGAAAGCAGTACGCGCCGAACTCACGTGAGACCGTACGGCGCCAGACGATTCACCAGTTCCTGGCAGCAGGGCTCGTCGTGTTGAATCCCGATGAGCCTGGGCGACCGACGAATAGCGGCAAGACCGTCTATCAGGTCAGTCCAGCATCCCTCCGCCTTCTGCAGGCGTACGGAACGGCGGACTGGGCGGTCGAGTTGATCAACTATCAGTACCGGATTGAGTCGCTCGCAGAGCGATACGCCCTCGAGCGGGACCTCCAGCGAATCCCCGTGACGCTTCCGGAAGGGCAACAGGTCAGCCTGTCGCCAGGTGGGCAGAACGAACTGGTGGCGAAGATTGTGGAGGACTTCTGCCCAGTCTTCACGCCGGGTGGCGCAGTCCTATACATCGGCGACGCGGACGAGAAGTTTGCGATTCACGACGAAGAGCGACTCGAGAACCTTGGTGTCGTCCTCGACGAGCATGGAAAGATGCCCGACCTGGTTGTCCACGACTTGCTCCGAGACTGGCTGGTGCTCATCGAAGCCGTCACTAGCCATGGACCAGTCAACCCGAAGCGCCGCGAAGAGCTTCAAGCCCTGTTCTCGACCTCCTCCGCGGGCCTAGTGTTCGTGACGGCATTTGAGAACCGCCGCACGCTCGCGAAGTACGTGGCTGACATCTCGTGGGAGACCGAAGTGTGGGTTGCAGAGGATCCCACGCACCTCATCCACTTCGACGGGGAGCGGTTTCTCGGTCCTTACGACGACTAACCCAGATGCGCCCGCGGGACCGCCGAGGGCCCCAATCCTCTAACTCCTCGATTCCACGGTACACCTCGCAGGAACGCAGAATCGTGCGTCTCAGAACGCCTTGCCAGCATCCACCGCCGTGTCCAGACTACGCCTGCACTTCGAGAGTTTGCACGTAGCCGCGACCTGCGCCGAGGTGTTCGTAGACCACCGTTGGACGCATAGCATTCCAGCGATGCCCGACGAGCAGCGCGAGGCCCGCAGGCACCGCAAGGAACAGATGTATTCGGCCTGCGTCTGCTTGCCTGAGGAGTTGGCGCGCTTCATGCATGATCGCGACTCCCATTGAGGCAGCAGTCGCCCCGTCGTGGATGGCTTGCGGTCCAGGACCGTGCTCCGGACTGATGACTGCGAGGCGCCCAACCGGAAGTCGCTCGCCGACGATGAACCCCGTGACCTCCTCGGTGGGATCGACAGCGACTCCGATCGCGATGGCGAGGTCTGCGCCGAACTCAAGTGGTGCAACCTCGGTCACTAAGAGTCCGCCGCTCTCTGCCGCGTCGTCGCTCGACCAATACTCACCGTGTTGGACCGCGGTGACAGAGAATCCGCGAACATGTCGCAATGCCGCGCCCGCGGCGAACCAGACCGGCAGGCGCATGGCACCCCTCACGAGTACGCGGCGGCTGTCACCGGCAAGAAGATCTGTGGCTGCCCGTTCGAGTGCGGGAGCCACAACCGTCCGCCAGTCATCGTGGTTTGCAAACTCGCGCCTGAGATTCGGATCGTCACCTGAGTAACACTCGACGAAGCGCACGTGCGCATCAGCGTCCTCCGCGAGGGGATCGTCGGCGATTCCTTCGACGACGAGCAGTGAGCTGGGATCGTTCGCTCTGCCAACTCGATCGAAGGCACGATCGCGGAGCGTTGCCACGTCATGTGTCCGGTCGCCGCGTTCTTGAACCCAGTCGCGGACGAATGCAAGGGCGGAGTCGATCGCCTGTTGACCGGTGTTCAACCCATGCGCCCACATCAACTCGTCGGCACGTTCGATCTCGGCGGCGAGCGGGCGTCCTGTCATAAACCGGAGATCCGAGAGGAAGGTCAGCAACTCCTCCTCCGAGACATCGAGGTGACCAGCCCATGACTCGCGGGCGACCCGGCTGGCGTGTGACTCGATCTCAGGAACGAGCAACTGCGTTCGCCGATCAAGACCCTTCATCGCCGGATCGGTGGAGTCGATTTCTCGGTCGGTGATGAAACGCATGTCAGGGCACCCGCGATCGCCCGAGAGATCTGCCCAGCTCGCGTAGAAGCGCTGAAGAAGACTCGGACCCCCCTTGTCTGACGGCTTCGTCAGGTAAGCAGCCCCGACCGGCGTGCTGGCATCAACTGCGTGCTTGACCTGGACGTACTTCGTCCGCGTGGTGCGGTACGTGATGACGATGTCGTCGACGTTGCCCGCATCACGCGCCTCTACGGTGAGCGTCTCCGCACCCTTTCCGGGACGCATGGCGACGAGGACCTCATTCCAGGTAACGAGGTGCTGGTAGTCGTCCCCCGCAAGACGGACACCGCTGGCACTTCGTGACGGGACGCGAGTCATTTCTTCTCACACCGGGACGCGTGTCCGCCAGGCCGCCTGACGCCACACGGCAGATCGAGCGCAGGATCTCCTGAGTTGCCCTGCCAGTCGGGCCTCTCCCTCGGCGCGCCGATGACGTGCGCCCTCATGCCGCGGCCGCGTCCACTTCAGGTAGGTCGCCGCACGGTTCCACAACTGCTGGCTTCAGGCCAGCGGGAGTAGTGACGTATACCGCGACCCTCGGTTCGTGGCCAGGAGGATGCACTAGCAACAACACTGGGATTGCGCAGTCTGAGCCAGAGGCGATCGACAGCATGGTGACTACATCGAGAGTGCTGGGACCGCTCCCGTCGGGATGACTGTGCCACTCACCCAGGTAGCCAACCCGCGGGTCGGCCTCCTTGGCATGGGCGAGCGCCTCGGCTGCCACGCCCTCGCCCATGTGGTACCTGTTCGGCTGGGCATCCGGATCTGCAACCTCGACAACCCCTGAGACCGTGATTCGACGGTCGATCTCGGTGCCGACAAGGATCCCGCCGGTCTCCAGGGGGCGTGCGGCGTCTGCCGCCTCGATTGCACCCTGACATGCGGTCTCACTGAGATCGACGGTGACCGGAACGTCTTCGGGGCCCAGCCGGCCGAGTCGCTTGAATGGCTCGTCTCCGATGCGAAGCACCTCGACGATCTCCTCCGGCTCTTGGTCTCGTCCGCACAGGTGATCAACTACTACTTCTGATGCAAGCGCTGCCGCTCGTGCGACGGCTACGGGTGGCGCGTTGTGGACTCGAGCTAGGCACCCGACTTCCGTACCCGTGTATTCCAGTTCATCTGCCAATGGTGGGATCACGACGTAGCCGCCGAGGCGGGAGCGGTGCAAGATCGGCGTGTCGGTGGGAATCGCCTGTCTCCGAACGCGAGCGACACTTCCTCCGCGAAACAGCGCCACGGTGACGTAGGGCCTACTGCAATCGAGAGCAACTCGGGCTGCGAGTTCGGCGAATCCCCCGTGCCCCGTTGCGTCAACCGTTAGATCCGCGCGCTCGACGATCTCGCGGATTGCTGACGGATCCCACACGTACCCGGTGAAGCTCTCTTCGGGCACGTCGACCGTGACCCACGGATACTGGCCGAGGTGATCCTTGAGCATGAGAGCCTTCAGGACTCCAGGAGAGGCACTTGGAGGCGCAGCGTGCCTGATGAGATTGGCGGGCCACAGACGATCGGGGTCGAAGAGCCTGAGATCGCCTACGCCCGATCGAGTGAGTAACTCGGCGACGTGCGAGCCGATGGCCCCGACACCGATGATCGCCACACTCATGCCCTGGAGCGCCAAGGCGTCCGGGCCGGCGCGCAGGAGCAGGGCTGAGGTGCCCTTGGGACGTAGCGCGCCGACAACGGTCTCGCGCTTCCCGTGCCTATTCGGTCGGGAGTAGAGCATCGTGCAGACGAGTCCCTCAGTATTTTCCCAGATCAGCCCGTACATCAGAATCGGCCGCAACTTGAGGTCCGTGCGGAGCCGCTGCCGCTGGTTGTCCGTCAGGACGGCCTCAAACTCACTCAAGTTGCGAGGCGGCCGATCTACCCCTTCTCGATAGAACCATCGCCCGCGGACATGCCGCACGTCCTCCACCCAACTTGGCCGAGGCCGGACCGGGCTGAACGGCCCCGGCCAGAGGTCAAATACGAGAATTGGATGCTCGTTGCTGGCGGACTCGATATCGGCAAAGTGGAATTCACCATGCTGACCGTCCACGCCGTCATTCCCAATGAGTTCCTCCAAGTCCACCAAGCCGAACCAACTCGGCAACTCGTGCCAGTAGATCTCCGGATTCCGGGCGGTCTCGACACCGGTGAACCTCTGATCCGCGTGAGCAACCCACTCATCGATTCGGTCATACATTCCCTGCAGAGTCTTCCAGCGTTGGGAATTGTCCTCGGCCTCCCAGATGCAGAGACGTTCCTGGTCGGCGTGCCAGGCCGAGATACCCGGAACATGGAGCAGTGGGGGTAGATATGGCCATGGCGACTGGAAGATCACGATCATCTCGTCCGCAGTGCTGTACCCACTGTCAACCAGGGTCCGACGAATTGGCCCTTGCCAGGCCCGCTCGTCGACCCGTCGGAAGCCGTCAGCTTCTAGTTCAGCGACGAATGCAGCCAGTGAAGCCGGTTCGACAGCCGAGCCGAGCAGCGGATCAGCGGGATCCAAACGACCGCTCCTGTGTTCCTCCGGACGAGACATTCACTGCTGCCGCGCCCATCGCTACCCCAGTACCACGGCAACCGCGCGGGAGTTGAAACACCTCGCCGTGCGCTCCATTGCGGCCGAATATCTGCCGCCACTCAATGGCAGCTTGACAGCGGTCGGTCGTCACCACAGCGCGCTGCGCCCGACGGGCCAAGTCCTCGAACCTGGAACGTGCGCGGTGAAGGTCCACGTCTTGTGGCGCGGGACGGTACGCCTTCCCAAGCACAGGGTCGCAGACCGGATGGGTCCCAACGGTTCCGAGACGGCCTGCCACGTAGGAGAGGGCAGACGCGGCCATGTCTGCCCAGCTCTCGCCATAGACGCCGCCGGCAGCGAACCCCTCATGCAAGATGAACTCGTAGTAGAGACTGCTCGGCTTGCTGTCAGGAAGATGGTGCGTCTTGACTTGCTTGAGTGTCTTGACCGTGCGCACGAACGCCCCGCGGCCACCGATCCGAGGATCCCGATTGCGCTCTGTCGTCAAGTCCGTCAACGCGACGGGATTCGTGATTTCCCACTTCCCTGAGCGAATCCGAATTCCGTGCGGATCCACACCGAGGTCGGGAATCCCGTAGTGCTCGCCATGCCGGACCGCGGGCACCACATCGACTGAGAAGTCAAAGGCGAGCTCCCCGAGGTTGCCGATGACGCGATTTACTTGTCCCGCCTCCCAACCGTATTCCGTGGCAGCTGCTCGGATCGACGACGCCATCGGCGCCCGGCTCGGCCCGAAAGAGACCTTCAGCGATCGAGGCTGACACGTCAGCCGTTGCTCGCGGTGGTATTTCGCAAGTGCTCGTTCGAACGCGTCGTAGGCGTAGTCGGGGGCCAACGAGATTGTCGTGTGCAGCATCAGTCGGCCGAGGACATCGACATCCTTCCCAGGCCAGATTGAGACATGCCGAGCGTAACTTCCGACCAAAATATCATCCAAGCCAAGATCGTGTAGTACTCGGTCCTTATGGAGTTCCTCGCGCACTTCCACATGAGCGGCGATAGCCACCATCTCTCGATCACCCAACGAGATCCGCTGATGGGCCTCGAGGAATTGCTCTGTGAGCGGGAAAATGGCCATCGCGGAGTCTCTCCTCCTACGCTCCAGATGCGCTCGCCTGATCGGGGCGCCAAGGCTATCAGCGAAATGCTAAACCTGTACTTTCGCGGTTGTAACTCGATGTCCCCCAAAATGACGCCGAAGGAACTGACGAGCATCCCACGAGCCCGCGTGCTCGGCTGCTGGGGCTGAAAGGGCTCGGCCCCGCAGGCGACCGAGGATCAAGGGGTAGACGGGGATCCAGGCCGGACAGTCCAGCACCATCGGCTCAACAGCCTTGGCTGACGGGTCGCCTACTTCCCGTGTCGGAGGAGATGCTCAGCCCGAGTGCTCGGCGGTCACTCCAGGGCGAGGCCGATTCGGCGGACCTCGTCGAGGCGGATGGCGAGGGCGTCGGGGGCGTAGTCGCCGGGGGTGTAGGTGACCTCGTGGAGCTGGCCGGTGTAGGGGAAGCTGCCGCGGCGCTCGTAGAGCTGCCACGAGACCGGTGAGCGCCGGTCGATGCCGATGTCGATGCCCTCGAAGGGGAGGAACTCCGAGATCTGCACCAGGCCCTGGCCGGAGATGACGGTCCGGCCGTCGACGTTCACTGCGATGTCCCAGCGCTTGTCGCCGGGAGTCCGCACGTCGATGACGATCTCGGAGCACTCACCGATCGGCGCTGGTACGAGCGGGTTGGGCCGGCCCGCTTCGTTCAACTCGAAGCAGAGCCGGTCACCCTCGACGTAGAGCACGTACCCGGCCTCCTGGCCGCCGTGGGCGACCAGCACCCCTTCATCGCCGGGGCGATGGTCGAGATGGATGTCGATGCGGAACGACCGGCCCCCGATCAGTCGCTGGGAACGCACCCGTTCCAGCGTGGGCGCACCCGGCGCGATGCGGACCTGCCCGGCGAACCGCTCGTCGCTCGGTGGACGCATCGCCGTCTTCAGCCCCACTCCCTCGTCGAGCGGGAAGACGCGGTTCCGCCAGGCGGCGTCCTCCCAACCCTGGAGCATCTCGGCGAGCTTGTCCGGGCGCTCCCCGGCGAGGTCGCGCAGCTCGTTGAGATCGGTGGGCAGGTTGAACAGCTCCCACTGATCCTCGCTGAACGGGGTCCGGTTCCGGTGGAACGTCACCGCCGCCCACCCGTCGCGGTAGAAGGCCCGATGGCCGACGCACTCGTAGTACTGCTCATCCCGCAATGACGGCGCCGCCGGGTCGGTCAGCGACGCCGCGAACGACACCCCCGACAGCGGCTCCGCCTCGAGACCGTCCCGCCGGCTCGGCACATCGAGCCCCAGCAGGTCCGCCAGCGTGGGCAGGAGGTCGGTGACGTTGGCGTACTGGTCACGGATCACCCGGGGCTGCCCGACGGGCCCCGCCGGCCATGACAGCACGAACGGCACCGAGTGCCCGCCCCGGTAGGTCATGAGCTTGTACAGCCGGAACGGCGTGTTGCAGGCCATGGCCCAGCCCCGCGGGTAGTGCGGCCAGGTGGTCGGCCCGCCGATCGCGTCGATGCCGGCGACCAGCTCGTCATCAATCGGCTCACCGTGCCCGCCGGGGGTGCCGGAGATCTCGCCGACGGCTTGGAAGTAGGAGGGCGTTCCCCATTCGCCGCCTTCCCGGGAGGCGCCGTTGTCGCTGGTGAAGATGAAGATCGTGTTGTCGAGTTCGCCCAGGTCCTCGAGAGTGTCGCGGATGGCGGCCACGCTGCGGTCGACCGAGGTGACCATCGCCGCGTACACCTCCATGTAGCGCGCCATGACCTTGCGCTGCTTCGCCGTCAGCGAGTCCCACTCCCTGACGTCCTCGTCGGGCTCGGTGTTGCGCGGCGGCAGCACGGTGCCGGGGGGCACGATCCCCAACTCGATCTGCCGGGCCAGTCGCTCCTCGCGCAGCCGATCCCAGCCGCCGTCGTAGCGACCCCGGTGGCGGGCGATGTCGGCGGCGGGGGCGTGCAGCGGGGCATGCACCGCCCCGTGCGCGTAGTACAGGAAGAACGGCTTGTCCGGGTCGCCGAGGCGCACCTCGCGGATCATGCGCACCGCCCGGTCGGTGAGATCGTCGGTGAGGTAGTAGCCCTCGGGGTACTCGTCGGTCTGCACGGCGCTGTTGCCCTCGTACAGCCGGTGCGGGTGGTGGAAGTTCGTGAGCGCCTCCAGGAACCCGTAGTACTGGTCGAAGCCGCGCTGCAGCGGCCACGAATTCCTGTCGCCGGCATCGGACAGGTCGGCGGGAGTGCACAGGTGCCACTTCCCCACCGCCAGGGTGGCGTACCCGTTGGCGCGCATCATCTCCGCCAGCGACGGCTGGTTGCGCGGCAACTCGCCGGCATAGCCGGGGAAGCCGGGATCGGCATTGGCCACGAACCCCATCCCGGCCAGGTGCGGGTTCAGCCCCGTCAACAGCGCCGCCCGCGTCGGCGAGCACATGGGCGTCACGTGGAAGTTCGAGTAGCGCAGCCCCGCCGCAGCCAGAGTGTCGATCGCCGGCGTGGGGATCTCCGATCCGTAGCACCCCACGTCGGAATAGCCCAGGTCGTCGGCCAGCACGATCACGACGTTCGGCGAACCCTGGGGCGCGGTCGGCTTCTGCGGCCACCACGGCTCCGAGGTCGAGAACACCCGGCCGATCCGCCCCTCGAATCCCGGATAGTGCTCGCTCTGCAGGTCGCTGGACATGTCGCTCCCCTGGTCGATCAAGTCACCTTGTGGGCCGACCGGCTCTCGATCCGCCGGCCCGGCAACCTACTCCCGCCGGCAGCAACGGCCTCGCCGGTGCGCGCGGCGGCGTCACATTGCCATACATTCACTGCGGTCTGACAGAAGGGAAGCCATGAACCGATTCGAGGGCAAGGTCGTGATCGTGACCGGTGCGGCAGGGGGCATCGGGCGGGCTGCGGCGCTGCGCTTCGGCGCCGAGGGTGCGGCCGTCGTGGCGGTCGACCTGGACGATGACGGGCTGGCCGGGACCGTCGCCGCGGTCGAGGCGGCCGGCGGGACGGCCCATGCGGTTCGGGCCGACGTGACGAAGTCGGGCGACGTGGCGGCCTACGTACAAGCGGCCGTGGACCGCTTCGGCGGCGTGGACGTGCTGTTCAACAACGCCGGCATCGAAGGGGCCGTGGCGCCGCTGGAGGACTACCCCGAGGAGACGTTCGACAACGTCATGGCCGTGAACGTGAAGGGCGTCTGGCTCGGCATGCGCCACGTCGCCGGCGCCATGCGGGCCCGCGGCGGCGGCGCCATCGTGAACGCCTCGTCGGGCGCCGGGTTGCGGGGCACGCCGGAACTGATCGCCTACGGCGCCAGCAAGCACGCGGTGATCGGCATGACCGAGACCGCGGCCATCGAACTGGCACCCGCCGGGATCCGCGTGAACGCCGTCTGCCCCGGGCCCGTGGACACCCGCATGCTGGAGGCGATCGCGGCCGGCAAGTTCCCCGAGGACCCGGACCTGTTCCTCAAGAGAAGCGACGAGCGGAACCCCATGGGCCGGCGGGGCGAGCCCAGCGAGGTCGTCGCGCTCGTGACCTTCCTGGCGTCCGACGAAGCGTCGTACATCAACGGCGGCTGGCACACCGTCGACGGTGGCTGGGCCGCCGGCTGAACGGGCCTGCGGCGACGTGCGCGGTCATCAAACATCTGGTAGTTTGAGCGCCGTTGAACGGCGCTCTACCTGGGCGTCCGATGCCGATGTTGAGGGGACTGAAATGAGGACACGATCGCGATTGTTCGGACTCGTCGGGGTTCTGCTGGCGTTTTCGCTGCTGGCTGCAGCGTGCGCCGGCGACGACGACGAACCATCGGCGCCTGATCCGGGCGCTCCACCGGCTGCACCAGCCGCTGACGCTGACGACATGAGCGACGCCGAGGACATGGACGACGCAGCCCCGGCTCCCGCTCCGGTCGCCGACGACGACGCTGCTCCCGCTCCGCCACCCGCCGCCGACGACGCAGCCCCGGCAGATGACGACGCCGAGCCGGCCACTGCCGCCGACGCCGCCGAGCCGATGGTGATCGGCCCGCCGGAGTTGGACCGGATCACGGTGTGTGCAGCCCCCTCGTTCACGCAGATGTATGCGGAGGTCATGGTCTCGCAGGGGCTCCTCTCCGATCGGGGGACCGACATCGAGTTCGTGGCGTGCCACTCGGGTCCGGCGCAGGCAGCGGCGCTGGTCTCGAGACAGGTCGATATCGCCTTGAACACTCCCGACAACATGCTGGGCATCCGCAACGCCGATTTCGACGTGGTCATGTTCGCCCAGATCCTCGACACCCACTTCTTCGACATCGTGGTGTCGAACAACTTCGGGCAGATCGACTGCGCCGAGGGCGATTGGGAGTGCGCGATGGCCGCTCTCGAGGGCACGCGCGTCGGCGTGGTGGCCCGCGGCGCCGCCGCTGAGCAGATCGCCCGGCAGCTGCTCGATTCGGCCGGGTTCGATCCCGACGACTCCACGTACATCGCCACCGGCCTGTCGGGCACGACACTGGCCGCGCTGGCTTCCGACGAGATCGACTGGACCATCACGTTCGAGCCGGGTCTGACCCAAGCCGTACTGGACGGCATCGGCTACCGGCCGTTCCGACTGCAGGCGGGACACGGCCCGCCCGAGCTGGACTGGCCCTCGGCGGTCCTGATCACCGCCCGGGACTTCTGGGACAACAACCCCAACACCGTCCTGCACTACCGCGAGGCAATGGCGGAAGCCATCGAGTGGATGCGCGACCCGGCCAACCGCGACGAACTGCTGGCGGGCGTGGTCGACTTCCTCGGGCTCGAAACCGACATGGCTGCGCACATCGTGGACAACAACATCGGCAGCTACACCGTCACCGGCGTACTCGACCCGGTCCGGATCGGCAACAACGTCAACTACGCGGTCGGTCGCGGCATCCTGGGTGAGTCCCAGCAGTTCGGGGAGTTCGCCGTCGGCCCGGACATCGACGCCATCCTGCCAGAGGAGTTGGTGGCCGAGACCGATCACATCCTGATCTGCCAGGCGCCGTCGTTCAACGGCCTGACCGTGCACGTCGCGGTGGAGAAGGGCTTCCTGGACGACCGGGGCGTGACCGGCGAGTTCGTGCAGTGCCACTCGGGCCCGGCCAACGCCGCGGCGCTGATCGCCGGCGAGGTGAACTTCTCGATCAACACGCCCGACAACATGTTGGGCATCCGCAACGCCGGCTTCGACGTGGTGCTGTTCCAGCAGATCCAGGACACGCACTTCTTCGACATCATCATCAGCGAGAACTTCGGGCCCATCGACTGCGAGCAGGGCGACTGGCAGTGCACCATGGCCGCCCTCGAGGGCACCAGTGTGGGCGTGGTGGCCCGCGGCGCCGCCGCCGAGCAGATCGCCCGCCAGCTGTACGACTCCGCCGGGTTCGACCCCGACGGCGCCACCTACATCGCCACCGGACTGGCCGGCACCACGCTGGCCGCCCTGTCCTCCGGCGAGGTCGACTGGGCCATCACCTTCGAGCCCGGCCTCAGCCAGGCGGTCATCGACGGCATCGGCTACTCGCCGTTCACGCTGCGCACCGGCCAGGGCCCGACCGAACTGGACTGGCCGTCGGCGGTGAACACCACCTCCCGAGAGTTCTTCCAGAACAACCCCAACACGGTGGCCATCTACGCCCGCTCGGTGCGTGACGCCATGGACTGGATGCGCAACCCGGCCAACCATCCCGAGGTCCTGGACCTCATGGAGAGCTTCCTGGGCCTGGACCGCTCGGTCGCCGAAGTCGTGCTGGCGAGCAACATCGGCAGCTTCAGCCTCAACGGGCGCCCCGACCCCAGGCGACTCGGCAACAACGTGAACTACGCCGTGGGACGCGGCATCCTCGAAGAAGCTCAGGACTTCGACGACTTCGCCGTCACCCCGTAACCGACCTGGAACACTGCCCGGTCGGGCGGCTCGACCGAGTCGCCCGACCGGCGCGAGTCTGACAACCTAGGGGTTCTGTGCAGCCGGCGGTAGAACTGAAGGACGTCACGCTCATCTTCGGCGGCGACCGCCCCGACGACGAGCCGGTGCTCGCCGTCCAGGACATCGATGTCGTCATCCCGCCGGGCCAGTTCGTGGCCGTCGTGGGGCCCAGCGGCTGCGGCAAGACCACGATCCTGAACATGCTGGCCGGGATCCTCAACCCCACCAGGGGCTCGGTGCTCCGCCACGGACAGGAGGTCGACGGCCCCAGCCAGGACATCGGCTACATGCTCGCCCGCTCCGGCCTGAGCCCGTGGCGCACCGCCCGCAGGAACGTGGAGCTGGGGCTCGAGTTCCGCAAGGTGCAAAAGGCGGAGCGGCGCCGGCAGGCCATGGAGCTGCTGGTCAAGCTGCGCCTCGAGGGGTTCGCCGACTCGTATCCCTCCCAGCTCAGCCAGGGCATGCGCCAGCGGGTGGCCATCGCCCGCACGCTGGCCATCAGTCCCGACCTGTGGCTCATGGACGAGCCCTTCGGCGCCCTCGACGCCCAGACCCGCCTCACCGTGCAGGCCGAGTTCCTGGAGCTCTGGTACGAGACCCACAAGACGGTCATCTTCGTGACCCACGACCTGGAGGAGGCCGTGCTGCTGGCCGACCGGGTCATCGTCATGACCGCCCGTCCCGGCCGCATCAAGTCCGACACGATCGTGGATCTGCCCCGCCCGCGGGTGATCGACGAACTCCGCTTCGACCCGGCCTTCCGGGAGACCGAGCACAAGATCTGGGAGGAGTTGCGCGGTGAGATCGTCTGAGGGCGACGAGCCGCGGGAGGCCGACATGGCCGAGGGCACGAGCCTGGCCGACGCGCTGACCCAGACCGAAGTGGAGGCGCTGATCCCCCACGAGCCCACCTGGAGGTACTGGCTGCGGCGCATCGACGTGCCGGTGCAGTTGCTGCGGATCGGGATCCTGTTCCTGATCTGGTGGCTGTGGTGGTCCGAGGTGCTCTGGAACGGCTGGGACTCGTTCTCGGTGTTCGGCGTGACACCGTTCCCCAACGTGCCCGAGACGTTCCGGGCCAGCCCGTACGAGACCTGGGTGTACTTCACCGAGATCTACCACGAGCAGCTCTTCTGGCAGGATCTTTGGGTCACGGTGAAGGAGGCGCTGATCGGCTTCGTACTCGGCTCGCTCCTCGGGCTCATCGTCGGCATCGTCCTCGGGCGCTTCCAGCGGGCGGCGAGAACGCTGGGACCCTTCGTCGTCATCGTCAACGCCATGCCCAAGATCGCTTTCCTGCCGCTCATCCTCATCGTGTACGGGGTCGGCGAGATGTCCAAGGTGGTCCTGGCGGTGCTGATCGTGTTCTTCATCGTGGAGGTGCCCACCCAATCCGCTGTGGCGCTGGTGGATCCCGACCTGGACCTGGTGTCCCGCACGATGGGCGCGACCCAGCGTCAGCGCTTCATGAAAGTCACGTTGCCCGGCATCACCCCGGCGGTGTTCGGCGCGCTGCGGCTGTCGGCGGTGATCTCGGTGCTGGCGGTGGTGTTCGGCGAGATCTTCTCGGCCAAGCGGGGCCTCGGCCAGCGGCTCATCACCGCGGCCAACCAGCTCTCCTACGGCGACACGTTCGCCATCGTGTTCATCCTGGCCCTGATCGCGCTGATCATGAACGGAGCGATCGGCTTCGTCGAGCGCAAGTCCCTGCGCTGGCAGACCGGCCAGGAGGGCGGCCAGGTCATCTCGCTCTAGAGGTTGACCGGGTAGACCGGGTCCTGGCCGGAGAGAACCAGGGCCACCTGCTGGGCGGCCTTGACCTGGAGATCGAACACCGATTCCTCGGAGTAGAACGCGGTGTGCGGGGTGAGGATCACGTTCGGCCGGCCGTAGAGAGGCAGATCGGCGGCGGGCGGCTCGTCGGGGAGGACATCGAGCCCGGCGCCGGCGATGGCTCCCCGGTCCAGCGCCTCCGCTAGGGCGGCGACGTCCACCAGCCCGCCCCGGGCGGTGTTCACGACCACGGCTTCGGAGCGCATCATCGCCAGCGCCTCGGCGCCGATCAGGTGACGGGTCTCCGGCGTGAGGGGTGCGTGGACCGACACGAAGTCCGAGCGCGCCAGCAACTCCTCGAAGGACACCAACTCGACACCGAGGGTGGCGACAGCGGCCGGACCCACGTACGGGTCGTATGCCAGCACGTCCAGACCGAATCCCTGCGCCTTGCTGGCCACGAGCCGGGCGATCTTGCCGAATCCGACGAGACCGACCGTGCGCCCCCGCACCCGGTAGATCGGCTTCACCGCGGCGAGGTCCCAGCTGCCGCCGTGCACCAGCGTGTTGCCCCGTGTCACGTTGCGGGCCAGCGCCAGCATGAGCGCCATGGCGTGATCGGAGACCTCGTCCTCGCAGTACTCCGGGACGTTCGTCACGACGATTCCCTTGGCCGTCGCGGCCGCCAGATCCACCGTGTCGATCCCGATGCCCGTGCGGGCGATGATCCGGCACCGCTCGAAGCGGTCGATCACCTCGGCGGGCAGCTGGGCGTAGGTGTTGATGACCGCATCGGCTTGCTCGGCCACGGCCAGGACGTCGGCCG
Organism: uncultured Acidimicrobiales bacterium; assembly: GCA_964618115.1. GTDB lineage: Bacteria > Actinomycetota > Acidimicrobiia > Acidimicrobiales > CATQHL01 > VXNF01. The sequence continues at coordinate 21,616 of CAZTZI010000182.1, forward strand.
CAGCGACCGAGGCGGACACCCGGATCTCGACACCCAAGGGTGCGAGCACCTCCCCCGTCGGTTCGAGATCAGGGAAGGGGTGATCGGTAACGGCTACGACGGGATTCGCCATCGGTGTCTCAGGCGCGCTGGTACAGCATCCACAAGTCGTAGAAGAGACGGCTCGTCTCGACGGTGCAGTCGAAGACGTTCTTGCGGGCGTCGGGAGTGAGCGCGTACCGGCTGACCAGCTCGATGCCCTCGTCGCCGTGCTCCTCGTCGGCCATGATGTGCATCGTCCAGAAGATGAGCTGCTCATCGGTCATGCCGTAGTTCTGGCGCATGGCCGCCACGATCCGGGTGAACGTCTCGGGCACGAAGGACTCCAGCCCGATGGCGATGGCCGACAGCGCCACGTACCACTCGCGGCACAGGCCCATGAACTCGAAGTAGTCAGTGAGGCGGCGACCCTCGGGGAGTTGCTCGGCGGCCTTCATCTGCTCGGTGTCGGCGCCGAGGGCCTCGGCGAACTGCAGCAACAGCACGGGGTGGGCGTCGGTGCCGGTCTGGTAGCCGGTGCACTCCTCGGCCAGGTTCTTGACCAGGCTGGTGCGCACGTCCTCGTGCGGGCAGCGCACGTAGATCGCCCCGATCCACGGCAGCATGCGCGAGATGTGCAGGTAGAACTGCTCGGTGAACGACCGGAGTTGCGGGATCGTGACGGTGCCGGCCTCCATCTCACGCACCACCGGGTGGTCGGCCATCCCGCGGCCGGGACGCGAGCACTCGGCGCGCAGCAGCGACACGAACTCCTCGGGAGTCATGTCCGCAAGTTCGGCCTTCGCCGGTTCGATGTCGGTGACGGTCAAGTGAGCCTCCGGAGCACTGAGATCAACTGCATGAGCGGGACACTCTACGCCGTCCAAGCGGTACGGGGCTCCGCCGCGTGGCCGGCGACGAAGACCGCCGTGGATCTCGTCCGACCGGCGGCCCGCAGCGGCAAGGTCCGCCGCGCCCGCCGGGACGAGATCGACTTCGACTCGCAGACCTGGATCACCCCGGCGACAGCATCAAGAATCGCAACTACTCGTGGCTGGATGTCTCTTCCCCCGGAACTGGTCCCGCCCGGGTGTGCAGTAGGCGCCGCTCGGGTCGTCGAGGTCGAGAACGGCGATGCAGCCGGCATTGCCGTCACGGTTGAGGCCGAACACCTCCGTGTTTCCGTCACGGATGTGTTCGTGGTTCGTCTGGTGCCAGTGACCGTGGAGCACCAGGTGGGGTTCGGTCCGCTCGCCGTAGTCGGCAAGGCAGGGCCAGACCTCGTGGTTGCCGTCGATGACGATGACCGGCACGGGCGCTCGCATTGCCAGCCGCATCAACGGCGACCAGGAGAGCGACGGAGAGCCCTCCATGTGCGTGCGCGGCCGGGTGTCCCAGGAGCAGTCCTGCAGCCAGAAGTCCCCGACGGACACCACGGCATCGCAGCGTTCGCGTTCGGCGATGTTCAGCGCGGTGTGCAGGACGCCGTCGCTGTTGTGGATGTCGCCGAGCACGAGAACCCGCTGCACGGCGCCGTCGGCGACGGCGGGATCCTCCCCCCAGGCCCTCGTCGGCCGCCAACGCCCATCCACGAACGCCTCCTCCGAGGCGTCCCGCAATCCCGTCTCCATCACCCCTCCCAGTGTACGAATCGCACTAACGCCTGTCCCGATGACCTACCCATCCAGGCTCGCCCACTGCCGTAGACGCTGGACGCGTCGAGGCTCAGTTCTGGCTGAATCTCCAGACCCAGTTCGACCTCACCGTCGCCGAACAAACCAGCGGCACGGCGATCCAGAACCTGCCCTCAGCAGCAGGCGCCCAACCGAACGCCCACCGGCCGTCGCTCCTCCCCCGGACCGAGTCGAAGACGCCTACCAACGCAGCGACCTCCTCCAAACCCACTGCGACGTCATGGATCGCTGGGGCAACTACCTCACTACTTCGTAACCATAAGCTCACACTTCTACAACTTCTAGCTTATACTGGTTCGTGTGTGGGAAGCAGAAGAGCTCGATGACGAGTCCTAACAACCAAGGAGACCACCACGATGCCTCGCACCAAGTCCTACCAGGAGCTTCACGACCGGATTGCCGAGCGGCCCGGTGCTGCGGAGCGCCTCGCCACCCTGCGGCTCGACACGCTCGCTGAGATCGGCCTGTACGAACTGCGCCGCACTCTTGAACGCTCTCAGGCCGACCTCGCCGCCGAGTTGGGCATCAGCCAACCTGCCGTCTCGCAACTCGAACGAGGCGATGATGTCAAGGTCTCAACCCTGCGCAGCTACCTCGACAGCCTCGGCGCCCGACTCCAGATCCTCGCCATCTTCGACGACGGCGAAGCGGAAACCGCTATCCCGATCCGCATCGGAGTCAGCGCCTAGCAGATGGGCCGAGCGGTGCGTGAGGCACCCTGGGTTTGGTGGAGATGAGGCACACCACTGACTGCGCGAAATCCGGGACACACCACTGCCCTGCGCGGATCCCGCGGAGGTTCGCGCTGGCCGCGACAGCCACGGACGCCCACGGGAGAACAGGGATCTGCCGTTCGAGTAGCGCCTACCGCGTCTACTTCCGGTGGACGCGTAGCTAGCCCGGATCCCACGGCTGGCGCTGGTGGTTCGGCGAGCCACCCGAGAACGACCGCCCTCGCATGCTCCTTACGCGAGATCCTCGCCAATGTAGTGAACCAGTGGACCGCGCTCGGTCTCGCCCCACAAGATCAGCCAGTCGCTTTCTGCATCACGAGAGGACACGACAACGCCCCAGATAGGAGGCTGCTGGTAGCGCCGCCTGCGGAGTCGAGGGTTGCCGGGATCGTCCTCGATGAGGTCGAGGACGTCATTGACGTGGTTGCACAGCTCTTGGCGACCCGCATCTGCCGCGAGCGCTGTCAGACGCTGATCCGCGTCGACGCTGAATCGCAAAGACGCCATGCAGGGTATTGTACCCGTTGGGCTAAGGGGTCAAGCGGCTAGAGCCGTTCAGGGTATTGCCCCTCTTGCTTCTGGGGTGTACCCTATGGGGCAGGACGCGGCACGCGCGGACATGGAAAAGCCGGGTAGCGCTGCCTCCGCATCGCCCAAGGGAACGAATCATGCAGCACCTCGTAGAACTCGATTCGCGACGACGCATCACGTTGGGGCGTCTCGGGAACCCCGAACACGAGCGCTACCTCGTGCACGAGGAATCTGATGGAACCCTCGTTCTCACCCCGGCGGTCGTGATGTCGGCCCATGAAGCAGCTCTCTTACGCCACCCTGAACTAGTCGAGCAGATCAAGGCCGATCTAGCAGATCCGTCGACCACCCTCTCCTCCTCCGCTGGCCGGCGCGAGCGCTGACTCGCACCGCATAGCCACGCGACCACCTGGCATACACGCGTCCCGGGACTGGTAGAGGCGAGACGCAGACAGCATCACGTTCCGACGCCGGTGAGAGGACTCGAACGGACTGAGAAAGCCCAAGTCAAGACCATTTTGCGGGCCAACTTGGTAGCTATTCCCACAATCCTTCCCACGCGCCGCGCTGAACTACTCGCGCCGATCCGTTGGGGTTCCCCGAAATCGTGGAGGCATGCTCTCCTCGGCGCACTTGACGGTCTCGCCTCGCCATGCCAGGCCTGGCCGAGTCGTGCCCAGCATCGCCCGCCGGTCAGGTCACACGCCGCTATGAGCGTCCCCATCTCGCTGGCGACAACGCCCCCGGGGTGTCTCAGCTAGGGGAGGCTGTTTGGGGCGCGTCCTGATCGCGACGTACTGCCGCGATGATCCTGTCGACTCGGTATGGCCAGTCGGCTCCGAGGTGCGCGTTCAACTGCGGGAGGAGTTGGTCTCGCCCAAGTAGGGTAACTCGCGGCATCTCCTTGGCGACCGCCACTGCCGTACCGGGGCCCTGCTCGGTGAAGCCCGCAACATTGATGAAGACCCCGCGACTCGCCCGCTCGCCCGTGTCCAGCCGACCGTTGAGAGCGGCCACGGCATCGGCGTCCTTCTTGCTGGCGCCTCGACTACAAGCAACGTAGAGAGTCTCGGCGTCGGCACCGGTGCGTCTGGCGATGACATCGCGACCCCCATCCTTTTGTCGGGGCGTTACTTCGACCTCATAGCCCTTCGCCTCGTAGAGGGCAGCAACAAGGAATTCAAAGTCCCGCCAGTCGATGGTCCCCAGGATGCTCTCGTGGACGTCGGTATCGCTAAGGATGCAGCGGGATCGGATTATCGCTGTCGCATCGCTGAGCCCGGTGATCCGCCAGTCTGGGAGGACACCAATATGGGCATGAAGAAAGGCAGTCACGACCGCCGGAGCACGGTCGGGGTGGCCAGGTAGAAGGTCAAGAACCCATGTGAGTCCAGGCCACGTTGGCTCGCTGGACTTGCCGGCAGCGGACATGATCACCCGCCTCTGATAGTCGCTGAACTGAGGCCGAGAACCGAGCGAATCGTCGGCCACTTCTGACCGATGCATACCGGCGGAGTGCATTGCCTTCATGAGCTGGATCTGGAGGGCATCCCACGCCGGGACCGAACGCGAGCGTCCCAGCATGTTCGCAAGGATCTTGCGAATCTCAGACTCGGGTCGGCCCGAGATGCCACCCAGGTACTCATCGCGGATGGCATCTGTGGGGAACGCGATCACAATGAAGTCGCCGGCGGGCTGCGGGACCCTGCCCGTAACCACCGAGAGCCAGTAGTCAAGGTCCACAGAAGGCACGAACCTATTGTCACAGGATCTTGCGCTTAGAACTTCCCGGATGAAAGCAACACTGTTTCTCACACTGAATTCAGAGACTAGCCACATATAGCAAGCTCAAAGACTGTCTTTGAACTTGCACGAGTGTCGGAGGGGGGACTTGAACCCCCACGCCCGTAACGGGCACATGGCCCTCAACCATGCGCGTCTACCAAATTCCGCCACTCCGACGGGGGTGCCGGCCCGCGGCCGGTTCAGCTGTCCATCATCAGGGCGAGTGCCAGCGTGACGAAGCCGAAGATCAGCGCCATCACGATGGTGAGGCGGTCCAGATTCTTCTCGATGACCGTGGAGCCGGCCGCCGAGGCGCCCAGACCGCCGCCGAACATGTCCGACAGGCCGCCGCCGCGCCCGCTGTGCAGGAGCACCAGCAGCACGACGCCAACCGTCGTCACGACGTGCAGGACGATCGCCATGATGAACATCGCAGGAACGATACCAGCGCCGGGCCGGGCTTCGAACCCGATGTATCAGACAGCGAGGCGGTATTGGACGATGCGCGCGAAGTCGTCGGCGTCGAGGCTGGCGCCACCCACGAGGGCGCCGTCGATGTCCGGCTCGGCCATGAGCGCGGCCGCGTTCACCGGCTTCACCGAGCCGCCGTACTGGATGCGCACGCCGTCGGCCGCGTCGACGCCGAAGGACTCGCCGATCTGCCGGCGGATCTCGGCGCAGACCTCCTGGGCGTCGCCGGGACTCGCCACCCGTCCCGTCCCGATTGCCCACACCGGCTCGTAGGCCACCACGAGTCCCGCCGCCTGCTCCCGGGTCAGCCCCTTCGTGCCGGCGGTGAGCTGCGACAGCACCACGTCGGTCGTCCCGCCGGCCTCGCGTTGCGACAGCGTCTCCCCCACCGCCACGATCGGCGTCATGCCGTGACGCAGCACAGCATGGACCTTGCCGTTGACCCCCTCGTCGGTCTCGCCGAAGAGCGCCCGCCGCTCGGAATGCCCCACGATCACGTAGCGGACCTGCAGCTTGGCCAGCATCGCCGGTGACACCTCGCCGGTGAACGCCCCCGACTCCTCGGCGTGGCAGTGCTGGGCGCCCAGGGCGATGGGGATGTCGTCGATGTCCAGGACCGTCTGCACCGAGCGCAGGTCGGTGAACGGCGGGTGCACGCACACGTCGGTGGCCGCGTAGTCGGCGTCGGTGAGGGCGTACGACAGCTTCTGCAGCAGCGTGATGGCCTCGAAGTGGTTGAGGTGCATCTTCCAGTTGCCGCTGATGAGCGGCCGGCGAGTGCTGGTCACGGATGCGCCTCCTGATCGAACTGTCGAGTCCCGCTGACGATGTCTACAGGCTGAGCGTGATGATGGGGCTCCGCGCGCAGCACCGCCGTGTCGGCGCGTCCAGGTCGACGCTCGAGACACCTGGATTCCGGCCTCCGCCGGAATGACACCCATACTGTGCGGATCCCCGGTTGGTGGCGGGCATCTAGGGGACGTCCTCCACCTCGTGCGTCGGCAGCGACAGCCGCTCGGCCGACTCTCGCAGCGCTGCCAGACCGGGCAGGTCTCCCTTCTCCAGCAGTTCCAGCGCCGCGCCGCCCCCCGTCGACAGATGACTCACCGAGCCGGCGAGTCCCATCGTCGCCAGAGCGGCCCCGCTGTCGCCGCCGCCGACGACGGTGTGTGCCCGGGTCTCCGCCATGGCCTCGGCCACAGTGAACGTGCCCGCTGCGAATCGGGGATCCTCGAAGGCGCCCAGAGGACCATTCCAGAAGACCGTCGCCGCATCCAAGATCGTGTCGGCGAAGAAGGCGGCCGTGCCGGGTCCGATGTCGGCGCCCAGCCAGCCGTCGGGAAGCTCGGCGCCGAACTGCCGCACGGCCCCGCCTCCCGCCAGGTCGCCGATCCGCCCGCCCGGGCCGAGGCCCACGAGATCCTCCGGCAGGTGCAGCGGGAATCCCCCCTCGAGGAGCGCCCGGCAGTCGGACACCCACTGCGGGTCGCACAACGAGGAGCCGATGCGATGCCCGGCCGCGGCCAGGAACGTGAAGCACATCGCCCCGCCGACGAGCACCGCGTCGGCCATCGTGCACATGGCCTTCACGACGCCCAGCTTGTCGGCCACCTTCGCACCGCCCAGGACCACGACGAAAGGCCGGCGCGGCGCCTGCCGCAGGCTCAGGATCTCCGCAGACTCGATGAGCAGCAGCAGGCCGGCGGCGCTGGGCAATAGGCGGGGCGGGCCCACGATGGAGGCGTGGGCGCGGTGGCAGGCACCGAAGGCGTCGTTCACGAACACGTCGTGGCCGCCCGCGAGCTGCGCCGCCACGGCCGGATCGCCGGCCTCCTCCCCCGGGTCGAACCGGAGATTGTCGAGTAGTTCCACCCCGGGCAACAGTTCGCCGAGACGCCGGCGGATCGGGGCCATGTCGAACGCATCGTCACGGTGGCCCCGCGGACGCCCGAGGTGGCTGCAGGCCGTCACGCCGGCGCCGGCGTCGCGGAGCAATTGGATCGTCGGCGCCACCTCCCGGATACGGGTGTCGTCGGTGATCGCACCGTTGCGCAGCGGCACGTTCAGGTCGGCGCGCAGCAACACGCTGCGCCCCGAGAGATCGCCCAGGTCGGGAATCGTCGGCAGCCTCATCGCACCGGGATCAACGAGTGTCCGAGCCGGACGCCTCCCACGGCTGCGAGAGGACTGTCCGGCCGATGGATTCCGACCTCCGCCGGGATGACGGCATGGTGATGGCCTACCGGGAGGATCGAAATCACGCAGCCGCCGCTAGGCGCCGATGCGCCCGACGAGGTCGACGAGGCGGTTGGAGTAGCCCCACTCGTTGTCGTACCAGCCGCAGACCTTGACGAGGTTCCCGCCCGCCATCGTGAGGCCGGAGTCGAACACGCAGGAGGCGGGCGAACCCACGATGTCGGTGGACACCAGCGGTTCGGCCGAGAACTCCAGGACGCCGGCCAGCGGCCCGGAACTTGCCGCCCGCTCGAAGGCGGCGTTCACCTCGTCGGTGCTCGCCGGCCGTTCCAGCGTCGCCGTGAAGTCGGTGAGCGAGCCGTCCGCCACCGGAACCCGTAGGGCGATGCCGTCGAGGCGGCCCGCCATGGCGTCGAGCACGAGGCCCGTGGCCCGCGCCGCGCCGGTGGACGTGGGGATGATGTTCACCGCCGCGGCCCGGGTCCGGCGCAGGTCGCCGTGCGGGCCGTCCACGAGCATCTGGTCGCCGGTGTAGGCGTGCACCGTGCTCATGAATCCCTGGACGACCCCGAAGGCGTCGTCCAGCACCTTCACCATCGGCACGAAGCAGTTGGTGGTGCAGGACGCATTGGAGACCACCCGGTGGCTGGCGGGGTCGAATGTGTCGTCGTTGACCCCCACCACGAACGTGGCGTCCACGTCGCGCGCCGGAGCGGAGATCACCACCCGCTCGGCACCGGCTGCGAGGTGGGCCGCGGCCGCCTCCCGGCTGGCGAAGAATCCCGTTGACTCCACGACGACCTGCACCCCCAGGTCACCCCAGGGCAGCGATGCCGGGTCGCGCTGGGCCAGCACCGGCAGCACCGCACCGTCGATGGCGATGCCGCCGTCGGTCACAGCAACCTCCCACGGCGCCGGACCGAGTACCGAGTCGCGCTTCAGCAGGTGCGCCATCGTCGCCGGAGAGCCCAGGTCGTTCACCGCCACCACCTCGATGTCGGCCTCGCGTGCACGCAGGGCGCGATAGAAGTTGCGTCCGATCCGCCCGAAGCCGTTGATTCCCACGCGCACCGTCATCTGAGTTCCTCCGTCGTGTCTCGTCCTCGACGCCGGCCGAGGCCCTTACGGCCGCGCCGCCGGCCTCAGCGTTGCAGATCGCGGTGCTGCACCTGCGGATCGAATCCGAGCCGCCGAAGGGTGGCCGCGGCGTGCTCGGCGAGGCACACCGAGCGGTGCCTCCCTCCGGTGCATCCGAATGCCAGCGTCAGGTACGTCTTGCCCTCCGCCTCGAACGCCGGCAGCAGCAGTTCGCAGAGATCGCCCAGGTGCCGCACGAACCGCTCCCCCAGCGGGCTGCCCACCACGAACTCGCGCACAGGCCCGTCGGTGCCGTCCAGCGGCCGCAGGTCGGGCTCCCAGTGCGGATTCGGCAGGAAGCGGCAGTCGAACACCATGTCCACATCGGCGGGCAGGCCATGCTTGAAGCTGAACGACAGCACCCGCGTGGTCAGCCGCCGGGAACCCGCGTCACCGAGCAGGCGAACGATGCGGTCCCGCAGCTCGTGCACGTTGGTGTCGGAGGTGTCGATCACGACGTCGGCGTCGGCGCGCAGCCCGCAGAGCGACTCCCGTTCGGCCTCCACGGCCTCCTCCACCGAACCCCGCAGGGCGAACGGATGGCGCCGGCGCGACCCCTCGTAGCGCTGTACAAGCACCTGCGTGCGGGCCTCGAGGAACCAGAGGCGCACATCGCTGTAGTGAGGCGCTCCTTTGGCGGCGGCCCGCAGATCCGCCACGGCCGGGCCGATCTCGTCGGAGTAGCGCTCGGTCCCCATCGTCAGGCAGAGCCGCTCGATACTCGGTCCCCCCAACTCGATCACCTTCGGGATGAGAGAGGGCGGCAGGTTGTCGATGACGAAGAACCCCTGGTCCTCGAGGCAGTTGGCCGCCTCCGAGCGCCCCGACCCGGACAGCCCGGTGATGACGACCAGCACGCCCCGAGCCTACCGAGCGCATCCCGCCCGTCGCCCGGTGACGGCACTGGGTCCCGGCCTCCGCCGGGATGACGTGGGCGAGGGCGGCAACACCCGAGGGAGGGGGTCGGGGGGCCGACTTGCGACGCCTCGCGCCTGCGCCGAAGGAGCAAACGGCACCCCGGCCCCCGACCGGGCCACGACGGCCCGTCAGGAACGGAACTTGGCGTGGACGGCCTCG
>CAZTZI010000183.1:0-16172 GCA_964618115.1 uncultured Acidimicrobiales bacterium
CGCCGGCACCGCCGGCCCTTCTTCTTCGACCAGGGCGGGCGCCTCGCCGCGCGCTTGCGCCTGCGCTTCACGCCGAGCCTGGTCGAACAGGCGGGATCGCGGCTGCGCATCACCGAATTCCCGGTCGAGAGCCCGCCCCCCCGGCTCGGGAGCCTGCCCCGGACTCGATCCGGGGCAGGAATCCAATCCCGGCGGCAGAGCGATGCGGCCGGAGAACTGGACCCGGTAGCGTTGCCCAGGCGTCGGGGTAGCGCCCGACGTAGAGCAGGGGCGGCGGAAAGCCTGGACTCGGCCACCAACCGCCGCTCCTGCTCGCCCCGAACTCTAGCACGAGCGGGAGTGCGGATAACCGCGCCGGCGGCTGTCATCTGCCGTACGCTCCGGCGGTGGTGGCGCAATTGTCGGCGGATACGACATGAGTTCCCGCTCACTGCGGGGGAGACTCGGCCGCGCCGTCCTGGTGGGTCTGCTGGCCTGGCTGGGCGTGGCCGGCACCCCCGCCGCCGCCGGCGCGCAGGAGGGGCCTGGCGAGCCGGCAGAACAGCAACTCGATGCTCGGATCCTGGCGCAGCGCCACGAGGACGGTCGAGTCGAGTTCGTCGTTCAGTTCCGCGAGGCCGATGAGCCATGGAGCGAGTCGGCCGCGCCCCCGCGGCGATTCCTGCCTCCCGGAGCAGAGGTCGACGTCTGGTTCGCCGGCTCTGCGTTGACGGTCACCGTCAACGCCGGGACTCCCTCCGCCTACGTGGCGGGGGAAGTGCGCGTGGTCGTGCAGCGGTTGGCCGATGATCGCATCGAGTTCGCGTTGCAGACGCGCCTTCCCGGTGAGACCTGGGGCGAGCGGATCCTGCCGGCGCGGCGGTTCTTCTCCCCGGACACCGAGGTGGGCCGCTGGCTGGCCAGTGCCCCGATCGCTCCGACGCTCGCCGCGAGCCCCCCAGCGAGCGACCCGGGCGCAGTGCCGGTCTCCGAGGACGTGCTCGACTTCGACATGAGCGACGTGCACACCGGCGAGACCGTGAACATCCGCTCGGTGATCACCGGCGAGACGCCGCTGCTGTTCTGGCTGTGGAGCCCCTATTGAGGCACCTGCCAGAGCCACGCTCCGGCCATCGAGCAGTTCGCTCGAGAGAACTCCCACCGCCTCCGAGTCGTCGGCATCGGCTCGACGGGCGACCTGGCGACGAACAAAGCCTTCGTCGACCGCTACGGGATCAGCTTCACGATGCTGTGGAGCGACTCGCCGCTGCCGACGAACTACTACCACTTCCCGGCGCCCGCCTGGTCGAGCTTCTGGCTGCTCGACAGCACCGGCCGGCGCATCCTCGGCGGCGACGGTTTCGACGAAGAACTCGTCGCCCTGCTGCTCGACAATCTGTTCTGACCGGGCCCGGCACCGGTCGGATGGATGCCGGTCGGCTCAGTCGCCGTTGCCCCAGACGGTCTTGGCCGTGGAGTAGACGCCCTGGTCGTAGGAGTACTCGATGACGTTGCCGTCGGGGTCGTTGAGGGCGCAGATGTAGCCCACCGGCGGCGGCATCTCGGTGGGGGACATGTTGAGGCACCCGGCCTCCTCGCCGCGCGCCGCGATCTCGTCCACCGCTTCGAGGCTGGGCAACTCGATGCCGAGGTGGGCGAAGGGCTTGAGCAGCCCGAGTCCCTCCTGGCCGCTGCTGGCGAAGAACTCGATCAGCACCAGGATGAACGGCCGCTCGGCAGCGTCGGGATGGCCCAGCCAGGCGCCGTGGCCCAGGGCGTCGGTGCGCTTGTCCAAGAGTTCCATCGGCGTGAACTTCGTATAGAAGTCGATGGAGGCGTCGATGTCGGCGCACGGCAGGGCCACGTGGGTCCAGCGTGCCGTCGTGGGATGGTCGGAGTACACGTCCGGGCGCGTTGCCGCATCCACGGTGCCGGTCATCCCTGTGGCGGCGCGCGTCTCGGCGGCACCGCGGGCGAATCCGGACTGCTCTTCACTCATCGGTTGTCCTCCCTCGCTTGCGTACGGTCGGGGCGCGGGTCCCGGGCGGCGGGCGGCTACTCGTCGGTCCAGCCCTCGGGAATCTGCGGGTCGTCCCCGCCTTGGGTCCAGAGGATGAACGTGTTGCCCCACGGATCCTCGAAGGCGCAGTTGAAGCCGTTGAACTCGGCCCAGTAGTGGTTGCGCCACAACTCGGTGGCGCCGAGGCTGAGAGCCGTCCCGAGGATGCGGTCGGCGCTGTCGTCGCCGCTGACCAGGATCCACATGCGCTGGCAGCGTCCCTCGGTGCGCAGCGTGCGCGGCTCGACTCCGTCCGGGTTCGGATGCGGGCGGGCGTTGGCGATGTTGTGGATGCCCATGTGCAGGTTGCCGACGCCGGAGGGCTCCCCGTCCTTCAGGAACTCGTCGCCGGGAACGATGCGGTGGAACACACCTGCGGGTCGCCCCTCGACCTCCCAGCCGAAGACCTGTTCGTAGAACCGGGCCGAGGCCTCGGGGTCGTCGCTGGGGAAGTCGACGAAGATCAGCGTGTTCGGATAGCCCATGGAAGCACCTTCCGGGTCGTTCGCTCAGGGACGCGCCGCGCCGCTCCAAAGTTAGCAGCGAGTCATGGCCGGCGGCCCTCGCGGAGGCTGCCTGGCCGGGGAATCGACTCGACCCGATCCCGGACCGACTGTCCTTCAACAGCGGACGAGTTGTGCCCTGCATGATCGGGCAATTTGTCGTGCCGTAGCCGCTTTCGGGCGGGCGTCTCGTCTCTGGCCGCTGGTGGCGTAAGGTTTTGGCGGACAGCGACGGCGGACCATCGAGGTGCCATGGGCACGACGCACGTCTTCAGTGAGAATCCCGTCCTGGCGGACGCCTGGTACGCGGTCGCCCGCACCGCTGACGTCGCTCCGGGGCCGCTGGGGGTTCGTGTGCTCGGGAGGTCCTACGTCACCTGGCGCGACCCGGACGGGGTGCTCACCGCGTCGGCAGATCGCTGCCCACATCGCGAGGCGCCCCTCTCGGCGGGCACCGTCATCGACGGGTGCCTGCAGTGCTGCTACCACGGCTGGCGGTTCGGCGCCGGAGGCCGCTGCGTGCTGGTGCCCTCGGCACAGCCGGGGGTGCCTGTCCCTCCCCGAGCCCACTTGGACCCGGTGGGGGTCCAGGAGCGCTACGGGCTCGTGTGGCTGTGCCCGGGAGTCCCGCGCGAGGACATCCCCAAGATCACCCAGGAGGACGACCCGACGTTCCGCCGTATCAATCCCGATGTGCAGATCTGGAAGACGTCGGCGACCCGCATGGTCGACAACTTCCTGGACATCACCCACTTTCCGTTCGTGCATGCCGGAACCATCGGCGGCGAGACCGACGAAGTGGTGCCGCGGCTCGAGTTGGAGCAGCTGGACGACAGCTTCTTCGGCTACGCCTACGACGTGACCGTCAGCAATCCCGAGATCGCTTCGGCCACCTCCGGCGTGCAGGGCGCCGGCGTGGTCAGCCGCAGGATGTCCAGCGGGTTCGCCCTGCCGTTCGCCTCCCGCAGCACCATCGCCTATGAGACCGGGCTCGAGCACATCCTGCTGCTGCTGTCGACCCCCATCGACGACGTGACGTCCTATTTCATCTTCGTTGTGTGGCGCAACGACGACTTCTCGGTGCCCTCCGACGAGGTGCTCCGCTTCGATCTGGCCATCGGCGCCGAGGACAAGGCGATGCTCGAGCGCCTCGACGGTGTGCTGCCGCTGGACCTCGCCGGAACCGTCAGCGTGCAGTCCGACAAGCCCTCGGTGGAGTGGCGCCGCCGCTTCGCCGCCCTGCTGTCGGGGGGTTAGCGTCAGCGCAAATGGGCAGTCACCGCCAGCTGACAATCCCCATCCGGGCACTCTCCCGACTCTCCGACCAGCGTAGACAGATGTATCGCTCGAACAGAGAGCCTCAGATCACCCCTCATCTGAGCGCGCTCTTACCCTCGAAATAGTCGCTAACCCTTCCTGGCAGGTGGACTAAGACTCGCCGACCGCTACTTAAAGTGCAATATCAATATGGCGATGCTGGTATACTGGCAGTATGATCCGTCACCGTGAGTTCTCAGCAACCACCCACGAAGCCTTGAGGCTGTTCGCCCTCAGAGTGCGGGTCAGCCGCCGAGAGCGGCGGCTGCGGGCCGCCGAAGTAGCCGAGCGAGTGGGCGTGTCCCTAACCACAGTCCGCAAAGTGGAACGCGGCGACCCGACCGTCGCCCTCGGGACCGCTTTCGAGGTTGCCACCATTGTCGGAGTGGCGCTGTTCGGCGACGATCGGCAGCGACGCGGCCTAGAGGCGGAATATCTCACGTCTCGGCTGGCCGTGCTGCCGGACGTCGTCCGCCACCCAGAGGTAGACAATGATTTCTGAGGCCCGTCTCCGTCCGGCGCAGGCGTTCGTCTGGATCTGGTTGCCAGGTGCCGCCGCCCCGGTCGTCGCCGCACGCCTCACAGACCGTGGGCCCCGGATGAGTTTCGTCTACGGCCAAAGCTACCTGGCGCGTAACAACGCCATCGCCCTCAGCCTCCCCGACTTGCCGTTGCAGAACAATGAAGTGCTGACCCGTGACGATGTGCCGGGCTGCATCGCGGACGCGGGTCCCGATTCGTGGGGCAAGCGTGTCATCGAACGTCGCCTGAGGCTCGAAGGTGGCGGGCTCAGCACCCTCGGATACCTGCTCGAATCCGGCTCCAACCGAATTGGGGGGATCGACCTGCAGCACGACCCCGACACCTACCTCCCCCGCCACGGCGATGAGGCGACCATTGAGGACTTGATCGAAGCATCTCAGCGCGTTGAGGAAGGCCTGCCGCTTGGGGGAGTTCTCCGGCGGGCGCTGCTGCAGAGCACCTCAGCTGGCGGCGCTAGGCCGAAAGCCCTGATCGCGGGCGGGCGGTTCGGTTTCCTCACCAAGTTCCCCTCCGTTCGGGACAATGACCCGACAATCCAAGGCGAGTACGTCGCGATGCACCTGGCTCGGCAGGCGGGGATCGACGCTGCGGGCGTCTCACTCCAACGAGTCGCCGGCAGGCAGGTCTTACTCGTCGAGCGGTTCGACCGCACACCCGGCGGCGGACGGCGGCTGCTCGTCTCCGTCAGGACTCTGCTACAGAACCGCGTCGCCGAAGAGCCGGCGCGGATGGGCTATGACAGCTACCCCCTGCTGGCCGAAGAAATCAGGACCCGCTTCGTCGAACCGACCACGACCATGCGGGAACTGTTCGCCCGCATCACCTTCAACATCCTCTGCGGCAACACCGACGACCACGCCAAGAATCACGCCGCGTTCTGGGACGGGCTATCCCTCGCGTTAACGCCTGCCTTCGACATTTGTCCCCAACCCGGCTTCAGCGTCGGCGCCGAACAGGCAATGGCCTTCGGCACCAACGGCGACCGGGTCAGCCAAGTCGCTCGATGCGTCGACCACGCCCACACCTACAGGCTCGCCCGCGAGGAGGCGGCCGCTCTCGTCGACCACCAGATCGACACCATCCGCTCCAGCTGGCACGCCGCCTGCGACCGTGCCGAACTGACCCGAGCGGAACGCAGCGCCCTATGGGGCAGACAGTTCCTCAACCCGTACGCGCTGATCGGCCACGCCCGCAGGCCGCACCTCGCTGCCCAGCCGCCGGCCGCCCCGCTCAACCGCGCCCAATAGGCGGACGACACCCCGTCAACGGAACTCGGACACATCTAGCGCGCCGCCCGTCGGAGACGCCGGCTTCCGACCGTCATCCGGTTCCCGCCCCGTCCTCCCGGCGGAGGCTGGACCCAGGGACTCCGGCGGCAGCTCTCGAGGCATCTGTCAGGGCATGTAGCCGAGGCCGGCGAGGATTCGCTCTGCGGCCTCGGTGTCACCCTCCAGGCTGACGAGGCCCGCGCTGAGTGCCACCTCGCCGGCGATGCGGCCGCCGGCCAGGCGTGTGTAGGTGTGGGCGCCGGTGCGCAGGGTGATCGTGGGCCCGGCGTCGCCGTCGAAGCTCTCCACCAGCCGGCCGCGGCGCTCGGCGACCTGCACCCTCCAGTTGCGGGCCGCGGGTCCGGTCAACTCGATCAGCACCCGCGCCCCGTCGGGTGCCCGGCCCAGTTTGGCGACCGCGAAGCCCACCGCGAAGGCGAACTCGTCCAGGGTGACCTCCACCACCGGACCGTCGCGGTGGCCCGGCCGGCCGACCGCGCCCCTGATGTCCTGCTCGTGCACCCAGCAGTCCAGCGTCCTGATCCGCATGAAGCGCCCGTAGGTGTCGGTGCCCGCCGGGGTCCACGACTCGGCGTCGAAGTCCTCCTGCGTCATGGCGGCGAGAGCCTCGAGTCGGGCGGCGGTCACCTCCCGGAACTCGGCCAGCACTTCGGCCGGCGCCCACGGGCGGCGCTCGGCGATCCACAGCTCGTTGATGCGGCCGATCTCATTGCGGACGTGGGATGCCTCGCCGACGTCGATCTCCGGAGCAGGATCGCCGAGCAGCATCCGCTCGGTGCCGATCATGTGGCTCACGTTGTCCTGCACGCTCCAGCCGGGACAGTCGGTGGGCGCCGCCCATTCGGCCTCGTCGAGTTCTGCGCACAACTCGGCGATGGCCGTCCACTCGGCCGTCAGGGCGGCGACGACAGTGTCCCTGTCGACGGTGACCATGGTGCCTCCTCGGCTCGTCGGGACGCGGCCACGCTACATCCGCGGTCTCCGTAGCGGGTGCCGCAAGGGCGCACCACCGGCTGCGCCCAATAGCCTGAACGCCGCAGCAGACCGGCGACCGGCGGGGAGAACATGGCCTGGGATTTCGCCACCGATGAGGACTTCCAGCCGAAGCTGGACTGGATGCGGGAGTTCTTGGACGCCGAGATCCTGCCGCTGGAGGCGATCGCCGGCGACTGCACGCCCGAGCAGTGGCGGGTGCTCACCGACCCCCTGAAGGAGCAGGTGCGCCAGCAGGGACTCTGGGCCTGCCACCTGGGCCCCGACCTGGGCGGCCAAGGGTGGGGCCAGGTGCGCCTGGCCCTGATGCACGAGATCCTGGGGCGCTGCGAGTTCGCGCCCATGATTTTCGGCAACAACGCCCCCGATTCGGGCAACGCCGAACTGCTTGCCATCGGCGCCGGCGCCGAGTTGCGTCGCCGCTGGCTGGAGCCGCTTCTGGCCGGCGAGATGCGCAGTGCCTTCTCGATGACCGAGCCCGACGTGGCCGGCTCGGACCCGCGCCTGATCCGCACCCGGGCGACGCTCGACGGTGACGAGTACGTCGTCTCGGGCCACAAGTGGTTCACCACCAACGGATCCGTGGCGGACTTCCTGATCGTCATGGTGGTGACCAACCCGGACGTGCACCCCTACCAGGGCTGTTCGATGATCCTCGTGCCGGCGGACGCCCCGGGCGTGCGCATCGTGCGCGACATCCCCAACATGGGCGAGCCGCACATCGAGGGCCCGCCCCGGCCCGGCGGCCACGCCGAGATCGTCTACGACAACGTGCGGGTGCCCGCCACCAACATCATCGGCGAACCGGGCGACGGCTTCGTGCTGGCGCAGAAGCGGCTCGGCCCCGGGCGCATCCACCACGCCATGCGCTGGATCGGCCAGGCCCGCCGGGCCTTCGACATGATGTGCGAGCGGGCGCTGTCGCGGTCCGCCCACGGCTCCCTGCTGGCGGACAAGCAGATGATCCAGGACATGATCGCCGAGACCAAGATGGAGATCGAGGCCACCAAGCTGCTGTGCATGCACGCCGCCTGGCACATGGACCTCCACGGCGCCTCGGCCTCGCGCACCCAGATCGCCATGATCAAGGTGTACGGCACGCAGATGCTGTACAACGCCATCGACCGGTCCATCCAGGTGCACGGGGCGCTGGGTTTCAGCGCCGACCTGCCGCTGGAGGGCATGTACCGCCAGGCGCGGGCCTCCCGGCTGGTGGACGGCGCCGACGAGGTTCACAAGGTCACGATCAGCCGCCACGTCCTGCGTGGTTACGAGGCGACCGATGGCTGGCCGAGCGAGCATCTGCCGACCCGCCGGGCGGCGGCACTCGAGCGCTTCGGCGACATCCTCGAGACGGTCACGGCGAACTCCTGAAGGCCCCCGACACGCGGACCTACGCTGCGGGCATGACGACTTCCCTTGGCCTCAGCGCCGATGAGATGCTGCTCACCACCCGAGCGGTTCGAAAGCGACTGGACTTCGACCGCCCGGTGCCGGAAGCGCTGTTGCGGGAGTGCGCGCGGTTCGCCGTCCAGGCACCCACCTCCTCGAACGGTCAGAGTTGGCACTTCGTCCTCGTAACCGATCGCTCCAAGGTGGAGGCGCTGGCCACCATCTACCGGCGCGCCCAGGACCCGAACAGGGCGAGGTTCATCGAGGCCTCCCGGGCGAGGGCGGAGCGCGAACCCGACTGGGGGACGCAGCAGGCCCGCGTCATCGACTCGGGGATCCACTTGGCGGAGAACATCCACCGCAGCCCGGCGATGCTGATCCCCTGCGCCGCCGGACGCTCGGAGGATCCCCGCCACGTGATCGAAGGCGCCGGCTCGGTCATCCAAGCCGCCTGGAGCTTCATGCTGGCCGCCCGGGAGCGCGGCCTGGGTACGTGCTGGACAACCGTGCATCTGATCTACGAGAGGGAGGCGGCCGAGGTTCTGGGAATCCCCTACGAGGAGGTGCGCCAGTACGCCCTGATCCCGGTGGCCTACACGATCGGCAGCGACTTCAAGCCCGCCATCCGGGACCTCGACGGCGTGCTGAGCTTCAACACCTGGAGCCGCTCGGCGCCGCTCGTGCCGACCCTCGGGGGGCTGTACGAGCCGTCATAGGAGAGTGCCGGTCGGTCGTGCGCAGCGGTGTATCGGCGGCCGAGCGGGAAGGTGGTTCGTCGGCCGCCCGAGGTGAGGGCGTACGCTTCGGTGTGTGACGAGGCTCGGGTTGTCGACCGATGAGATGCTCGCCACGACCCGGGCGGTGCGCAAGCGGCTCGACTTCGAGCGGCCGGTGCCCGAGTCGGTGCTGCGGGAGTGCGTCGAGTTGGCGGTGCAGGCCCCGACCGCCTCCAACATGCAGACCTGGCACTTCGTGTTCGTGACCGAGCGCGACAAGGTCGAGGCGATCGCCGGGCTGTACCGCCGCGGGTTCGAGGCGTACGTGCGGGGGCCCACGCTTGCCGACCGGGCCGCGGAGGATGGACGGTCCGCCGGCGGGAAATTCGCGGGCCACGACAGAACGTGGGTGGCACAGCAGCGACGGGTCGTCGATTCCGCGGTCCACCTGGCGGAGAACATGCACCGCAGCCCGGTGCTGCTCATCCCCTGCGTGGCGACCCGGTCCGCGCGTCCCACCGATGTCGTCGCCGAGGGAGGGTCGGTGATCCAGGCGGCCTGGAGCTTCATGCTGGCGGCCCGTGAGCGAGGTCTCGGCACCTGCTGGACCACCCTGCACCTCGCCTACGAGCGTGAGGCGGCGGAGATCCTGGACATCCCTTACGAGAAGGCACGCCAGTTCGCCCTGATCCCCGTGGCCTATACGCACGGCACCGACTTCAAGCCCGCCAACCGCGGCGAGATCGAGGGTGTGATCAGCTGGAACCGCTGGAGCCGCTGAACCCCGTCCCGGCCGGCGGGCCGGGCGCCGGCGGTGGCAGGGCGCGGACCCGACCCCGGCGAGGCGTCCTGGCGGTGTCAGTCCTGGTGATCAGCTGCGTGAGTCTCGTTGCCCCGGTGGCGCTGGCGACCGGGGTTGAAGCCGCCGCAAGTCCCGCGCCGGCGCGGATCTTGCTGCCGCCGGGGGACATCGATCCCGACGGCCCCGAGGTGATCCGCCCCTTGCCTGACGAGGCGACGGTCGTCCGAGGCCCGGAGTTCGTGCGCGGTGCGGCACGCAGCGGTGACAGTCTCATCGCCGCCTCCCGCGGCCGCACCTGCGCCGTGCGCCCCAACGGCCGCGTGACCTGCTGGGGCACCGACGGCATCCGGGAGCGCCTCAGTGCCGCCGGCCTGCGGAACGTGGTGAGCATCACGAGCGGTGATCATCCGCACCAGGAGCCTCACCTCTGCGCGCTGCACGGCGACGGGACCGTGTCGTGCTGGGGAGCGGGCCGCGAGGGGCAACTCGGGCGCGGCGAGCCGTTCAGTGGCTACCTGCCCGCGAAGGTGCCGGGCATCAGCGACGCAGTGGCGCTCGCAGCAGGATCCGATCACACCTGCGTCGTACATGCCCGCGGGCACGTCTCCTGCTGGGGCTCCGGGGCGTTGGGGCAACTGGGCGGCAGCGCATTCTCCTCGATCGGCGTTCCGGAACGTGTCCCGGACATCACCGACGCCGCGTGGATCGACGCCGGACCGTCCTCGAACTGCATCATCCATGCCGGCGGCGCCCTGTCGTGTTGGGGCTACGGCGGCGGCGCGGGCAACGCGCATGCCTTCAGCCCCGGTCGCGTCGAGGGCCTCCCGGCCGTCGCGGCGGTGTCGACCGGCTGGGATCGCACCTGCGCGGTGACCACCGGCGGCGAGGTGTACTGCTGGCCGGTGGCCGAGCGGGCCGGCCCGGAGCGCGTCGACGGCGTCGGCGGTGCCACCTCGGTCTCGGTGGGTGACGGCGGGGTCTGTGTGGTGCATGACGACGGCGGCGTGTCGTGCTGGGGTGAGAAGAACGCCGCCGGTCAGCTCGGCGACGGGTCCGCGGCGCCCCGGCCTCACCCGGCCCGCGTCGCCGGCGTCACCGACGCGGTCGCCGTCACGATGAGCGCCGGCTCGCTCCGCTTCGCGCCGCACACCTGCGTTGCCCACACCGACGGCTCCTACTCCTGCTGGGGAGGCAACAATGCCGGCCAGTCGGGCGACGGCAGCCGCCGGCGCGCTCTGCGCCCCGCGCCGGTGGCGGTACCGGCGGAGATACCTCCGGCCCGGCGCCCCGACGACGAGACCGATCTGGTGCGGACCTGGCTGGATGAGGCCGTCGAGCAGCGGGCGGCCGAGTTCCCGTGGCTGCGCGCCGCCTGGGATCACATCGGCGAGCGGGTCACAGCGGGCCGGACCGAGGACTTCCGGGGGGCGGTCCGTTCGTCCTGCAACCTGATCGCCGAGTGGTACACCTGCCGGTCCGACAGCATGGAGTTGGCCGAGATGACGCTCGGCGACGCCGTCCACGAGTTGGCCCACGTCTACGACAGCACGACCGGACTGGCGCCCGCGAGAGCCTGGGGCGCCGCCCAGCTCTACTTCGCCTGGACGTACCCCGACTGCTTCCGGGACTACGGGCAGGAGTCGGGGTCGGAGATCCTCGCCGACACGATGGCGCATCTCGTGGTGCCGACCGCCTGGCTCGCCTACTACGGGGCCGGCTGTCCGGGCCTGGGCGGCGAGCCGGACGGTGAGGCGGAGCAGGTTGTCCGATCCGCCCTGGCCGGCGAAGTGCCCGGCTGGTACGCGGCGAACGTCACGAACGGCGCCGAGTTGTGGCGGCTGCTGCGGCGCGTCCTGTCGGCGCAGCTACTGGCCAACCTGGCCGGTGAGTTCGGCGGGTTCTGTGACACCGACTGGTTCCGGCACCCGCTGGAGCCGAACCTGATCCCACCGCCGCGCACCAACCCGTTCCGCGACGGCGGTTGCCAGTAGCGAGGCTGCCGGACGGTCGCTCAGGCCAGGGCGTAGGTGGCGGCACGCATGCCGGCTGCCGGATCCGAGGTGACCTTTCCCTCCTCGGCGAGGTGGATGAGGTGGGCCAGCACCGAGAGAGCGGCGGCGGGGTGCAGGACCTCGGGAGTCGTCGTGTACATGCGCGCCACCATCGCGGGGATCGTGGTGGGGCCATCGCGCAGGCAGGCGAGGATCTGGCCGGTGCGCCGGTGGCGGTGCGCCAGCAGCGCCCGGGCGTAGCGGTTCGGCGCGGTGATCGGCGGGCCGTGGGTGGGCCAGTACACGCCGTCGCGGTCGCCTCGGGCGATCAGCAACTCGAGGCTGCGCAGGTAGTCGCCGAGGTTGCCGTCGGGCGGCGGAACGATCGTCGACGACCAACCCATGACGTGGTCGCCGGTGAACACGGCGCGCTCCTCGGGGAGAGCGAAGCACAGGTGGTTCGAGATGTGCCCGGGGGTGTACAGGCACTCGAGGGTCCAACCGTCACCGGCCACCACGTCGCCGTGGGCCAGCGC
The DNA here is from genome assembly GCA_964618115.1 of uncultured Acidimicrobiales bacterium. Lineage (GTDB taxonomy): Bacteria > Actinomycetota > Acidimicrobiia > Acidimicrobiales > CATQHL01 > VXNF01. Next base: position 12,121 of record CAZTZI010000183.1, read on the forward strand.
ATCGTCGGGTACGAAATCCCAGTCCCCGGACTCCTCTTGCAGCGCTGATCCTTCGGTACCGTGTCGCCCAGCATCGGCGGCCGGGTGTGGGCCGAAGCCCAAGACCGGTGCGCCGGTCGCCTCGGCGAGCGCGCGGGCGGCGGGGGAGTGGTCGCTGTGGGTGTGGGTGATGCAGATGTGGGTAACCGTGCGCCCCTCGAGCACCCGCAGGAGGGCGGCGATGTGCCCGGCGTCGTCGGGCCCGGGATCGATGACCGCGACCCGCCGGTCGCCCACGATGTAGGTACCGGTGCCGGCGAAGGTGAACGGGCTGGGGTTCGCCGCCGTGACCCGCTGCACGAGCGCCCCGATCCGCACGACCTCGCCGTAGGCAGGATCGTGGTCGAACCGGAACAACTCCTCGAGCCGTCCGGGCTGCTCACCGGGCTTGGAGGTCGACTCAGCCGCCCGGCGCCCCCCGTCATCCCCGGCGACCACGGAGCGCCATCTGCCCACTACTCATGGATCCCGACGATACCGGCAGCGGGTTGACCTCGGATCGTGTCGATCGTCGCTCCGGTCTCGGTAGCCCCACGGGCTGGTGTGCGGGCTGCGGACTCGACCTCCGAGGAGCTGCGTCTGCGGGCCGGGCTGCGCAGGGTGGCCTCTAGTGCGGCGGGGCTGTCGGCGAGCAGCATGCATGGACGCTTCGAAGGCGGCCCGTCGGCCGGCTGGCGCTCAGCACAAGCGTCGATCCCGGGAGCCTGGCGAGCGGTTTCGGCTGGGCGTCGGCGCTAGGTTTGCGGCCGTGACGTCCGAGCCCTTGTACCTGCGGCCGGGCCGGATCGGGTCTCTGGAGATCCCCAACCGGATCGTGCGGGGGGCCACCTCGGAGACGATGGCGTCGGCGAGCGGCGTGGTCTACGACTCCTTCGTGGAGTTGTACCGGCGCCTGGCCGAGGGGGGAGCGGGGCTGCTGCTGACCGGGCACATGTACGTGGATCCCCGCGGCCAGGCCAGCGCCAACCAGACAGGCATCCACGACGACAAGGTCGTCCCGACCCTCCGGCGGGCGACCGATGCCGTGCACGAGGCGGGCGGGCTGATCTTCGCCCAGATCGGCCACTGCGGCAGCCAGACCATGATGTCGGCCATCACGCCGGTGGCGCCCTCGCCCGTCCCCAACGCCATGTACACCATCCAGCCCGTCGAGTTGACCACCGGTGAGGTCTCCGGTCTCGTGCGCTCCTTCGGGGCGGCAGCCGGTCGGGCTGCCGAGGCGGGATTCGACGGCGTCCACATCCACGGCGGCAACGGCTACCTCATCTCGGAGTTCTGCTCGCCGCACGCCAACACCCGCGACGACGGATGGGGGGGCGACGCCGAACGGCGCAGCCGGTTCATGGTCGAGGTCTACGACGCCGTGCGGGGCGCCGTGGGTGACGACCTGCCCGTCACGGCGCGATTGAGCGTGGAGGACTCGGTCGACGGCGGGTTGCAACGCGAGGAGTCTCTGGAGCGCGCCGAGTTACTGGCCGAGCGCGGGATCGACGGGTTCGAGACCACCTACGGGGTGATGCGGAGCTACTTCGAGAACATCCGCCCGTACGTGGCGGTGGGACGGGTGCAGGCGTGGCGGAACCTGCTGGTCCAGCGTGCCAGGCAGCCCGCCGGCGCCGAGGCGTACTACCGGCCGTTCGCCCGCGCAGTGAAGGACGCAACCGGCCTGCCGATCATCCTCGTCGGTGGGGTTCGCACGACCGAGACGATGACCGACATCCTCGCATCGGGCGACGCCGACTTCCTGGCCATGGCCCGCCCGTTCATCCGCGAGCCCGACCTGGTGCGCAAGCTGGAGGCCGGCCGCACCGGCGGCGTCGAGTGCGTCTCGTGCAACATGTGCCTGGCACACGACGGCTTCGACCCGCTGCAGTGCTGGCGCGACAACCCTCGCAATGTCGCCGTGCACATCCGCAAGCACTACTGGACCAACCGCCGCAAGCCCCAGTGAGCGCCAGTCGCGCCAGTCGATCCAGCTGGCGAGCAGGCCAAGTCGCTTCCGACCGTCCAGGTGGACAGCTTCGGACTATGATGTAGCAACATACAAACATTCCGGGAGGTGAGGCTGTGCAACATCCCGTCACGAGCATCAGCAGCCGGGAGTTCAACCAGAGCGCGGCTGCCGCCAAGCGCGCCGCCCGCGACGGACCGGTACTGATCACCGACCGCGGTCGACCCTCACACGTTCTGCTGAGCTACGAGCAGTACAGGGAACTCAGAGACCCCGGCTCTCGCCTCAGTGACGTTCTGTCCCGCACGCCGGGGGCTGCCGACGTCGACCTCGAGCTTCCCGACCGAGAGCATCGGGAGCGCCCCATCGAACTTCTCTGATGTACCTCCTGGACACCAACGTCGTCTCCGAGATCCGGAGAATCAGAGCAGGCCGAGCCGACCCCAACGTTTCCGCCTGGGTCGACGGCGTCGCCATCGAAGTCACCTACATCTCAGCGCTCACCCTCTACGAACTGGAACTCGGGGTGGCGCGCCTGGAGCGGCGCGATCCACCTTCCGGTGCCGTGCTGCGTCGGTGGCTCGACGGAGACGTCCACGAGGCCTTCGGCGGGCGGGTCTTGAGCGTCGACGCCGCAGTGGCGCGCCAAGCGGCGCGCCTTCACGCGCCGCGGTCAGTACCGGTCGTGGATTGCCTCATCGCAGCCACGGCGATCATCCACGGAATGACCGTGGTGACGCGCAACATCGCTGATTTCGCACCATTCGAGGATCTCATGCTGCTCGATCCGTGGCAGGCGTCTCGCCGCTGAGCGTCTCCCGCCTGTGAAGTGCGCCCCGCTCCGGAATCATACTTTACATAACGGGCATTTCCGGCGTTACTTCAACTCGAGACCCTCAACCACCGGCGCTCATCGGCGACCTTCTGCCTGGGTTCATCGGCGCCGGTAGGCCTCGCGGCGATGGGCGACACGGACGACGTGGATCACCAGGCGGGCATCGATGACCTCGTAGAGGATCCGGTAGTCGCCGACGCGTACCCGGTAGACGGACTCCTCGCCTGCCAGCGCGACGCAGCCGGAGGGCCGCGGCTCGTCGGCCAGCAGGTCAATCGCTGCTCGAACCCGCTGCTGCTCGGCGCGCGGCAGCTGGGCGATCGCCTTGACCGCCCGGCGGGCGATCTCGACGGTGTAGCGGCTCACTCGAGTCCCAGCGCAGCCTTGACCTCATCCCAGGGCACGTAGTCGTCGTCAAGCCGCGCGGCCTCGAGTTCGCGGCGGTCAGCGGCGTCGTCCGCACTGTCGACGAGCCGGTCGAAGGCGTCGGAGTCCAGGATCACGGCGACCCGGCGGCCGCGCCGCGTCACCGAGACCGGCTCGCCCGAGCGACGGATCTCCTCGATCACCTCGGCCAACCGGTTTCGTGCCTCGCGCAACGTCACCTCATTCATGCACGACATCGTACCTTCTAATCATCCATCATGATTAATCATAAAAATTAATAGTCTCATAGGATGAAGCTGGAAATTATGTCGAATGCACGCCGGCATGGCATTGACGAACAGGACATCCTGCATGCCTACCGCAACGCATTTCGCGCTTTCCGGCAGGACGAGGCGGTGATGTGCATCGGAGCCGACCGGAGCGGGCGCCTGCTCGAGGTGCTGGTCGTGACGCATCATGGACGGCGTAGGATCGTTCACGCGATGCCGGCGCGTGCGAAGTACTTGAGGTGAAGGGGATGGCGAAGCTCACCAGACAGATGCTCGACGACGACGAGGCGCTCGCGGACTGGTGCGAGGCTGGCGGACCGCCGACGGAGAACGAGATACCGGTAGCCGACTTCTTCCTGCAGTGCGCCGTCGAAGACGGCGAGAGCGAACAGCACATCGCTGAACGTGTCGCGGCCGCCCTCTCAAGCGGCACATCATGGCAGCGAGTCGCCGAGATCCTCGGAATGTCCGTCGGCGACGCCGAACGGCGTTTCGCTCACCTCCGGGCTGGCACATCGCAGGGGCGGCCTTAGCTCGCGAATTGGCAGCAGGATGCACGCATACCGTGCAT
>CAZTZI010000184.1:0-12250 GCA_964618115.1 uncultured Acidimicrobiales bacterium
ACACAGGAGCGACCACTTCCAACCGCGTTTGCCCCGGCCAATGGGTTGGGGCCCGTGCCGAGACCGCCGCCGGGAGCCTTGTGCTGGGAGCCATCAACCGCCGCATCGCTCAGGTCGAGGACCACGATGCGGTCATAGCCCGCCTGCGCCTCACTAACAGGTGGACGGTCGCCGACTTGCGCGCGCTCGTAGTATCCTGGATCAATCGATCGGTAGAAGCTCCTGGCGAGTTCTCGCGGATGCCTCATTCAGGCGTCGATGTGCGGTTGCTCGCGCGAGAGGCCGGTTCGTGAAGCAAACCCTGAGGGAGGAGTAGTACATGAGGAGACTCATGAAGTTCATTGTTCCGCTGATGGCGGTGGCGCTGCTGGCGGCGGCTTGCGGAGACGGCGACGACGACGCGGCACCCGCACCGGCGCCCGCGCCCGAGGCGGCACCCGCACCGGCGCCCGCCGACGACGGTGCCGCGCCTGCGGCGCCCGCCGAGGATGCCGCCCCGGCACCCGCACCCGCCGCGGAGGAGGAAGAGGTCACGCTGACCCAGGGTGAGTCCGGCTCGGCGGCCCAGGCCGTGGTGAGCGGGAACCTGCTGGACGAGATCAAGGATCGTGGGACCCTCAGGGTCGGCATGGTCCTGCAGTTCGAGCCGCAGATGTACATCGACGAGAACGGCGATCCGGCCGGCTACGACGTCGACCTGATGCACATGCTCGCCGAGGACCTCGGCGTGGAGCTCGAGATCAACGACCTCGAGTTCGAGGCGATGATCCCGGGCGTGCTCGCCCGCCAGTTCGACATGGCGTCGGTTGGCCTCGTCGGCCGCCCGGCACGCCTCGAGCAGCTCTGGTTCACGTGCCCGTACGTGCCCTACGGGCAGGTCGTGGTCGTGAACAACGACTCGGCGGTCAAGACCAGGTCGGATCTGAACAGCAGCGATGTCACCATGACCGCTCTCTCCGGCTCCACCGCGGCCAACCTGATCTCCAAAGAGTTCTCCGAGGCCGAGTTGATCGAACTGGATCAGGCCCCGGCGTTCCTCGAGGTGGCCTCAGGGCGCGCCGACGCCATCGTGGTGGAGAATTACCTGGCACAGCCTTTCGTGGCCGAGAACCCGACCACCAGCATCCTGGACCCGACCGACCCGTTCCTGGCAGCGGAGTACGGCGCATGGGCCCTGCCGCGTGGCGAGGTCGTGTGGCTGGAGTACCTGAACGGCTGGCTGGGGTACTACATCGCGCGAGGCACCCTCGACGACCTCTACGAGAAGCACATCGACCAGAGCCCGGGCATACCCGCCTGCAACTAGGCGAACAACCCTCTAGCAATAGCTAGCAAAACCTAAGAGTCCGGCGCCCCCCCGGGGGCGCCGGACTCTCGCGTTTTAGCGTCTGCAAACGGCCACAGCCGCCCCCGACCGGACAGAGCTACAGCGAGGCGACGACCTCGGCCATTATCTCGCCGGCCTGGGTGGGGTTGCTGCCGACGCGGACGCCGGCTGCGCTGAGCGCCTCCACCTTGGCGGCCGCCGTGCCCTTGCCGCCCGAGACGATCGCACCGGCGTGGCCCATCTTCTTGCCCGGCGGCGCGGTCATGCCGGCGATGTAGGCCACGACCGGCTTGGAGAGGTGCTCGGCGATGAACTCCGCCGCCTCCTCCTCGGCCGACCCGCCGATCTCGCCGATCAGCATGACGGCCTCTGTCTCGGGGTCGTCCTCGAAGGCGGCGAGGCAGTCGATGAAGTTGGTTCCCGGCACGGGGTCGCCGCCGATGCCGACGCAGGTGGTGCAGCCGATCCCCTTCTCCTTGAGTTCGTGCAGGGCCTGGTAGGTGAGGGTGCCTGAACGGCTGACGATGCCGACCGGGCCGCCGGGTTCGGCGATGTGTCCGGCGGTGATGCCGATGTTGCAGAGCCCGGGGCTGATGACGCCGGGGCAGTTGGGGCCCAGCAGCCGCACGTCGGGATGGTGGCGCTGCAGGTGGGCGAACGTCCGGGCCTCGTCGTGCATGGGCACGCCCTCGGTGATCACGACGATGAAGCGCACGCCGCCCTCGGCTGCCTCGGCCACGGCGCCGGGCACGCCGGGGGCGGGCACGAAGATGCACGAGGCGTCGGCCCCGGTGGCCGCCACGGCGTCGCCCACGGTGGCGAAGACGGGAATGCCGTCCACGTCGCTGCCGGCCTTGCGGGGGTGGGTGCCGGCCACGACCTGGGTGCCGTAGTCGCGGTTCAGCAGGCCGTAGTAGCGCCCGGCGGCGCCGGTGAGCCCCTGGTAAACGACCCGGGTGTTCTGGTCCACGAAGATGCTCATGACCCGGCCCTCCCGGACGCGGCGGCCGTGACTGCCATGCGGGCGGCCTCCACCATGTCGGGGGCGAGGCGCAGGCTGTCGGAGAGGTGCGGTCGCAGCATCTCGGTGCCCTCGGCGGCGTTGGTGCCGTCGAGGCGCAGGATGATTGGCGAGGCGATGTCCACCCGCCCGAGAGCCTCGATGATGCCGCGGGCCACCTCCTCGCCCTTGGTGATGCCCCCGAAGATGTTGATGAAGATGGCCCGCACGGACGGATCGCCGTCGACCACCTCGAGCGCCGCGGACATGACATCGGCGTTGGCCCCGCCGCCGATGTCCAGGAAGTTGGCGGGCGTGCCCCCGGCCTCGTCGACGATGTCGACGGTTGCCATGGCGAGCCCGGCGCCGTTGGCGATGACACCGACGGTGCCGTCGAGTCCCACGTACTGCAATCCCCTGGCGTGGGCCTCCTGTTCACGCTCGTCGCGCTCGACGGTCTCGTCGTAGGCGGCGTAGCCGGGGTGGCGGAACTGTGCGTTGCCGTCGAGGGTGACCTTGGCGTCGAGCACGTGCAGCAGCCCGTCGGCGGTGACGATGAGTGGGTTCACTTCGACGAGGTCGGCGTCGCCCTCGACATAGGCCCGGTACAGCAAGCCCAGCAAATCGACGGCCTGGGTGGTGACGGCGGGGTCGAGCCCGGCGTCTGCCACCCAGCGGCGGCAGGCCTCGGGGGTGAGGCCCTCGGTGGGGTCGATGTGGAGGCGGGCGATGGCCCCGGGGGCGGTGGCGGCCACCTCCTCGATGTCCACGCCGCCCTGCGCCGACAGCATCCCGAGATGGCGGCGCGCCGAGCGGTCGAGGGTGAAGCCGGCGTAGTACTCCTCGGCGATGTCGGCGGCCTGCTCGATCCAGAGGCGGCGCACGACGTGGCCGCGGATGTCGAGCCCGAGGATCGCGCCGGCGTGGTGATGCACCTCGGCGGCGTCGGTGGCCAGCTTGATGCCGCCGGCCTTGCCGCGCCCGCCCACGTGCACCTGCGCCTTGACGACGACCGGGTAGCCGATCCGGTCGGCGGCGGCGACCGCCTCGTCGGGGCTGAACGCCACCGCGCCGGGCGAGGTGGGCAGGCCGAAGGAGGCGAAGAACTCCTTGCCCTGATGTTCGAGTAGGTCCATTGCTCGCCTCCAGCGCCGGCGTCCGGCGGGCGACGGCCGGCCGAGAGCCGGGAGGTCCACCCGCGCCACGACCCGGACCGCTGCACCAGTGGATTCCGGCCTTCGCCGGAATGACGGAGCGGCAACCGGTCCGAGCACGACCGCCGTGTTCGAGGGGCGAGCCTAGAGCGCCGGAGGCCGGGAACCTCCCGGGACCCGAAATACGCCTGTACCTGGGGAGACGCCGGCAGGGTGGCTCGTCTACAATCGGGGTCGTGGCGACTTGGACAGCACCCGAGTACCACCCGGCCTTCGAGGAGTACTGCGAGACCATCTTCGAGTTGGCCGAGGACGACTTGGACGTCATCCAGGCTCGGATCGCCGAGCGGATGGGCATCTCCCGCCCCGCGGTCTCGGAGATGATCCGCCGGATGCAGGCCGAGGGGCTGCTGGAGCCCGGCCGGCGGATCACGCTCACCGACGACGGCATGGCGCTGGCGCGCCAGGTGGTGCGCCGGCACCGGCTGGCCGAGCGGTTCCTGACCGACATGCTGGGGCTGTCGTGGGCGGAGGCCCATGCCGAGGCCGGCAAGTGGGAGCACGTGCTCTCGCCTCGCGTGGAGGAGGCCATGAGCAAACTCCTGGGACGTCCCACGACGTGCCCGCACGGCAACCCGATCCCGGGTTCGGGCTACTCGGCACCGGAGAGCGTGGCGCTCAGCGACGTGGAGTCGGGCGGGGCGTTCGTGGTGTCGCGCATCACCGAGGAGCTGGAGTTCGTCGACGGCGTGCTGGACTTTCTGGAGCACTCGTCGATCTGCCCGGGAAACAGCGGCGTCGTGACGTCCAGTTCTCCCGACGGGTCCACCACGGTCACCATCGACGGCGAGTCGGTGGAGGTCGACGGCTTCACGAGCGAGCGCGTCCTGGTCGTACCCGTTTCCGCTGCGGCCTAGTGCGGCGTCCACAAACGTTCGCCTGCCGCCACCCCACAAGGGATGTTGCAGAACCACCCCGTGGGTTAGTATTCTGACCACTGGTAGTTCGTACGCGACGCCAAAACTGAGAAGAGCCGACACCAGCCAGAGCGGACGATTGCTAGGTGTGACATACGACACACCTGTAGCTGTAGTTTCGGCCTTGTTCTTTGGTTGCCGCTCGGAACCTTCTTCGCTCCGCTCAGGTGAACTCCGAGCGGCGCAGCACCAGCAGCCACGTCAGGACCCCGGATGCGGCGACCAGCACCAGGGACTCCAGCCCGGCCTGCGCCAGGAAGAGCGACTCGGTCGAGTCCCAGATGTCCGCCGACAGCATCGGCAGGTTCGTCGGCCGCATCAGCAGGGTGAGCGGGAGCTCCTTCATGACCGACAGGAACACCAAGCCGCCGGCAGCCAGCAGCCCGGGTGCCATCAGCGGCAGCTCCACGGTCCGGAGGCGCCGCCAGCGACGGGCGCCCAGCGTCCGGGCGTCCTCGCTCAAACGTCTCGGCACGGCGCCGACGGCCGCCCGCGCCGCGTTGGCCGCCTGCGCCCCGAACAGCAGCACGTAGCCCACGACCAGCAGTGGCAGCGTCTGGTAGATCACCCCGGCGAACGGCACTTGGAGCGCCCAGAACACCAGGGCCAGGGCGACCACGATGCCGGGTAGGGCGAAACCGGCCGTGACGAGGAGGTTGGAGGCCGAGGCACTGCGCGACGGCCGGCGGACCAGGAGCCACGCCAGCGGCAGCGTCACCAGGACCGTCACCGTCGCCGCGACCGCGCTGACCGCCACGGTGGAAGCGGTCGAGGTGGCAATCCCCGCCCCATCGAGGGCGAACGCCCCGACACGCCGGCCCGGATTGGCGATCCCCCTACCGGCCCAATACCCCAACGTGGCGAGTGGCGCCACGAGAGCCAGAAGCAGGAATGCGACGACCGCGGCGCAGACCGGCCAGCGCCACCGGCCGAGATCCGCCAGTGGCGGGGGCCGGTCGGAGGTCGCCGCGAAGCCACCCGCTCGGCGCCGGGCCAACAGCCGCTCGACGACCACCACGGCGAGCGCGACGACGCCCAGCAGCAGGCCGTGTGCCACCGACGTTGACCGGTCGAAGAGCCGGTTGGCGTAGATCGAGCGGGTCAGGGTCTCGTAGCGCAGCAGTTCGACCGCCCCGAAGTCCGAGAGCGTGTAGAGGCACACGAGCAGACCGCCGGCGGAGGTGGCCGGGAGGATCGCCGGGAGGGTGACGGTGGCGAAGACCGCCCGTGGGCTGCGCCCCAGCACGCGCGCGGCGTCCTCGTACGCGGGGTCCAGATGGCGCAGCCGGGCGCGGGTCGGCAGGTAGACGTAGGGATACGTGAAGAGGGTGAGCACCAGCCAGGCGGCCCAGAAGCCTTGGAGCCGCGGCAGGGCGCCGACGCCGAGCGGCGACAGGATCTGCTCGGCGAGGCCGCCGCGGGCCACGAGGGCGATGAACGCCGTCGCGCCGACGAATGTCGGGAAGACCAGTGGCAGCGGCGCCAGCGCTGCCCACAGCCGCCGCCCCGGTAGCTCGAGGCGCACCGTCGCCCAGGCCAGGGCCGTGCCGGCGACCATGGCAGCCACCGACACCGCGGCGGCCAGCAGCAGGGAGTTGCCCAGCGGACCCCAGGTCCGCGCCACGCCCAGGATGTCGAGTATGTCGGAGCGCAGCCGGACGTTCTCGTAGACGAGGTAGCCGAGCGGCGCGGCGAAGAACAACCCGAGCCCGACGCCCCAGAGACGGCACAGGCGCCCGGCGTCCATCGCCCGAACTGCGGGTTGCGTCGAGTCGGTAGCGCTCCGGTGCGACTCTCAGGCGTGGGCTGAGTCGTTCACCGGAGGCGCGGAGCGGACCGCCGGACGGTGCATTCCCAACCCCGCCGGGCTGACGAAGAAGGCGGTCCCCAGCATTGCGCAGCAGTCTCCTAGGGCGCCGGGTTCCCGCGTTCGGGGTGCCGCTGCTTGCCGTTCCGCCGCAGACCGGCCATGGCCGACGCCGGGTACGCGACGGCCGGCGGGCCCTCGTAGCGGAGCGTCACGTCGTCACCCACGCGCACGCTCGGCATCCGGTCGCTGCGCGCCAGGAGGACGCTGTCACCGATCTGCACGCGGCACTCGGTGGCATGCCCGTAGAAGCGCATCGCCTGTACCTGGCCCGTGGCGCTCGCATCCGCCTCACCGCTCGTCGCCGGTGCAACGAGGCGCAGCTGCGAGGGACGTACCAGGACCGCCACCTTGCCCGACACGGCGCAGCACGTCGCCAGATTGCCCAACGGTGTGGCGACGGTGGAGCCGGACCCGACACCGGGGACGAAGTTGGCCTCGCCGACGAACGAGGCGACCCACGGCGACGCGGGATGGCCGTAGACCTCGCCGGGGGTACCGCGCTGGCGGATGTGCCCCTCCTGCATGACGGCTACTTCGTCACCCATGACGAAGGCCTCGTCCTGATCGTGGGTGACGATGACGGCGGTGGCCCCGAGTGCTCGGAGCAGCGTCTGGACCTCGGCCTGCAGCTCCAGCCGCAGATGCACGTCGAGCGCCTGGAAGGGCTCGTCGAGCAGGAGCATCCGCGGGCGCGGTGCCAGCGCCCGTGCGATGGCGACCCTCTGTTGCTGACCCCCCGACAGCGAGTCGGGCATCCGCTTCTCGAAACCGGCGAGGTCGACCATGTCCAGTACCTCGCGCACCCGCGCGTCCCGGTCGGGCGAGCGTCCGAGACCGTAGGCCACGTTGCCTCCGACGGTCAGATGCGGGAACAGCGCGCGCTCCTGGCCCAAGAGGCCGATACGGCGGTACTCCGGCGCCACGTTCACGCCCGGACCCGCGAGCATGCGCTCACCGACGTGCACCTCCCCGCCGTCGGCGACCTCGAGCCCAGCCACGATGCGCATGAGCGTCGTCTTGCCGCAGCCGCTGGGGCCGAGCAGCGCCAGAGTGCGCCCGCGCTCGATGCTCAGGTTGACCCAGTGAAGAACCCGCGTATCGCCGAACGACTTGTGGACATCGACCAGCCGCAGGGCCCGGAAGCCGCTCACACCGGTGGCGCCACCGTTCGCCCGCGCGCCTCTCCCGTTGGTGGCACGGCCGGCGCGGGGGAAGCCGCTGCGCCCACGCGGCGCCGGATCACCCGGCGGCGGGGCGCCCGCGGTGGAACGTCGGGCATTAGGCACGCCTAATACCCTAGTTCGTTAGGCAACACTTACAACTGGCGCGAACTCGAGCAGTTGCTGCATGATCCAGCGGCAGCCCCGGTCCGATCGCCGGGCGGTGGATTCCGGCCTCCGCGGGAATGACGGAGGAAGGAGGGCGGGGGTGCCGGGGACCGCAGGGTCAGCGCACGATGCCGCTCTGGTCGATGAGTTCCTGGGTGCGCGCGAGGCCACCGCCGAGGACATCGAAGTCGATGGTGTCCATGACGTCGGCGACGTCGAGGGGGGTGAGCTCGTCCGGTGGCTGGACGCCCGCTGCCAGCGGGTACTCACGGGTCTCCGATGCGTAGAACTCCTGCGCCTGCCGCGTGAGCATGAACTCGACGAAGGACTGCGCCGCGGTGGGCCGGTCGGAGGTCGCCAGGATCGCCCCGGTCGTGACGATCAGCAGGGAGCCGATGTCGTCGGCGGCGAAGTTGTGATTGATCCCGGGGGCATCGGGATCCTCGGCCAGGAAGCGCAGCAGGTAGTAGTGGTTGACGAGGCCCATGTCCACCTCGCCGCGCAGCACCGCGTCGACGATGGCCGAGTTCTTCGGGTAGTTGGGCGAGTTGTTGGCCGCCATCCCTTCCAGCCAGGCGAGCGTGGCGTCGTCACCGGACTGGAAGCGCATCGCCGTGATGAAGTCCTGGAAGGAGCTGTTGGCCGGCGCCACCGCGACACGGCCGTCGTACGCCGGGTCGGTGAGGTCCAGTACCGACCCGGGGAGGTCGGCCGGATCCACCAGGTCGGGGTTGTACACGAGCACGCGCTGGCGCCCGCTGAAACCCACCCACGTGCCGTCGCCGGCCTGGTAGAGAGCGTCCACAGCGTCGAGGACACTCGCCGGGAGGGCCTGCAGGCGGTCCTGCGTGGCCAGGTACCCCATGGCGCCGGGACTCTGGGAGATGAAGACGTCGGCAGGTGTGGCGTCGCCCTCGGTCTCGATCAGCAGCGCCAGGTCGGCCGAGGAACCGTAGCGAACGTCGGCTTCGATTCCGGTCGCCTCCTCGAACATCTCCACGAGCGGCCCGATGAGATCCTCGTTGCGCCCCGAGTAGATGGTGAGGGGATCGTCGGATTCAGCCGGTGGAGCCGGCGCGGGCTCGGGCGCCGGCACAGGCTCCGCCGGCGGGGTCGGGGCCGGCGAGACGGTGCTCGTGGACTCCCCGTCCGAGCCGCAGGCAGCGGCTGCCAGGCTGAGGACGGCGACCAGCGCGAGCAACCGGAATGCGCCCGTTGGCCGGCGGGTGATGCTGCTCTCGGATGTCACGATGATGTCTCCTTCGATTCTCGGAGCACTCTTCCGAGCCCGCTCCACCGATACTGTTAGGCAACCCTAATCCACTCGGCTGAATTAGGTAACCCTAACAACAGGTCGATTCGATGCGGGCAGCGGGCCGGTCGTGGGCCCCGTCATCGACTCCCCCGCCGGCGGGCGCCGGCCCACGACACCGCTCGGGGACGGCGGGTCGCCGTCGCGGCAGCGAAGTCCGAGCGGGCGCGGGCGAGTCCGCCGGGCGGCGTGCCAAACCGTCGGCCGCGGGATGTCGCGACATCGAGGTCCGAGCACGCGTGGGCCAATGACCGAGCGGATCAGCCCCCGATCGCCGCGGCGGCCTCCTCCAGTGCTTCCGGCAGGGGCCTGCCGGTGATCACGGTGAGACGCCGCGTCGCCCTGCTCAGGGCCACGTACAGCAGCCGCATGCCCGCCGTGGACTCCGCCACGATGCGGTGCGGCTCGACGACCACGGCGGCGTCGACCTCGAGGCCCTTGACCGTACGCACCGAGCAGACCGACACCTGCATGCCCAGAGCGCGCCGGGAGGCCACGCCGTGAGCCACCCCGGCGACCGTCAGCGCCTCGGACAGTTCCGCCTCGTGGTCCGAGGCGCAGACGACGGCCAGGTTGCCCGCCCCGATGTGCTGGAGTTCGCCGCGCACGCTCGCCGCGACGGCCTCGCCGAGGGCGGCGGGATCGGCGGGCGGCACCCGCACGATGGCGGGAAGGTCGCCGCCGGGGCGCGCCGCGCGCAACGGCGCCAGGTCCGACATCTCCGGGGGCAGGCAGGCCGCCGCGAACGTCATGATCGGCCGCGGCACGCGATAGCCGATCGTCAACTCGGCGAAGCGCGGCGGCGTCTCCGGTGAGGTGAGCTCCACCACGCTCTCCCAGGAACCGTGCGCCCAGGCGCCGGTGGCCTGGGCGATGTCGCCCACCAGCGTCAGCGAACCGTTGAGTGAGCGCCGACCCACCATGCGCAACTGCATGGGTGAGAGGTCCTGCGCCTCGTCCACCACGATGTGGCCGTACGTGCGGATCCGCTCGGCCGTGTCGCGGGGAGTCCGCGGCCCCAGCAGCATGCGCGCCTCGTCCAGCACCGGAACGTCGTCGGTCGTCCACACCACGTCGTCGGCATGTATCCGGCGCGGGCGGTACAGGCCCTCGATGTCGGCCTCGCCGAGCACGCCGGCGGCGGCGTTGCGCAGCAGCGCCCGGCTGCCGTACAGGTCGTGCAACAGGTGGGCGGGGGTGAGCACCGGCCACATCCGGTCGAGGGCGCGGCGCACCTCCAGGGTCTCGCCGAGCGCATCGGCCAGATCGGCGGGCGCCGGTGGGCGCCGCACACTGGCCGCCAGCGCGTCGAAGAACGCCGCGGCAACGAACCGGCGGCCCCCGTTGTGGGTACGGGCACGGCGCCGGGCGCGGGCCACGATCGCCGCGCTCGCCTCGGGCGACAGCCGCAGCCGCTGCAGGCCGTAGTCCAGCACCAGGGGCTCCCGCAGCGGGCGCTGGCGGGTCCGGACCGCTCGCCGGACGACCGTCGCCATGCGGGCGTCACCCTTCGTACGGGCAACCGGCTCGCTGTCATCGCCCTGCACCACCACGCCGTCGAGCAGGTCGCCGAGCGTGGCCAGCCGCACGCCGGCCTCGCCGAGCGAGGGCAGGATCTGCTCGACGTAGGTCAGGAAGACGGGGTTCGGCCCGATCACGAGAACCCCCTGGGTGGCCAGGGGGAACCGGTGGGTGTAGATCAGGTAGGCGGCCCGGTGCAGCGCCACCACGGTCTTGCCGGTGCCGGGACCGCCCTGGACGATGAGAACCCCCGGCAGCGGGGCGCGGATGACGTCGTCCTGTTCGGCCTGGATGGTGGCGGTGGCGTCGCCGAGTCGACCGGTGCGGGGGGCCTCGAGGGCGGCCTGCAGCGCCGGGGAGGCCAGCGCGCCGTCCTGGCTCGGCACCGGGCCGTCATCGGATTCGAGCCCACCGGGCGCGAAGTGCTCGTCGTCGAGTCCCAGCAGGCGGCTGCCCCGGCTGACGAAGCGCCGGCGGCGCGCCAGGCCGAGCGGCCGGCGACCGGTGGCCCGGAAGAACGGCTCGGCCACCGGTGCCCGCCAGTCGCACACGACGGCGGTCTGATCCTCGTCCCACACCCCGATCCGGCCGATGTAGAAGGTCTCGTCGCCATCGTCGTCGCCGTCCCCGCCGTCGCCGTCACGGCGCATGTCGACGCGCCCGAAACAGAGCGAGCGCCCCCCCAGTTCGAGCTGGCCGAGACGCTGGAACACCCGATGCTCCAGAACGTCGCGCTCGAAGCGGGCGGCATGGGTGCCGTCGCGGCCCGCGGCCACCCGATCCCAGAACTCCCGGATGCGCCGGCGGGTGGCCTCCAGGCAGGCGTGGGCGCGGTCCACATAGGCCTGTTCGGCCTCGAGATCCGACCTCGACACACCGATCCAGCTGGTAGTGGACAAGAGATCCACCCTAGCCTCCGAGCCCGGCCTCACGGCCGCGGAATCGCCGGTCACGAGGTCGCCGCTGCGCTGGGCCGGCGATCGTGCCGCCCCTCCCCGGCGCGCCTGCGCCGCACGCTGAGCCTGCGAAGCGTGCGGAGAGGAAGGAGCAGACGGACACCCCGATCCCCCGCCCGGACAGCCGTAGCCGCCCGAGGGTGGGGGACGCCGGGGGACGGCGTCGGTAGGGTGGCCGGCGTGGCGACGGCGCTTGTTGACTCCCGCTTTCTGAGGGCCTGCCGGGGGCTGCCGACCGACCGGACGCCGGTGTGGTTCATGCGCCAGGCGGGCCGGTCGTTGCCCGAGTACCACCGCGCCCGCGGCCGCACGACGCTCCTGGAGGCGGTCGCCCGCCCCGAGCTGGTCACCGAGTTGACCCTGCAGCCGGTGCGGCGCTACGGGGTCGACGCCGCGGTGCTGTTCTCCGACATCGTGGTGCCGCTGGCGGCGACCGGGTTCGGGGTGGACATCGTGGCCGGCGTCGGCCCGGTGATGGAGCGCCCGTTCTCCGGCCGGGCCGATCTGGCGCGGCTGCGCCCGCCCGACGGCCAGGACCTGGCGCACGTCGGCGAGGCGGTGCGGCTGCTGGTCGACGAACTGGAGGTACCGCTCATCGGCTTCGCCGGGGCGCCGTTCACGCTCGCCAGCTATGTGACCGAGGGCGGCCCCAGCCGGCACCATCCGCGCACCAAGGCACTGATGCTCGGCGACACCGAGCTCTGGATGGACCTCGTGGAGCGGCTGGCTGACATGGCGATCGCCGCCCTGCACCAGCAGGTGGCCGCCGGTGCCGCCGCCGTGCAACTCTTCGACAGCTGGGCGG
>CAZTZI010000185.1:0-4157 GCA_964618115.1 uncultured Acidimicrobiales bacterium
GCAGGAACAGCACGTTCTGCACGTGGTTCTGCGTGAGGAAGACCTCGGGATCCAGCGCCTTGAAGATCACCACGACGACCGCGAAGACCACCAGCAGCCCGTAGCGGGCGAAGAAGTCCACCACGTTGATCCGGCTCGAGCGGCTGCCGGTTGTGTGGCTCGCCTCGCTCACAGGAGCGCTCGCGCCGGCCCCGTCGCTTCCCGTGCTTGTGTCGTCGCTCACGTGCGTCTCCCCTGCATCGCTCAGCCTCTGCAAGTTAGTCGCGGGATCCGCGCGTCCCCGAAATGGCGGAGGGGGACGCAGCCAAGTCGGCTGCGTCCCCCTCCTACCTGGGTCTTGATCCCGCCACGATTGCTCGCTGCGGGACACCTCGACCGGTCTTAGCCGATGTTGCTGTACGCCGCTGCCCAGCGGGCCTCGAAGAAGTCCACATAGTTCGCCCAGCGCGGATCGGTGGGCGTGGGGTACGGGCCGCGGCCCGGGTTGCACTCGTCGCCCACATCCTCCGGCGTCACGATGAACGGGATCGAGAACTGCCAGGCGTTGCCGTCGGCATCCTCGTAGTAGGGACGCAACTCGTCGGTGAACTGGACGCCTGAGGCGTAGTAGGAGGCGATCTGGTCAATCGCCACGTAGCTGCCCCACTCCAGGTTCTCCTCCGAGGAGGCGTCCACGCCGCCTGCCTGCATCTGCTGCTGCGTGGTGCAGTTGGCGTAGAACGTGAGCACCATCGGGCGGTCCGGCGGTGACACGCCGGAGAAGCTCTCGGTGATCACCGGGCCGACGCCCAGCGCAGCAAGGTCGAAGGTCAGCCAGAAGGCCAGCGAGTCCGGTGCCTGCAGCAGCCAGTTGGCCGCCAGGTCGGCGGCGGTGCCGATGACGTCGGCGAAGTCGACCATCTCCACCGCGCCGATGGTGACGCCGGTGCCCTCGACGGCGGCACGGAGCTGATCCTCACGGTCGGATCCCCACTTGGCGAAGCCGGCGCTGGAGATCTGGACCGGGCCGTCCTTGCCGCGATTCTCCATCATCCACTCGGCCAGCACCCGGCCCAACGCCGCGTCATTCGGGTTGAAGGACGCCGCGTACAGGTGGTAGAAGCTCTGCGTTCCGCCCGTGTTCACGAACGGGATGCCCGCATCGCGTGCCCGGGCGAGGCCCTCCACGATCACCTCGACGGTGGTGCCGTCGGTGACGATGGCGTCCACGCCGGAGTTGATGAAGCCCTCGAGGCAGGTCTGCATGGCGTCGGGCACGCCCTCGGCGTCGCAGTACTCCCAGTCCCAGCCGAGGTAGTCCACGGCGTCCTTGGCGGTCAGCTCGAGGCGCTGCGCGGCCTCGGAGGCGCCGAGCACCTGCAGGTAGCCGATCGTGAGCGACGGCAGCTCCACCGCCGGGCCGGTCGGCCAGGCGATGGCGGTGCCCATCGAGGCCTCCGGAGGCGTCCAGCCCTCGGGCTTGTCCACCAGCGCCGGCGGGGCCATGTCGTCCATGGGCTCCTCGGCGGGCTCGGGCGGTGGCGGTGGCGGTGGCGGCTCGTCCGCAGCAGCAGCGGCGGCGGCGGCCTGAGCGTCGGCCTCTGCCTGCGCCGCCTCGGCGGCCTGACGTGCCGAGTCGGCCTCGGCCTGCGCCGACGCCGCCTCGTCGCGGGCCGCAGCAGCAGCGTCCTGCGCATCGGCAAGCGCCTCCTCGGCCGCGGCCACGGCTTCCTGGTTGCCCTCGGCGGTGGCCTGCGCCAGATCCGCAGCCGCTTGTGCCGCTTCGGCGGCCCTCAGCGCCGCTTCGGCAGCAGCAGATGCGGCCTGCGCATCGGCCAGGGCCGTCGCCGCCTCGCTGTCAGCTGCGTTCGCCTCGGCGAGCGCCGCGTTCGCTGTGTCGGCGGCACCGTCATCGCTGGCACAGGCGGCCGCCAGCAGCGACAGCGCCAGGGTCAGCGACAGCAGTCGCCACAGTGTTCGTTTCCGGTTGAGCATTGCTCCCCTCCCTCGCCCTGACGGGCGATTCCTCCTAAAGATCAAACGTCGGTTTGGGGGAAAGCTAGCAGTAGGAACGGCGAATTGAAATACGCCGCGTGGGTCTTACCAGCGGCAGGCCTGCGGTATGGCGGGGTGCTCGATGGCGGGGTACTTCCTGTGCAGCGGCTGCACGACCTCCTCGCCGAAGCGCAGGATCTGCTCCCGGGCGGCCTCGAAGCCGGGACCGGTCACCATGCGGAAGCGCATCGTGAAGTACTGAACCCCGTACTCCTCGTGGTACTGCTCGAGGCGCTCGCGGCATTGCGCCGGCGTGCCGATGACGATGTGCTCGCGGGCATTCTCCGCCGTGATCTTCTCCGGCGAGTCGAAGGCGGGATGGTGCGCCAGGATGCCCTGGGCGCAGTAGAAGCGCATCTCCGACACGTAGTGGGTGCCGAACTCCCCCGCCGCCTGCTCGAAGCTGTCGGCGACCCAGCCGTTGCGCATCAGCACCACGAACGGCTCCTTGCCCAGCGACTCGGCACGTCTCCGGTAGGCGCCCACCTGCGACTCCCAGGTCTCGGCGAGGATCGGGAAGTCGTCGCACGTCCAGCTCTCGGCATAGGTGGCGCAGCGCTCGATGGAGACCGGGAACTGCCCCCCGCCCCAGAACGGGAAGCGGGGCTGCTGGTAGCACTGCGGCGACAGCAGGCCGTCGCGCACCGAGTAGAAGTCGCCGTCGACGCTGAAGCGCTCCCCCTTGGACAGCAGCGCCTGCTCGATGATCCGCACGTTCTCCAGGTAGCGCCCCAACATCCGCTCGCGGGGCACGCCGAACTGGTCCCAGTACCCCTCGTGGAAGCCCCGGCCCCAGGTCATGAAGAGCCGCCCCCGGGACAGGTTGTCGATGATGGCGCACTGCTCGGCCACGTGCATCGGGTGATAGAGGGTGTTGACCAGGCAGTACGCCCCGATGGCCACCCGGTGGGTCTCCCGCGCCAGGATCATGAGCAGGTTCAGCGGCGAGCCGAAGTACGACTCGGTACGGCCGTGGCGGTCGGGTACTTGGATCGAGTGGAAGCCGGCACGCTCAGCCAGCACGCACTCCTCCACCAGGGTGTGCAACGTGGCGGCGGCGTTGCGCCGCTCGGGCAGCGGCTGGTCGTAACCGCCGGCGTTGGTGTCCACCAGATAGCCGATGCGCATGATCCGCCTCCAGGCTCTCAAGCCTTGTGTCCTGGGTCCGGTCGGGGCCCGGGGTGTCGTTCGCTCCTTCGACGCGGGCGCAAGGCGTCGCGAATCGGCTCCCCGGGCCCCTCCCTCGTTGACTTGTTCGTTCGGGCCGGCTCTCAGACCTGGCGCTCGGCTCCCTCCCAATAGGGCTCGCGCAGCTTGCGCTTGAGGATCTTGCCGGTGGGGGCCTTGGGCAGTTCCGGCACGAAGGTCACCGAGCGGGGCTTCTGGTAGGACGCCAGATTCTGCCGGGCGACCTCGATGATCTCGTCCTCTGTGGCGCGCATCTCGGGCTTGAGCACCACGAACGCCTTGACCGACTCGCCCCAGGTGTCGTCCGGCACGCCGATGACGGCGCACTCCAGCACCGAGGCGTGGCGGGCGATGGCCTCCTCCACCTGAACGGAGTAGATGTTCTCGCCGCCGGAGATGATCATGTCCTTGGCCCGGTCGACGATGAACACGTAGCGCTCGTCGTCCCAGCAGGCGATGTCACCGGTCCACATCCAGCCGTCCCGGATGGTCTGGGCGCTCAGGTCGGGGCGGCGGAAGTAGCCGAGCATGTTGGCCTCGGAGCGCACGACGATCTCGCCCGGCGTCTTGCCGTCGGTGGGCACATCGCTGCCGTCGGGATGCACCACCCGCACCGAGGTCACGAAGCCCTCCCGCCCGCAGGAGCGCAGCCGCTCGGGCCGGTGGTCCTCACCGATGGCCCGGAGGTGGTCCTCCTGGGACAGGAAGCACATGGTGGTGCCCTCGGTCTGGCCGTAGCCCTGGATCAACGTGCACGGGAACCGCTCGAGCGCCTCGGTGATGACCCGCGACGGCATCGGGCCGCCCCCGTACTGGATGTTGCGGAGGCTGGAGATGTCGTAGTTGTCGAACCCCTCCACCGCCATCATCCAATTCAACATGGTGGTGACGCCCAAGAATGCCGACACCTTCTCTTCTTGGATCAGCTCCATAGC
>CAZTZI010000186.1:0-21942 GCA_964618115.1 uncultured Acidimicrobiales bacterium
GCACATGCCCAGTTCGGCGGCCAGCGGGGCCTCGGGCACCTGCGTCATGTTCACCACATCACCCCCGAGCGCGGTGAACCACCGTGACTCGGCGCGGGTCGAGAACCGCGGCCCCTCGATGACGACCACCGTGCCGGTGTCGTGGACGCTGATCCCCTCAGTCCGGGCTGCTGCGGCAGCCGTCAGGCGCAGGGCCGGGCAATACGGGTCGGCGAAGCTGAGGTGGTGGACCCGCGGCCCGTCGTAGTAGGTCTGCCGGCGTCCCTGCGTCCGGTCGACGATCTGGTCGCAGATCACGAAGTCACCCGGTGCGATGTGCGGCTGCAGTGAACCGCAGGAGAAGGGCGCCAGGAGGCTCCGCACGCCCAGCGACCGCAGTGCCCACAGGTTCGCCCGGTAGGGCACCCGGTGAGCGGGGAACTCGTGGTTCTCGCCGTGGCGGGCCAGGAAGGCCACGTCCCGGCCGGCGAAGTTGCCGACCCGCAGCGCAGCCGAGGGTGGTCCGTAGGGCGTGTCGATCTCGACGGGGCGCAACTCCTCGGCGAGGGAGTAGAAGCCGCTGCCGCCGAGGATGCCGATCCGTACCCCGTTGCCGGCGGTGGTCATCGAGCCGCCGGTGCGGGCGTTCTCACGACGAGCCGGCTCCTGCCGTTGCGCGGTCACCCTTCGATTCCCCGCTGGTCGTGCCGGAGGATTCCTTGCCCTCGCTGCCGGACGCCGTGGATGCCCCCTCGTCGGACTTCGCGGCCTGCTCCGCCGGCTTCTTGTCCTTCGCGCCGTTGGCGGCGCGTGTGGTCCCCGAGCGGCTGTCGGTCTTGTAGAAGCCGTCGCCCTTGAAGCTGATGGACGGGGCGCTGAAGACCTTCCGGACGACGCCCTCGCCGGGGGCGATGCAGGCGGCCGGACTCTGCTCCGCACCGGCGGAGGGGCAGCTGGTCAGGCTCTCCTCGGCGAACGACTGCTGGACCTCGAAGCGGACATCGCAGGTTCGGCAGCGATATTCGTAGGTGGGCATGCGGCTCCTCACCTCCGGTCGCCCGCTCAGGCGCAGCAGGGACGACTCATGGACCGGCCGCTAACCCTATAGCTGCGGCGGGTTGGCGCCACCTGCCCGGCAGGGGTCGGGCAGATCGGCAGCCACTGCGAACCGGCGGTCGCGGCGGGCCGGCGAGGGACGAGCCCCTCCGCTACCTTGCGGCCCTGACGCGGCAGGGGGTCGTGCTCTAACATGTCCGCCATGAGTGCATGGTGGCTGCTCGTCCCCGTGGCGTACCTCCTCGGCACGTTCCCGACCGCGCACCTCGTCGGGCGCCTCGTCGGCATCGATCCCACGACCCAGGGCTCCGGCAACCCGGGCGCGACCAACATGTATCGGGTGGCCGGGCGGGGGGCCGGGGCGATGGTCCTCATCGGCGACCTGTTGAAGGGTGTGGCTCCGACGCTGGTGGCGTTGCTGCTGGCCGGTCGACCGGTCGCGGTGGGCTGCGCGGTGGCGGCTGTGCTCGGGCACATCGCTCCTCTCACCCGTCGCCTGCGTGGCGGCAAAGGTGTTGCCACGTACGGCGGAGCGTCGCTGGTGATGTGGTCGTTCGCCACGCTCGGTGCCATCGTGCTGTTCCTCATCGTCACCAAGTGGTCCGGTCGCCCGTCGGTGGGCTCGCTCGTGGCCGTGCCGCTCATACCCGTCGGCGTCGGCATCCAGGTGGCTTTCGGCTCGGTGAGATGGTGGGAGCCGGTGCTGCTGGCGGCTGTGGCCCTGGTGATCGTCTCCCTGCACTGGCGCAACATCCTGCGCCTCGTCAGGGGCGAGGAGGCGAGGCTCCCGAACGTCTTCACTCGCCGGTCTTTCACGACTTCGTGATCCCCCTCGCCGAGGCGCAGCGGGCCGTCATCGACCGCTGCGGGCCATTGCCGACCGTGACCCTGCCGCTGGTCGACGCGCTCGGTCACGTGACGGCCGGAGCGGTGGTGGCCACCGAGGCGGTGCCGGCGTTCGACAACACGGCCATGGACGGCTTTGCGGTGCGATCGGCGGACACCGCCGAGGCGCCGGTGACCCTCGATGTCGTGGGCACGGTCGCGGCGGGGCACGGTCCGGCGACGGCGGTCGGGGCGGGGCAGGCCGTCAGGATCATGACGGGCGCGCCCATCCCGCCGGGCGCCGATGCCGTCATCATGGTGGAGCGGACGCGGGCGCTCGACGGAGGCGATCGCGTCGTCGCTGAGGCCAGCGTGCCGGTCGGGAACCACATCCGCGGCGCCGGTGAGGATCTCGAGGTCGGCAGGGTGGTCTTCGAGCCGGGCGAGGTGCTGCAGCCGGCCCACCTGGGTGTGCTGGCGGGGCTGGGTATCCACGCCGTCGACGTGGTGCGCCGGCCCCGGGTCGGGGTCATGTCGACCGGGGACGAGTTGGTGGACGGCCCCGAGCCGCTGTCGCTCGGCCAGGTGCGGGACTCCAACCGTTACTCGCTGCTCAGCCTGGTGTGCCAGGCCGGCTTGGAGGGCATCGACCTGGGCATGGTGCGGGACGATCCCGATGTCATCCGCGCCACCATCGGCGGTGGCGTCGAGACGTGCGACGCCGTGCTCACGAGCGGCGGCGTCAGCATGGGCGACTACGACTGCGTGAAGCTCGTCCTGGACGAGATGGGGGAGATGTCCTGGATGCAGGTGGCTATCAAGCCCGCCAAGCCGTTCGCCTTCGGGATGGTGAGCGGCACGCCGGTGTTCGGGCTGCCGGGCAACACGGTCAGTTCGATGGTGTCGTTCGAGTTGCTGGCGCGCCCGGCGCTGCGGCGGATGATGGGGCATGCGCAACTCCACCGCCCGCTGGTCCGGGCGACTGCAGCCGCCCCGCTGCGCCGCCACCCTGACGGCAAGATCCATTTCGCACGCGTGGTGTGGGCCTACCGGGACGGCGGCTACGAGGTGCGGTCGGCGGGCGGCCAGGGCTCGCACCAGCTCTCGTCCCTGGCGGCGGCCAACGGTCTGGCGGTGCTCCCCGACGGCCACGGCGCCGCCGACGGCGATGTCGTCGAACTCATCCGCCTGCACGAGGACTGATTGCCTGCCGTGCGGCGGCGCGGGGGCGCGGTTCTCCGGATCGGGGGCCGAGGGCATCGCAGCCCGTCGGGCCGGTAGTCTGAGGCGATGGCGACCGAACTCGTCGACACCTTCGGCCGGGTGCATCGCGACCTGCGGATCTCCGTCACCGATCGCTGCAACTTCCGGTGCACGTACTGCATGCCGCCCGAGGGGCTCGACTGGTTGCCCCGCTCGGAGTTGTTGACGTTCGAGGAGATCGAACGCGTCGCCCGCATGCTCGTCGAGCGTTTCGGCGTACACAGCATCCGCCTGACAGGCGGCGAACCCACGGTCCGCGCCCGGCTGGCCGACCTCGTGGGGATGCTGGCGCCGCTGGGAACCGATCTGGCTCTGACCACCAACGGCGTGACGCTCGGCCTCCTGGCCGGTGATCTGGCCGCCGCCGGTCTGCGGAGGATCAACGTGTCACTCGACTCGCTGCAGCCCGACAGATTCCGTGAGATCACGCTCCGCGCCGACCTGGACCGCGTGCTCGATGGTGTTGATGCCGCACTCGCCGCGGGCCTGGATCCGGTGAAGATCAACGTCGTCGTCATGCGGGACGTGAACGACGACGAACTCCTCGACTTCGCGGCGTTCGGGCGCGACAAGGGCGTCGAGGTGCGGTTCATCGAATACATGCCCCTCGACGCGGAGGAGGGATGGCGCTCCGGCGCCGTGGTCGGTCTGGACGAGATCACGCGGCGCATCGGCGAGGTCTTCCCCTTCGAGGCCCACCGGCGGGGCAACGAACCGGCGAGCCGTTTCCGCTATCTCGACGGCAAGGGTTTCTTCGGCGTCGTCGCGAGTGTCACCCGATCCTTCTGCGGGTCCTGCGACCGGATCCGCCTCACGGCGGACGGGCAATTCCGCAACTGCCTGTTCGGGTTGGAGGAGTACGACCTGCGGGCCCCGCTGCGCAGCGGCGCAACCGACGACGACCTGGCGGAGATCGTGCGGGGTGCGGTCCGGGACAAGTGGGCCGGCCACAGCATCGGCAAGGTGCACTTCGTGCGGCCCGCCCGCTCCATGTCCCAGATCGGCGGCTGAGGGTCGCCGGGAGGCTCGGCGCGGTGAGCGATCTGGGGTTCACGCACCTCGACCCGCTCGGTCGGGCACGGATGGTGGACGTCTCGGCCAAGGAACCAACGCATCGGCGCGCCATCGCCCGGGCTCGGGTGAACATGACCTCAGAGACGGCCTCGGCCGTCGCCCGCGGTGCCATCGGCAAGGGTGACGTCCTGGCCGTCGCCCGCGTCGCCGGCATCCAAGCCGCCAAGCGCACACCCGATCTGATCCCTCTCTGCCATCCTCTGCTCGTGGGATCGGTGCTCGTCAACTTCAGCATCGAGGACACCCACATCGACGTCGAGGCCGAGGTCGAGACATTGGATCGGACGGGCGTCGAGATGGAGGCGATGACGGCCTGCACCGTGGCAGCCCTGACCATCTATGACATGTGCAAGTCGTTGGATCGCTCCATGGTGATCAGCCACGTCTACCTGTGGGAGAAGACCGGCGGACGCTCCGGGACGTATCGTCGCGACGGGGCCGTCTAGCTCGCCAACTTCTACTTCGAGAACCCCGAAGTCGGGTAACGCCCGAACACGTCCCGAGCACCCAGGAAATCCCCACCAAATCCACATTCTGGTCGTGCTATTGCTCGGAATCCCGCCCGGAAATCCGCCAGACCGATAGAAGACGCGCGCTAGGTTGTTTGACGCTCGCCGGCAACGAGACGCGGACCGAGATCCTCGCAAAGACCTCGCTGAACCCTCGCCAACCGGGACGCAGCAAGCGAGTAACGAGATATCCACAACCTCGGCGCGTCCAAATGACATACTTGTAGTAGGAGACCTGGTGCCTACTCTTGTGACAATCATCATCCTCGCAGCGTTGTGGTTGGCCGTACTCGCGCCAAGATGGTTACGACGCCTCTCCCAGTACGAAGGCGAACGTAGGTTCAATTCCCGGGCGACAGCCTCTTCGGTGCCCTCCTGGCAGGGCAGCAGCAAGGTCGTCGCTCTTACCGGCGTCAAGCAGCTTTCCCCGATGCCGCGACCGGCTCTGGTGGCGCCCGGCCTCGCCATGGACCGCCACGGCATAGCCCGCCTGCAGCGGGAGAGGGCACGCCTGCGTCGCCGGAACATCCTGATCGCTCTCGCCAGTCTGGCCCTGATCACGCTTGTCATGGCCATTTCCGCCGGTGGAGGCATGATCGCTGCCCATCTTGTGATCGATGTCCTGCTCGCGGTGTACGTCGGCGCGCTCGCTCGTCGCCAGCGCCGAGTCCTGGAGCGTCACGCCAAGGTCACCGACATCGCCTCGGCCAGGACCGCCGCCGCCAGGAAGCCCGAGGTTGCATCTCCGATGGAGGAAGCGGCGATCGCTTTCATCGGCACTGCCCGCGGCCGGCCCTGAGCCGCGCCGGCGCTTCATGGCGCGGGGTGGTTGCAGGTCTGCTTGCCGCGCCCTTCCCGATTCATTTGCCTCTCGATGTCCGGATCAACGGTCCGATCACCACCAGAATGCCGACTAGGAACAGCAGGCCGGCAATCGTCGATACGACGTCGCCGTCGCGAACAGCAGCCACCGCAAAGAGCAGACACCCGACCGCCCAGAGTCCGTAGCCGAGAACATTCCAGGACAGGTCGGAGATTCGCCGCACCCGCAGCAGGCTACGGGTGCGCGTGTCGGGGGCGACCCACCGAAGCAGTGGCAGCGTGCGGCGGTACGATAAGTGTCCCGTACGGGGGTGTAGCTCAGCTGGCTAGAGCGCTTCGTTCGCAACGAAGAGGTCGGCGGTTCGAGTCCGCTCACCTCCACTCGGGGGAATCGAACTGCCCTTTCCGTGGTCACCGGTCTATTGAGCCGGTTATGGCGTGGCCCACCCTCCGGTGCGTTGCGTAAAGGCTGTCGGAGTTGCCTGCATCCCGTCGTCAGGTCGGGCGGGTGCCGGGGGCGAAGAACGTCAGGTACCAGGCCCTCGTCACGAGCCGCGCCGCTTCTTCGACGCTCACCTCGGTGTCGTTGAGTGCATGGTGCGCGAACCATGTGTAAGCGGACTGTTCCACCAGTGATGCCATGGCCTGCGCAGCCGTCCGGGCGTCGAGACCGTCGAGTTCTGTCACCCCGAGTCGGCGAACGACCGCCACGAACCGGTCGACGTGCCGCTCTCGCATGTTCCACCAGATCGTGAGGAACCGCGGTTCCATCGCCGTGGACTCGACGAACGCCCGCATGAGGTCACGGTTCTCGTGGTAGAGCGCCAGATAGCCGCGGTTGGCCTCGAGCAATGCTGCTGCGCCCGAGCCGGCCGACGACATGGCCGGCAAGAACTGCGTCGACGAGGTCGTGATCGGCACCGTCTGGCCGATGTCGGGAACGTTCAGCTTCGTGGGTGCCGCCGAGATCGCCGGCGCAACCAAGGCGGTGGAGGACATCAACGCGGCCGGAGGCATCGAGTCCCTGTGCGGCGCCGCCCTGCGCCTGGCGATCTACGACGCCGGCGGCTCCGCCGAGGAGGCTGCCACAGCGGTCGAACGACTCCTCGACGACGAGGCTGACGTCTCGGCCATCGCCGGATCTTGGCTGTCGTCGTTCAGCCTGGCGGCCACCGAGGTCTCCGAGCGGGCGCGCATCCCCTTCATCACCGAGAGCTTCGCCGACTCGGTCACTGACCGCGAGGGCTTCAACCACGTGTTCGCCTACTCGCCCCCGGCGTCGGCCATCAAGGGTCTCATTCTCGAGTCCATCCAGCCAGGTCTGGACCAGGCCGGAATCACGATGGAGACGGTGGCCGTGGTGGGGTCCACGTCCGCAGCGGCTGTTCCGCTGCAGGAGGCACTGCTGGCGGAGTTCGCGGCGCGCGGCGTCGACGTCGCCGTCAACGAGACGTGGGCGCAGGGCGGTCTCGACGACCCATCGGGTGTGGCGACGAAGATCGCCAACGCCGACGTCGACGTCATCTTCAACATCGCCTTCGCCTTCAGCGACGTGAGTGGCTTGCAGAACGAACTCATCGCCCGCGGTGTGACGGCTCCCGTGATCCAGAACGGTGGCCAGGGCCTACTGCCCGCCTGGGCCGACCTCGGCCCGGAGGTGGCGGGACTGTCGACGTTCGTCTACGCCAACCCCCTGGCGGGCAGCGACCTGTTCGCCGAGTTGGCGGCTGAGGTCGATCAGCCCTACGCCCGCCAGGACCACATCGGCGGCTATTTCGTCGTCCAACTCATCGCCGCCGCTCTCGAGCAGTCGGGCGATCCCTCGCCGGCGGCGGTCGCGGAGGCGTTCAGGAACCTCGATCTCCGCGACGGGATCGCCGTGGATCTGATGCCGACCTCGGCGATCAGTTTCAGCGCCGCGGGTCGCATCGTGGGCCGTCTTCGCCGGCGGGGTGGGCGTGGATCCGTTCCTCGCCGCGCCGCTGGTGTTCGCCGCGTTCTTCGTCGGAGGTATGGCCGTGCACTGGCTGTTCGTCCGCCACGTGATCGGTCGGCGCGAGAACCACGACGCCCAGGTCATCCTCACCATCGGGCTGGGCCTGATCTTCCAGAACCTCATCCTGATCCGCTACTCCTCCGAGCCCCGCGTCGTGGCGCCGTCGTACGCCAACGACGGCGACTTCCTCGGGGAGATCTTCATCAGCCGCGTCCGGCTGTACGCGTTCCTGCTCTCGGTGGTGGTGGCCGCCCTGCTGTTCCTGTTCCTCAACCGGACCCGCACCGGGCGTGCGATCCGGGCGGCGTCGGAGAACTGGGAGGCGGCCAGCTACATGGGCGTCGACATCGGTCGCACGAACCTCATCGCCTTCGGCGTGGGCACCGCGCTCACCGCCGTGGGGGGAAGCGCCCTCGTGACCTTCCAGAGCATCACGCCCTTCGTTGGACTGCGCTTCGTCGTCGTGATGTTCGCGGCTGTCGTGCTCGGTGGTCTCGGCAGCGTCGGTGGCGCCTTCGTGGGCGGCGTGCTCATCGGCATCATCCAGTCCGTCTCGCAGGTCTGGACGTCGGCGGCGGTCAAGAACGTCTGGGTGTTCGGGCTCTTCCTGCTCATCCTCTACGTGCGGCCGAACGGCCTGTTCGGGAAGGTCCAGCGGGCCATCTGATGCGGCGCCTGGTTCCCTTCGCCGTGCTCGTCGGTGCCGTCGCCCTGCTCGACGGCCGGCTCGACCAGCGGTTCCACGTGCGCGTGCTGACGCTGGCCATCGTGTGGGCACTGGCGGGCGTGGCCTGGAACCTGATGGCCAAGGCTGGGCAGATCTCGCTGGGCCACAGCGCCTTCACCGGCATCGGCGCCTACGCCTTCACGATGCTGCTGCGCAGCGAGGCCGGTGTCTCACCGTGGATCGGCATGGCTGTCGGCATGGGGATCGCCGCGTTCCTGGCTCTCGCCGTCGGCCTGCCCACATTCCGGCTCAAGGGCTTCTACTTCACGCTCGCGACCATCTCCTTCCCCCTGATTCTGGAACTCCTCGTGGCCCACAACGGCGACCCCGAGCTCACCGTGCCCTTCCACCCCGAGAACGAGTGGCGGTACATGGAGTTTGCCGACGCCCACACCTACGTGTGGATCGGGTCGGTGATGCTGGTCGTGGCCCTGGCGATCAGCTCGATCATCGATGTCACCTCGTTCGGGTTCGCCCTGCGGGCGATCCGCGACAACGAGGTGCTGGCCCGTGCCGTGGGTATCCGCACCGTCGTGTGGAAGTCGTCGGCGTTCATCATCTCGGCAGCGCTCTCGGCCGCCATGGCGGTGCTGTGGGTCAAGGCGGTTCTCCGCGTGACCGTCGCCGAGGAGGTCTTCGGCATCACGGTGGTGATCGTCATGCTCTCGGTGGCGTTCGTCGGCGGTGCGGGACGGACGTGGGGCCCGGTCGTGGGCGCGGCCTTTCTCATCCCTCTGGCGATGTTCCTCGACGACTCCATCGGCGAGTCGGTTCCCGGCGCGCAGGAACTGGTCTACGCCGCCGCGCTGGTGCTGGTCGCGTTGCTCATCCCCGAGGGGATCGTCCCCGCCGTCGAGCGGGGTTGGGAGCGTCTCGCGGCGGCGCTGTTCGGGTCGTCGCCTCGCGGTGACCGGGTCCGGCGCGTGCTGGCGCCCGGCCCGCGGCCGACGCCGCTCCTGAGGGTTGCGCGGCGACCTCCCCGGCGACGCCTCCCGTCGCCGCCGGCGACGCCGGTGCTGGAGGTGGAGGGAGTGGCGAAGAGCTTCGGTGCCAATCTCGTGCTGTCCGACGTGGCCTTCGGTGTGCAGGCGGGCGAGCGGCTGGGTCTCATCGGACCCAACGGCGCGGGAAAGACGACACTGTTCAACATCATGACTGCTCACCTGCGGGCCGACGCCGGCCGGGTGCTGTTCAAGGGAGTCGCTATCGACCGGATGCGTGCCCCCCGGCGCTACGAATTGGGGATCTCGCGCACGTGCCACAGGGGAGGATGATCTTCGCTTCCATGACGGTGGCGGACAATCTGCGCCTCGGCAGCCACCGTGCCGCCGCCCGCGACCATCACGACGAGCGCCGCGAACTCGTGCTGGAACTCTTCCCGGCGCTCGCGCCGATGCTCCGCCGTGACGGCGGAGCGCTCTCGGGGGGCCAGCAGCAGATGCTGGCGATCGCCCGCGGCGTCATGGCCTGCCCCCGGCTCCTGATGCTCGACGAGCCGTCCATGGGGCTGGCGCCCCGTGCCTCCGAGGAGATCTTCGAGGGCATCGCCCGGCTCTCCGAGAGCGAGACGACGGCCATGATCGTCGTGGAGCAGCGAGCACATGAGGCGCTCGAGATCTGCGAGCGCGCCTACGTGCTGGAGTCCGGCGAGGTGGTCCTCGAGGCCGCCGCCAAGACGCTCCTCCGCGACGAGCGACTGGCCGCCACCTACCTCGGCTCGGAGATCTGAGATGGGCGGGCCTGCGGAGGGTTACCGCCGACGCGGCTGGTGGACCGGTGAGGCGCTCGTGGACCGGTTCGCCCGCCACGCGGCGGCGCACCCGGAGGCCTTGGCGGTGGTCGACGGCACGGGCCGCTGGTCGGCGGGTCGGCTCTGGGATGCCGACGGGCTCCCCCCGACGCGATCAGCCGGCAACGTGCTGCGCCCGTTCACGGCGCTGAAACTCAGCCTGCGCCTGCCGCCCACCGCCGGCGCCGCGGCGGTGGCGTCCGAACTCGCGGAGCGCCTCGGAACCGATCCTCCCGAGGGCGCTTCGGTGAGCCTGACCGATATCGACCACGCCGACGGGTGGGATGCGCCGGAGCTGGCGCCCTGGCTGGCCGCTGCCCTGCGTGACAGCTCGTTCGCCGCGTTCGGTCAGCCGATGCAACTCGCCGGCCTGGGCGGCAGCATCCCGTTCATCGCCATGCTCGGCGGTATGTTCCCCGCGGCGCAGTTCGTCGTGACCGGCGTGCTCGGCCCGGAGTCGAATGCCCACGGCCCCAACGAGTTCCTCCACGTGCCCTACGCCGAGAAGCTCACCGGCTGCATCGCCGACATCCTCCACGCCGAGGCCACGCGCCCCGCAACCAACTGAGCCCGTCGCGTGGGCGCCCGCAGACCGGCGTGAGCGCCGGCGGATGATCTGCTCAGTAGACGCGGGGAACGATGCGATACGGCACCCGTTCCTGGTACTCCGACCACTTCTCGGCGCCGTATTTCTCGGCGCAGTACTTGTCGTCCTCACGTTGGCGCCAGGTGAAGAACCCGAAGATGAAGATCGTGTAAGTCCAGGCCCACAGATTGCCGAAGTGGCCGAAGACTAGGCCGATGGCCAGGGCGAGGAGCCACTCGCCCATGTAGTTGAAGTGACGGGCCTGACCCCAGAAGCCGCTGACCAGGATCTTGCGGTCGCCGGCCTGGATGTACTCGGGTTGGATTCCCATGAATTTGCGGTCCGGCCAGCGCTTGCAGGTGTACTTCTGCATGTTGGTGCCACGGGAGATGCCCCAGCCGATCAGGAACAGCGCGGCGGCCCCTGCGAGCCAGAAAGGTGTCCAGGCGGGTGAGAACCCAGGGGCGGGGTGGGCGGCCATGCCCCACAGCGGGAGGATGAACAGCCACCCGTAGAAGATGAGGCCTCCCCAGAGCATCCGGAAGCCGACCTGCTCGTGCATCATGTCGTAGGTGTAGAGCTGGACACGCTCGTAGACGAAGTAGTCCAGGACGTAGAACGTCAGGAAACCCGCGTACAGGTAGACGCCCGGGTTGGCGTCCCCGCCGAAGCGCTCGTGGTGGTAGGCGGCGCCGGACAGGGCGTTCAGCGCCCACATCGCCCCGCCGACGACGTAGGTGTACATCTTCAGGTCGAAGCGGTGGTTGAAGAGCGACAGCTCCCGGCTCCGCCCGACCCACAGTCCGGCGAGCGGATTCTTCGATTCGCCTCGCGGCTGGCTGAACACCGCCACGATTGCGATGAGCGCGCAGAGGCCGGTGCCGCCGGCCACGGCATAGAGCGAGGATCGGTAGAACCAGTCACGCGGCATCCCGGCGAACCCGACCGCCCACACGACCACCGCGAGCACATAGACCGGCAGGCCGTTCAGCCGGTAGTTACGGGGTTCCCCGGTCTCGGGATCCTTGGCGTAGCCGGGAACCCGCCATCCGGGCAGCAGCACCTGCGCCAGGAAGAACGCCGCGAAGATGAACAGCGGCGTCAGGAACCCCAGGATCGCCTCGGTCCCCGAGAGTTCGAGAAGGT
This sequence comes from uncultured Acidimicrobiales bacterium, assembly GCA_964618115.1. Classification (GTDB taxonomy): domain Bacteria; phylum Actinomycetota; class Acidimicrobiia; order Acidimicrobiales; family CATQHL01; genus VXNF01. Next base: position 11,773 of record CAZTZI010000186.1, read on the forward strand.
GGTCGATACCGAGAGCGTCAGCCATGACCCAGAGTCCCTCCGCCCGTCATCACCTTGCCGCCTCGACCCATCGTAGTGTCGCTCGAATCGCCGGTCCCGATCCGGCGCGCCCGCCGGGGTACGGTTGGTCCAGGACTGTCGTTAGGTATGGCTTTGGCGATGAGTGGGAAGAGATCCATGAGGTTTGTCGCCTCGGTGGTCTCGGTTGTGGTTTGTCTTGCCGCGGCGGCGTGCGGTGGGGGAGAGGCTGCGCCGTCGGGGACCGACTCGAGCACCGCTCCGGCACCTGCGCCCGTGACCACCGTCGAGACAACGGACGCCCCGCCGCCGCCGGAGGCGGCTCCGCTTCCCGAACCCGACACCGCGGTCACGGATCCCCCGCAGGCGCCACCAGCGGATCCTGAGGAGCCGGCGCCTCAGCCTCCGGCGACGACTGAGGCCGCGGACGCCCCGGATGCCGCGGAATCGGCGGCAGAGGCGCTTCCACCTCGGGAGCCGGAGCCCCTGGACGGTTCCGGGACGGCGAGCGAGGGCCTCGCCGAACTGGAGGGACGCTGGGAAGGGGGGATCTCGATGCCGGGGGCGCCCACTGATCTGCCCTTCGCGGTGGACCTGACCGCATCGGGAGACGGTCCGCGCGGGACGATCGAGATCCAGGGCTTCTCCGGCCTGCCGCTGTTGAACGTCGGACTCGATGCGGGTCGCATCCACTTCGAGCTGAACTCACCCCTCGGGCTCGCCGTCTGGGATGGCGAACTGCGTGACGGGGTGATCGAGGGCGACTTCACCCAGGCGGGCATGGAGGAGACCTTCTGGATGCAGCGCTTCGAGGATCCCAGCGAGGACGCGGAGGCTGCGAGGTTCCGCCGCGAGGAGGTGATGTTCTCGAGCGGCGACATCGTCCTGGCCGGCGAGTTGACGTTCCCCGAGGGCGACGGGCCACACCCCGCCGTCGTCCTCATCAGCGGCAGCGGCGACCAGGACAGGGATTCCGACATCGCCGGCTTCCGGCTCTTCGCGGTGCTCGCCAACCACCTCGCCGGAGCCGGCGTGGCCTCGTTGCGGTTCGACGACCGGGGCGTCGGCGGCTCGAGTGGCGACGGCCTCGAGGCGACCCTCCAGGAGCGTGTCGGCGACGTCGAGGCCGCGGTCGAGGTGCTCCGCGCCCGGGAGGACATCGAAGCCGGCACTATCGGGGTGGTCGGCCACAGCGAGGGAGGGGTCGTCGCGCCGGTGGTGGCCAACAGAACCGGCGTCGCCTTCGTGGCCCTGCTGGCCGCCCCGGCGGTGCCGCTCGGGGAATTCCTGGCCGACCAGCAGCGCGCGCTCCTCGCGGAATCGGGCGCCACTGCCGAGGAGGTCAAACAGTTCGGTGAGCTCCAAGAGTCGGTGTTCCAGGCGGTCGCCACCGGCCAGGGGTGGGACGAGGTGGAGGCGAGCATCCGGTCTCAGGTTCAGCAACAGTTCGAGGCGTTCCCCGATGAGATGCGGGAGACGATCCCCGACGAGGACGCCCTGGTGGACTCCATCGTCGCCGAGCAGCTGGCGACATGGCAGAGCTCCTGGTTCGAGTCGTTCTTCGGTTACGACCCCCGGCCGGCCCTCGTCGCCCTCGACGTCCCGGTCATCGCCCTGTACGGCGAGTTGGACACGCAGGTGCCGGCGGGCCCCAACTCGATCGCCATGTCCGAGGCGATCGCCCGCTCGAACATCCCGGGTTACACGATCGCCACCATCTTCTCAGCGAACCATCTCTTCCAGGAGGCCGTCACCGGCAGCATCAACGAGTACGCCCGGCTCGAGCGCGAGTTCGCCCCCGAATTCCTGACGATCCTCACGGAGTGGCTGAGCGACTACTTCAGCGAGCGATGACCTCGTGATCAGGTGATGGCCCGGACGCCGGCTGTGACGGCCATGGCGACCACCACCACGAGAACGAGCGGGGCCTTGCGCCACACCGCAACCGCTCCGGCTCCGACGCCGGCGGCGCGGGCGTCGAGTGCGAGAGTGCCGGCGTCCTCGAACGTCATGATCACGATGAGTGCGGCGAAGAGCGCGGCCGGCAGCAGGGCCACCGCCGGTCCCAGCCTGCGCTCGATGCGGCCTCCCAGACTCGAGACGCCCAGAGCCTTCAAGCCGTAGGAACCGGCCACGAGGGCGATCATCAGGGGCCAACTCACGGTGCCGACCCCGGTTCGCTCTCCGGCATGTCCCCGCCGGCGGGGGAGTCCTTGTCGCGGGCCCGGTAGCGGGCCCGCACCCACAGGGCGGGCGCCAGGGCCACCACCGACACCAGGATCGGGACGCCGGCCCCGGTGACCGGCACCACGCCCAGAGCGACCGCCACCGCCCCCAGCGCTGCGGTGCGCCCGGCGGCGGTGCGTATGTGGGGGGCCAGCAGCGCCACCAGGATCGCCGGGAACGCGGCGTCGAGGCCCCAGGTCTCAGGGGTGCCCAGAACGGCGCCGAGCAGTGCCCCCGCCACCGAGCAGGCGTTCCAGACCAGCCACAGGATGACGCCGGAGAACCAGAAGGCGCCCGCGGCGTCTCGGCGGTTGGTCTGGGCGGTGGAGATGGCGGTGGTCTCGTCGATCACGAACTGGGCCGCGCCCATGCGTGCCGGCGCGGAGGCGGGCAGGGCGCGGCGCATCACGGGCCCGTAGAGGGCGTTGCGAGCCGCAAGTAGCAGCGCCGAGCCGACTGCCGCGCCACCGCTGCCGCCGTCGTTGATGACCCCGACCGCTGCGAACTGCGACGCCCCGGTGAACACCAGCGCCGACATCACCACGATCCGCGCCAGATCGAATCCGGCCGCATCGGCGACCACTCCGAAGGTCACCCCGGTCGGCGCCACCGCCAGGCTCATGATGATGCAGTCGCGCAGGTAGGGGCGCGAGCCACCGGTGGAGCCCAACCTGGCGATCAACCCGGCGAGCCAAGAGATTGTGCCGAAGCGGGGTCTCACTCACCGCCCTCCCGAGCATCGGACCAGAACGCGGTCAAGTCAACACGGAGCGGGCCCCGTCTCCCCAGCGCTCCTCGCCATCACCGCAACCGTCGCCACGATCTGGCGGCGACTTCGCTGCCGCCGGTTCGTCGCGGTCACTCCTCCCGAGCGGCAGGTCGCGGCACTGACGGATTCTCCCCGTTTCGCTGCCCCGGAAAGGCGCTTCTGACTCAGACGTTCGGCGACGGCATCCCGAGGGCCGTGCGGAGCTTCTGCAGGTTCTTCCTCCGCACGGCGTTCATGATGAGGAACAAGTCGACGATCGCCCAGATTCCGAGCCCGCCCAATGTGAACAGCTTGCCGAGCCCGAGTCCGACGTCGCCGTTGTAGAACCGATCCACGCCCAGGGGCCCGAACAGGAGCCCCAGGACGAGAGCCACAATGGGATCCCGGTAGTCCATCGACACGGCGTGGCGGACCTGGTCCTCGGAGAGTTGGTCGCTCAGACCCAGCAGGCTTCCTGGGGGAAACTTGTCCTGTATCGATATGAGCATCATTGCGCTCGTGTCCATGGTCCAATCACCCCCGAACGAAGCGTCAGAAAGCACGCGGGAAGCTAACACAGGGTGTGCATCGCCTCGACGTGGCTCGCCCTCGCGTTGCTACCGAAGCGGCGTGCAGACCATGGCCGGACTGAGGATCGCGGTCGCTGAGGCAGTGGTCGTGGACGGCCCGCTCCCTGCCGGCCGAGGGTTGAGACGTCGGAGACGCCAGACTTGCCGCCGTGCGACGAATGGTCTCTGTGGACTGGTGGCTGTTGCCTTGGTGGGTCCTGGCCAGCGCGGCCGGGTTCGCCGTTGGCAGTCTCACGGAATCGGTTGTCGGGTCGTCGGGTGGCATCGCGGTGCTCGCGCCCGTGACTGCGGGCGGTACTGCGGCGGCAGTGCTGCAATGGCCGGCGCTGCGACGGCATGTCGCCCGGGCGGGCCGCTGGGTTGGGGTCGCGATCGTCGGGGGAGCCGTCGTCGCCGTCGCCAGCATCCTCGCGGGCATCGTGGCGGGCCTCGCTGCGGGCGCTGTGGGCGATGCCGAGGCTGGTCGGGCGTTCGGGGCCGACGTTGCGGGCGTATCGGCGGCGGTCCTGTACGGGGCCGCGCTCGGCGTGCTGCAGTGGCGCCTGCTCCGGCCGCATGTCGCCCGGGCGGGCCGCTGGTTGCTCGCGAGTGCGGTGGGCTGGATCGTCGCCGGCCTGACGGCGGGGGTCACCGAGGGCATCGCCGGTTGGGCCGTCCTGGGAGCCGTCTACGGCGCCATCACCGGGAGTGTGCTCATGACGCTGCTCCGACAGCTGCCGGAGGAGACACCGGCGGCGGCCCCCTGACCGGCGGTCCGATGGCGGAGCGTTCGGGGCCGGCCGCATCGCCTACATCCCCCACGCCGAGGCCTCGCGCCCCCGCCCCGACCTCGGCCGTGCGGTTGAGCGCCTCTCCGCACCACAAGAGGCTCCCACCGCCGCCGTGGGCACACTGAGCCGCATGAACGCTGACCAGTTGAACCACTACAAGAGCAAGCTCGACTTCGAGATGGACTCCTACGACGTCTACGAGGCGCTGGGCAACGGCGAGCCGATCGTGGTGGTCGACGGCCGGTCGGCCGAGGCCCACGCCACCGAGCACATTCCCGGGTCGCTGAGCCTGCCGCACCGCACCATCACCGCCGATTCGACGGCGTCGCTCGACCGGTCGCCCACCTACGTCTGCTACTGCGACGGCATCGGCTGCAACGCCTCCACCAAGACGGCGCTGAAGCTGCTCATGCTGGGCTTCGAGGTGCGCGAGTTGATCGGCGGCCTCGACTGGTGGAAGCGAGACGGCTACGCCACAGCAGGGGAGAGCCCTCAGCCGGGCACGGAGATCGCCCGCGGCACTGGCCGGTGCTGGTCGTCACCCGCAGCGAAGCCGTCCCCGTGCTGAACACGATCCTGGTTGCCCCCGTCACCCGCACCGTCCGGGGCATCCCCACCGAGTTGCCTCTCGACGCCGACGACGGTCTGCCCGAGCCGTGTGCCGCCTCGTTCGACAACCTCCAGCCGGTCCGCAAGTCGTTCCTGACCGACCGTCTGGGCTCGATCCGGGACCGCCACCACGAGATCTGCGCCGCACTCGAAGCCCTCGCCGACTGCTGACAGCTCCTCGCAGGCCGCAGGCCTCGACTCGCGAGGTTCACATTCTGTAGGCCAGCCGTCTCACAATCTGTTGGCTGAACCTCTCACAAACCGTAGGACGCTCATCGCCGACGGCACACAGAGCGGGAGCGCGACATCAGATCGGGACGTCGACGCCGCCTAGAGGAATTCGTCCCACTCCGCCTCCCATCGATCCTTCCCCTGGACGCAGAACGATGAGGGCTGGAAGGTGAGCCGGCCCGAGGGGTTCCCCGACGAGGCGGCCCGATCGAGGAGACGCCGGAGATGCTGCCGTTGTCGGTCGCCTAGTGCCCGAGCAAGTCCCATGGTTTGGCGCCACCGTCTTTCTCGCAGTGCTCCAAGGCTGTTCGCGCCCGGGCAACGAGGCGCAGGGGGTCGCTGTGTCCGGTAGCGAGTGCGTCATGGACCAGGCGGTCGAGTCCGGCACCGACGAGCGGAGGAACGGTACGTAGCGCCGAGATCATTGCGACTGAGTCCGTCTTGCCTGCGTGCAGTACCAAGTTGCGTTGACGATACAGACGTTGCAGTGCCTCGTTGACATAGGTGGTGACGCGACCGAGTACGTCCGACGGAGCGGCAAGGATCTCGCGCGCCCGCTCGAGAGCCGCTTGATCGGACGGATTCTGCAAACGGACATCCGCCCCTTGCTTGATGGCAGTTCCCAATAGGCCGCAACGTTCCAGATTTGACGAGGCGCGGCCCAGTTCTGCTGCCAGGGCGTCATCGTGCTCAGCCGTATAGGCGAACGTCAGGGGGGTGAGTTCGGCACGGGGGAAGCTGCAGGCAACGAGGGTGGCGAAGTCTTCGGCGATTTCCATGTTCTGCGCGCCAGGCCGGGCAAGCAGGGCCTCTAGGGCCGCCCAGCCTCCGGCGACGGCCGCTCCGGGTGCTCCAGTCTCGAGCGGTGCCACCAGATCGATCGCGGAGCGCAGCCTGCCGGTCAGAGCTGGCTCGATGGCAGAGAACAGTGCGTTCTGGCGATGCAGCGCGTTGACATCGACTTGACGGCGCGGACGCCCAAGCGGGACGGTTCCAGTGGAGCCAGCGATGACCGCTTCGGCGTGCGGCTCAAAGCTCGGAGTGCCCGGCTGGCCAACTGCAACGCGTGCTGCCATGCTCTCGACAAGATCACCGGCCTCCTCAGCTGCGGCCCACGGATCGCGCGCCTCGATCTGCAGGAGGAAGCCGCCGTTGTGGCGGAGCGTTGGCGTGGGCGCGTGGCGAGATAGCCACTCTGTCGCCGCTGCGGCGTCTAGCCACTCCGTCGGCATCTCTTGGCCGTGCTTCTCAAGTGCGGCAAACGGCACCAGAACGTCCCAGCGCCGAGGCTGGCGGCTTGCGACCTTGTCGGCCTCAGCGAATATGTCCGCGAGACTTGCTGGGGTGCGACTCTTTGCGAGCCACGTAGTCCACCGGTGAAGGTGATCGGGACTGAACCCCAATCCCAGCAGGTGGCCGGCGAGAAGCCGGGAGGCCGCCTCCGGTGCGAGTGCGTCGGGGTCAGAAGATAGGACTTGGGCCCAGCGGGCTAGGTAGTCCGGCGCGACATCCGTCAGAAGTTCTTCGAGTTGATGTCTGGCGACGGGGCCATCGGGCTTCTCCTGCAACTTGGCCAGCGTGGAAGTCAGGGCCGCCCGAACCGCGGGCGGCCCCAGCCCGAGATCTGGTCCCGATCTCGGCTGTGCCATTCGAGCGAGTCCTTGGACGGTCGCGGCGCGGAAATGACCACTTGCAAGGAGATCCGCAGCCTCGAAGGTCTCTTGCAGGACGGTGACAGTCCCCGGGTTCCAGAGTCGCCGCTGCCAATTCGTGCGACGCCCGAAGTAGTCGAGCAGCCTTGCCAGGACCAGATTGGGCGCATTCTGACCATCGCTGGTGCTACGATCTGGTACAGGATTCATATCCGCCTTCTACCAGGGGAGAGCCGCCCTTCGGGGCCGCTCTCCCCAGTCACTTTTGGTCGGGAGTCGAACGCGGGGGCAGGTCGCCGGAGACGAGGATCGCGATGTCGAGCACGCCTTGCGAAGAGAGTGATAGGAGATCCGCGGCATCGACGCCCTTCAGCGATCGATCCCGTGATCCGCGGGAATAATGCGGGGAGCGGCGAAGCCGCTCCCCGGGGGTCACATGCAGGCACCATGTCTCAGACACGTTGCCTGGGGATCCAATCGCTCTCGAAGCTAACGGCTCGCGAGGCCAAGAGCAAGGCTCCGCACGAGGAAGGATCCCCTGTTCAGGAGGCTCGTCGCCGGTCCGGAGCCAACCAGACTCGTTCGATCCGGGCGGGCACTGGGTCCGCGATGGGGTGAGTCGCCTCACCCGGGCGAGGCGGTTCCGAAGCCACCGTCGCCGCCGTCGGTCCGTCACGTCTGAGCGACTATCGTTCGTTCGCCCTGGCACACATCGGGGAGTACTCGTGAGCCAATCTTCAGAACATGCCACTGAGCCGGCTCCGAACTGCCCGAAGTGTGATCGACCCATGGTGAGGCGTACCGCGCGGCGAGGAGCCAACGCAGGCCGCGAGTTCTGGGGGTGCACTGAGTTTCCGAGATGCCGCGGAATCTTGCAGGATCAACCGTCCGGGGAGGTATCGACCGGGAAGGATGACTCTGTCCCCCACGAAGGGCCCCGAGACACCTCCGACGAAGCAACGGAATCAGACTCGACTGGCAAGTCCCAGGGGTTGCTCACCAAGGTCGCGAAGGCCGTCGACAAGGGCTGGCGCCGGTATCTGGAGTCCGACGAACCCGACGCCACCGGTACCTGGGACAAGGATCATCGGCGCAGGATGCTCAGTTACGTCTTTGAACGCGACGGCAGGCGGTGCGGGCTGTGCGCAGGGGAAATGAAGCTGGAGGGCGCGCATCTTGAGCACATCGTGCCCAAGGTGTTCGCCGTGTTCGACGTCGCCGAGGGCGGCAAGGCGGAGCCCGGCACCCGCTACAAGAGCCGCCTGCACAAGATCGACAACCTGCAGGCGTCTCACACGTACTGCAACAAGCGCAAGGGCAACGCCCCTGACATCGCCAAGTGGCGGCACCCGGCGATGCCGCCACTGACCGTCGCAGACGCCGAGGACGGGGAGCCCCTCGTGCTGCCCCGGAAGTCGACAGCGCCGAGGTCCGGGTGAGTTCCTGCGACCGACAACTTGACTTGTGATCCTGCGCTGTGGTCTGAGCGGAGGCGCATCCCGAGACCTGACGAGTAGTGTGACATCACTATTGATGTCATGCCGTCGGCAGGGGTCATGCCGGAAGTTGAGTGATGGCTCGCCCGACGATTGAGGAACTGCGAAACAAGCGGCTCGATGTAATGAGCGATGACGAGCGTGCTGAGTTCGACGAGGCTCTCGCCGCGGCTTGCTTGGCTTTGGAGGTCGGGGAGAAGGTCCGCGACGCGCGGGAGACCGCGGGCTTGACTCAGAGAGAACTGGCCAGCCGCATGTCCACGAGCCAGGCGGCGGTTGCCCGCCTCGAAGCCGGCGGGACCAGCGCCACGCTCACGACTCTCCACAAGGCCGCAGCAGCACTCGACATGACGATCACGGTCAACCTGAACCGCCCTGCGCGATGATCCTGCGTACGACGTTCGAGAGCCGCTGACATGCTGACCTGCCCGCTCAGATCGTCGCCGAGTTGCCGCCCGATGCGAAGAAACTTGATGAGTGCGGCTCAGGAGACACCGATCGCCAGGTAGGGGACTGTCCGTGGAACCTCATGAGTTCATCGCCAAATGGCGCTCTTCGGTCCTGAAGGAGCGTTCCGCGGCTCAAGAGCATTTTCTCGATCTCTGCCGGGTGTTGGGTGAGCCGACGCCGGCGGAGGCCGATCCGGCCGGTGATACGTACTGCTTCGAGCGGGGCGCTCTGAAGGACATCGGCAGCGCCGGGTGGGCCGATGTCTGGAAGCGGCATCACTTCGCGTGGGAGTACAAGAGTCCGGGCGAGAGCCTCGACGCGGCGTTCAACCAGCTACGGCAGTACGCGCTGGCGCTGGAGAACCCGCCACTGCTGATCGTCTGCGACCTGCGGCGGTTCCGGATCCGTACCAACTGGACGAACAGTGTCAGCGAGACCCACGAGTTCGCCCTGGACGACTTGGCCGATGCCGCAAACCGCGACCTGTTGAAGTGGGCGTTCTCGGATCCCGACCGGCTGCGGCCGGGAGAGACCCGTCAATCGCTGACTGAGCGCGCGGCGGCATCGTTCGCAGCACTCGCCCAGGCATTGCGGGAACGCGGCCACGACCCGCAGCGGGTCGCACTATTCATCAATCGGCTGGTCTTCTGCATGTTCGCCGACGATGTCGGACTGCTGCCCGACGAGATGTTCTCGAGAGTGCTCATCCGATCTCGGCCCAAGCCCGATCGCTTCGCGGATCTCGCCGGGACTCTGTTCGAAGTGATGGCCCACGGAGGCGAGTTCGGTCTCGAGACAGTCGACTGGTTCAACGGCGGGCTGTTCGCTGATGACGACGCTCTGCCGCTGGAGGAGTCGGACATAGCTGCGGTGTTGAGGGCGGCGGCCTTGGACTGGTCCGAGATCGACCCATCGATCCTCGGCACACTGTTCGAGCGCGGCCTCGACCCCGACAAGCGCTCCCAGCTCGGGGCGCACTACACCGATCGCGACAAGATCATGCTGCTCGTCGAGCCGGTGGTGATCCGCCCGTGGCTCACGGAATGGGCTGCGGAGAAGGGACGGATCGCTGCCGACTTGGAGCGCGAGGACGCCGCCAAGACGCCGGCTACCCGCAAGAAGCGCCGGAATGAGGCCGAATCGCGCTACCGGACGTTCCTGGACCGGCTGCGAGCCTTCACGGTGCTCGACCCGGCGTGCGGTTCGGGCAACTTCCTGTATCTGGCCCTGCAGGCGCTCAAGGACCTGGAGCACCAGGTGCAGTTCGAGGCGGAGGCGTTCGGTTTCCCGCGGACGTTCCCGGCGATCGGCCCGGCCAATGTGAAGGGCATCGAGATCAACCCCTATGCCGCCGAGTTGGCGCGCGTGTCGGTGTGGATC
>CAZTZI010000187.1:0-7505 GCA_964618115.1 uncultured Acidimicrobiales bacterium
GGCCGGTGGTCACCGGCGTGGCGGGGGAGAGCGGCGACACCGTGTCCGCATCCTCGACGGTGTCAGGGGTGGCGATCTCTCCGCTGGGGTCGGGTGCCGTCGTCGAGAGGGAGACCGACACCACGACGGCGATCGCGGCGCAGGCCGCGGCGGCAAGGACCAGTGCCGGCCGCAGGCGCAACTCCGGCACTCGCCGCCTGCGGTCGAGCCGGTGCTGGATGTCGAACAGGGCGCCCGGGGAGACCTCGACGGCGTCGGCCCGCTGAGCGAAGGCGTCCCGGAGGCGTTCTTCGATATTCACGAGTCGCCTTCCGGCGCGGCCGCGCCCGGTGCTCCCAGCGTCTGCTCGAGGGCTGCGAGGCCGCGGCTGGCGTGCGTCTTGACCGAACCCCGGGAGATGCCGAGGGCCTCGGCGATCTCGGCCTCGCTCAGGTCGAGGTAATACCGCAGCGTGAGCACTTCGGACTGCCGCCGGGGCAGGTTGCGCACGGCGTCGATCAGGGCGTCGCTCTGGAGGCGCTCGAGGGCGCCCGACTCGGCGCTGTCGGTCGGCAGCGCGGCCTCGGGGGTGACCCGGCGGCGGACCATGCGCCTGCGCATGCGCGAGCGGGCGCCGTTCATGACCATGCTGCGCAGGTAGGCGGCCTCCTTGCCCGGCTCGGGCCGGGTCTTCAGCGTGTGCATCTTCACGAAGGCGTCCTGTACGACTTCCTCACAGCTGCCGACGTCGTCGAGGAGGAGGGAGGCGAGGCGTACGAGATCCTTGTAGTGGTCGGCGAATAGCCGGACCAGCAGATCATCTTCCGTCTCTCTCCCTCGTGGGCTGCCTCGCCGCTCTGGGGGGCTCATGGCTGGAGGCTCATGGGGTCAGCGCAGGTTCGGAGAACCTGCGCATGTACAGACGCACGAAGTCGCTCGCGCGTTGACAGTGTCGGGGAAGAGATTCCGGGCAACCATGACGATCGCCGTCAACCTAAACCAGTGCGCGGTGCAGGCAGCGGAGCACCGGCCGCGCCGGGGACAGACGCGGCTCCGTGCCCACGGCGCGGCAGCGTCGGAGAGAAGGGTCGCGGCGGGTGGCCGGACTCAACAGGCCACTGGCACGCCTCTCAGCGTGCCCGGGTCACCCGCTGGAGCTATCCGTCCGGCTGGGTCTCCGCCGGCGATTGCTGCGCCGGCCGCGTCGCGCGGCAGAGCGCCTCCAGGCCTGGAACGAGACTGTCCAGTTGCTCCGTAGTCAGATGCTCGAGAGCCGCACGCACCCGCTCCCGCCCGATGCGCCAGAAGTTGTCGGCCGCCTCCCGCCCCTGCTCGGTCAATTGGTGCCTCCCCCCCGTTGGCCGGTCAGGTGGTTAAGGGTGGGGTGGTTGCTTGGGTGTGTCCCGGGTCAGGAAATCTTGCTCAGGTCTAGGTTGGGTCTGATGCAAGGAGATCCTGATGTCCAAGCCGTCGAAGAGAAGCCCTGAGCGCAAGCTGCAGGTGGTGTTGTCGGTGTTGCGCGGCGAGACCGAGGCCACGATCACCGTGGTCGTCTGCGACGCCGCCACCGTGGAGTGCTTGATCTACGTGGGATGCGCGGGCGTGGGACGTCACAGCCGAACGACCCCGCGAGCCGGCGGGGACGTCGCCGTCCGGCAGGGTCGCCGACAACCCCCAGCGCCGCGAACTTGAGAGGGCCGCGCGGGATGTGGAGCTAACGGGACTCGAACCCGTGACCTCTGCCATGCCATGGCAGCGCTCTAGCCAACTGAGCTATAGCCCCGGTGTCCGCAGGCTACCAAGCGTGCCGGTGTCTGCCTGCCGATCCGCACACGGCGGTTCGCCGAGCGGCGGCCGGCGGGCAGCGGGCCGGTGGGCGGGATCGCCCAACGGTCCACCTAGCATCGGGGCGTGCAGGATCGCTACGACGCCGTGGCACTCGAGCGCCGCTGGCAGGAGCGCTGGCGCCGCGACGGCACCTACGAGATCGACAACGACGATCCGCGCCCGCCGTACTACGTGCTGTCCATGTACCCGTATCCCAGCGGGCCGGCGCACATGGGCCACGTCCGGAACTACACGTTCGGAGACCTGCTGGTGCGCTACCGCACCATGCGCGGCGACGGCGTGCTGTCACCCATCGGCTTCGACAGCTTCGGTCTGCCCGCCGAGAACGCCGCCATCCGCACCGGCGAGCATCCGCGCACCTTCACCGAGGCCCGCATCGCCGAGTTGTCCTCCTCCCTGGAGCGCATCGGCGCCGTCTACGACCTGCGGCGGGTGATCCGCAGCCACGACCCCGACTACATCCGCTGGACGCAGTGGATCTTCCTGAAGTTCTACGAGGCCGGCCTGGCGTACCGGGACTCGGCGCCGGTGAACTGGTGCCCGGGATGCCGGACGGTGCTGGCCAACGAGCAGGTGCTCCCCGACGGCACGTGCGAGCGCTCCGGGGATCTCGTGGAGCACCGCGAGCTGGCGCAGTGGTTCTTCCGCATCACCGCCTACGCCCAGCGGCTCCTGGACGACACCGCCGGCATCGACTGGCCCGAGCGCGTCAAGAACATGCAGCGCAACTGGATCGGGCGCTCTGTGGGCACCGAAGTCGCTCTGCCCATCGCCGACGCCGAGGGCCGGCCCCGGGACGATGTACCCCCGATCGAGGTGTTCACGACCCGTCCGGACACCGGATTCGGCATCACCTACGCCGTGCTATCCCCCGAGCATCCCCGGGTGACCGAACTGACGGCACCCTCGCAGCGGGCCGCCGTCGAGGAGTTCCGGCGCTCGGTCGCGACCCAGAGCGAGGTCCAGCGGCTCTCCACCGAGGGGCGTCTCGACAAGCGGGGCGTGGCCTGCGGCACGTCGGTCGTGAACCCCTTCACCGGCCGCCCGGTCCCGCTGTACCTGGCCGACTACGTGCTGATGACCTACGGCACCGGGGCGATCATGGGTGTGCCGGGCGAGGACCAGCGCGACTGGGAGTTCGCCGTGGCCCACGGCCTGCCCATCGTGCGCACCGTCCGGCCCCCCGACGGCTTCGGGGGCGAGGCCTACACCGGCGAGGGGCCCTCCATCAACAGCGACTGGCTCGACGGACTGGGGGTCGCCGACGCCATCGAGCGGGCCGCCGACTGGGTGGAGTCCACCGGCCTGGGGCGGCGCAAGGTCAACTACCGGCTGCGCGACTGGCTGCTGTCGCGCCAGCGCTTCTGGGGATGCCCGATACCCATGGTCTGCTGCGAGGCGTGCGGCTACCAGCCGGTGCCCGAGCCGGATCTGCCGATCCTGCTGCCCGATGACGTGGATTTCCTGCCCACGGGGCGTTCGCCCCTGAATGCCCACGAGGGCTTCCTGGCGGCGACCTGCCCGGCGTGTGACGGTCCGGCACGGCGCGAGACCGACACCATGGACACGTTCGTGGACTCGTCGTGGTACTTCCTCCGCTTCGCCGACCCCGCCAACGGCGAGGCGCCGTTCTCGGTGGCCGCGGCGGGGCGCTGGCTGCCCGTGGACCAGTACATCGGCGGAATCGAGCACGCCATCCTGCACCTCATGTACGCCCGCTTCTTCACCAAGGCGCTGGCGGACATCGGCGTGGCGCCGGCCGATCTGAGCGAACCGTTCGCCCGGCTGTTCACCCAGGGCATGATCCGCCTCGGCGGCGCCAAGATGTCCAAGAGCCGGGGCAACCTGGTGGCGCCCGAGGAGATCCTGGACCGCCAGGGCGCCGACGCCCTGCGCCTGGCACACCTGCAGGTGAAGCCACCGCAGGACGACGTGGACTGGGAGGACTTCGGGATCGACGGCTGCGCCAAGTTCCTGGGGCGCGTCTGGCGCCTGGTGGCCGGCGAGGTGCAAACCGGAGCGCCGGCGCGAGCGGGAGATCCAACGGCCGCCGACCTGGCGATCGACCGCGGCGCCCACCGGCTGACCGACCGAGTCACCCGCGACTTCGAGCGCTGGTCCTACAACACCGCCGTGGCCGCCTGCATGGAGTTCACCAACGAGCTGTACCGCTACGTGCAGTCGACCGAGGGGCCGCATGGCGAGGTGCTGGACGCCGCCCTCGACCGGCTGCTGCTGGTGATGGCTCCGATGACTCCGCACATCACCGCCGAGCTGTGGGAGCGCCGGTGTGGCCGCCACGTCCACACCGAGCCGTGGCCCGAGGCCGATCCGGCGAAGCTGCGAGCCGAACGGGTGACCCTCGTGGTGCAGGTCAACGGCAAGGTGCGCGACCGCCTGGAGGTCGACGCAGCCATCGGCGAAGCAGAGGCGGTACAGCACGCCCTGGCCTCCGAACGGGTGCAGCGCCACCTCGACGGCACCAGCCCCCGCCGGGTCATCGCCCGCCCCCCGAAGCTGGTCAACCTGGTCGTCTGACGGGATCTGGCGCCGTCGGCCGCCGGTCAGCGACGGCCCTGCGGAGTTGCTCCAGGAGCAGTGCCCAACTCCGAGGATCGGTGCCGGGGTCTGTCGAGGTGCTGTCGAAGGTGGTCACCAGCGCCACCCGGTCGGCCAGGTCGCCGTACCGTGCCACCAGCGTATTGGCCACCTCGGCCGGCGTCCCGACCGCGGCGATCGTGCGCAGCATCTCGTCGTCGATCACGTCGGGCATGTCGGCCCAGCGTCCTTGTTTCGAGAGTGCCCGGAGTTCGTTGTGTACGTCGCCCCACCCGTGGTGCTCGAGCACCCTGCCATAAGCGGGAACCGTGCCGGTCAGAGCGATCGTTCGCCGTGCGCCGCGAGCTTGGGACTCGAGGATTCGGAGCTCTCTGCCGCCACAACCGGCACCGTCGCGGCGACCGTCACGGTCCCGGCGGTTCGGCCCGCATCCTCCTGTCCCTTCCGGACCTCGCGCAGAGTCACGTCCCGGAGGTAGTCCGCCGTCGCCAGACTGTGGCAGAGCAGGCCGTCGGCGACCGTGCCTGCAGCCCGTGCCATGAGCGGACCCACTGCGCCCAGATACACCTTCGGGCGGCCATACGTCTGAGGCGGCGGCGCGAACATCGGGGTCATGAGCGTGTGCTCGTAGAACTCACCCCGAAAGTTGAGCCTCGTGCCGTTTTCCCAGGTATCCCAGATGGCATGGAGGGCCTCGATGTACTCCTGCATCCGTGCGGCCGGCTTCGACCACGGCATGCTGAAACGCCTCGTGACGTGAGCTTGGATCTGTGAGCCCAGCCCGAGGATGAACCGGCCGCGCGCCAGCGTCTGGAGATCCCACGCCAGGTAGGCGGTCGTCATCGGGCTGCGGGCGAGCGCCACGACGACGTCGCTGCCCAGCGCGATCCGCTCGGTGCTGTCGGCGGCCAGCGTCAGAGCCGGGAACGGATCATGGTTGGTCTCGCTGACCCAGGCGCCGTCGTACCCGGCCTCATCTGTGCGGCGTGCCCGTTGAGCCGCGGCGGTCGGATTGGCTGCGATGCGGGCGTCGAAGTGCATGGCGGTGGTTTCCGCTCCCTTCAGTGCTGTCGCCGGTCGAGAATGCCGCGCAGGCTCTCCAGCAAGGGTTGCGCGGGGGGTGGCGTGTCTTCGGCGCCTGTCGGGACGTCGTCCAGAGTGGTGACCAGCGTGAGCCGGTCGATCAGGTCGCCGTATCGCTCCGCCAGGATCTCAGCGGCCTCGGTGGGCGTTCCGACCGCGGCGATGGTGTGAAGCATCTCGTCGTCGATCACGTCGGGCATGTCGGCCCAGCGTCCCTTGACGGAGAGAGCGTGCAGTTCGGTCTGGGCGTCGCCCCAGCCGTGGTGCTCCAAGACGCCCCGGTAGGCCGGCGTGGAGCCGTAGAACGCGATCCTCATTCGCATCGTGCGGCAGTGTTCCTCGAACGCCTCTGAGGTTTCCGCGGCGACCGCCATTGCGAGCAGCGAGACCCGGACTTCGCCCCCCGGCCGTCCGGCGGCCGCCTCTCCCTCGCGCAGGGCGGGCAGCGTGACGTCGCGTATGTAGTCCGCGGTGGTGAAGCCGTGGCAGTGCAGGCCATCGGCTACCCGCCCCGCGGTCCGGGTCATGAGGGGTCCAACGGCGGCCAGGTAGACAGCCGGTCGACGGTGCGGCTGTGGTGGTGGTACGAACATCGGGTTCGTCAGTGTGTGCTGGTAGAAGTCGCCGCGGAAGTTCAGCCTCCCGCCCGTCTCCCAGGCGTTCCAGATGGCGTGCAGAGCCTCGATGTACTCCTGCATCCGATCCGCCGGGCGGGACCACGGCATGCTGAAGCGTCGTGTGATGTGGGGTTTGATCTGCGATCCGAGCCCGAGGATGAAGCGACCGCCCGAGAGCAGTTGCATGTCCCAGCCGAGATGGGCCGTGGTCATGGGGTTGCGGGCGAATGCCACGGCGATGTTGGTGCCCAACTCGACGTGCTCGGTGTGCTCCGCGGCCGCCACGAGGGGGAGGAAAGGATCGTGATTCGTCTCGCTGGTCCAGCCGCCGTCGAAGCCGGCCGACTCGAGCTGCCGGGCGCGCCGCGCCACATCGGTCGGGTCCGATCCCAAAGTGGCGTCCAAGCGCACGGCAGGCCTCTCTCCGTCCGTCACAGTCGGCCCTCAGGACAGTCGGGCCGCGTGATGCTGTGCACGCGCCACCAGTCCGTCGATGCGGCCGTCGAAGCTGTCGATGCCCTCCAGGGGCGCTTTGTCGCCCATGGCACCCGCCAGATAGCGCGCCTGCACGCCGACGAGGATGCAGGCCAGGCGCCAGGCACCCCAGGCCAGGTAGAAGTCGATTCGCTCGAGAGAGAGTCCTGACGCCGCCGCGTAGGCCTCCAGCAACTCCGCCCGCGAGTGGAAGCCCTCCACCGCGGTCGGCGCGTTGTCCAGTGCCTGTGACTCCTCGTCGGGCTCGCTCCAGTAGGTGAGCAGCATCGCCACGTCGGCCAGCACGTCGCCCAGAGTGCACAACTCCCAGTCCAGGACGGCGCGTACCCCACCCTCAGGCCCGACGATGCAGTTGTCCAGCCGGTAGTCGCCGTGCACGATCCCGGTGGTGCCCTGGTCGGGTATGTGCTCGACCAAGTGGTCGTGCACCTCGCGAAGCTCGGGACGGTCGAGGTCCGGGGTGGACTCGACCTGCCGCAGCCAGCGCCGCAGCTGCCGGGCCACGTAGCCCTCCCGCCGGCCCAGATCGCCCAGCCCGACGGCGTCGATGTCGACGGCGTGCAGGCGGGCCAGCACGTCGATGAGGGAGCGGCTGAGTCTCCGCCGTGCCGGCACGTCCAGGGAGCGCCGGGCCTCGTCGGCGTCGCGGACGACCAACCCGTCCACGTAGTCCATGACGTAGAAGGGGGCGCCGTTCACGTCCGGGTCGCCGCAGAGCCCCAGGGGCCGCGGGACGGGGAATCCCACGGGATGCAGGGCGGCGATCGCCCGGTGCTCGCGGCTCATGTCGTGCGCCGTGGCCAGGACGTTGTGCAGCGGCGGTCGCCGCAACACCCAGCGCCGCCCCGACGCGTCGGTGACCACGAATGTCATGTTCGAGTGCCCGGCCTCGATCAGGGAGAACGCCAGGGGCGGGCACTCGAA
>CAZTZI010000188.1:0-8005 GCA_964618115.1 uncultured Acidimicrobiales bacterium
CTGAACATGCTGTGCATGCCGGTCACCGGGTCACAGACCGACATGGCCGCCAGGGTGTCGCCGTGATAGCCGGAGGCGACGGTCAGCAGGCGCGTGCGCTCGGGGCGGCCGGTGCCGCGGGCGAATTGCAGCGCCATCTTGATGGCCACCTCCACCGACACCGAGCCGGAGTCGGCCAGGAAGACGTGCTCGAGCCCCGGAGGGCTGATCTCGACGAGCAACTCGGCCAGCTCCACCGCGGCGGGGTGCGTGATACCGCCGAACATCACGTGGGCGACTGCCTCCAGTTGCGCGCGCACAGCCTCGTCGAGCACAGGATGACGATGCCCGTGGATTGCCGCCCACCACGAGGACATGCCGTCGATGACCTCCCGCCCGTCGGCGAGAGCGAGGGTGGTGCCGGCCGCGGCCACCACGGGGACCGGCGGGACCGGCGAGGGCATGGGGGCGTAGGGATGCCAGAGGTGCCGGCGATCCCGCTCGATCAGATCGAGATGGTCTCCACGCAGGTCGCCGGGCTGCTCGGCGCTGCGGCGCGCCCGCCCGGCGGCCGGCCCGCCGCCGGCCATCAGCCGCCCTCGGTCAGCCGGACCGCCCGGTGAGCCTCGCCGGCGGTGGTCGTCGTCGCGCACCGGCGGCAGCGGGCCTGGAAGCCGGTCGGGTGAACCGTCACCCGCAGGCGCTGCCCGCACTGGTCGCAGTGGCGCGGCGCCTCGTAGGAGGGCTGCCGGCACCGGCGGCAGTCCCGGGAGCCGCACCACGGGCAGAACGGCCCGCTCATGGCATTCAGATCACGCCTGTCAGGGCGCCGATGGGCATCTGCAGATCCTCCAGCATCCGCAGGTCCTCGTCGGGATGGCGCCCCAGCGTGGTGAGGTAGTTCCCCACGATCAGAGCGTTGATGCCGGAGGTCATGCCCATGGCCTGGAACTCCCGCAGCGTGATCTCCCGGCCGCCGGCGTAGCGGAGGATCACTCCCGGCAGCGCCAGGCGGAACAGCGCGATCCAGCGCAGCGCGTCGAGTGGTCGCAGCGGCCGACGGATCTGCAGCGGCGTGCCGGGCCGCGGGTTCAGGAAGTTCAACGGCACCTCCGTCGGGTCCAGCGACTGCAGTTGGCCCAGCAGCTCCACCCGGTGCTCGAGGGTCTCCCCCATGCCCAGCAGCGCACCACAGCAGAGTTCCATGCCGTGGCGCCGCACCAGCTGGCACGTCCCGTAGCGCTCGTCCCAGGTGTGGGTGGTGGCGATCTGCGGGAAGAAGCTCCTCGACGTCTCCAGGTTGTGGTTGTAGCGGTGCACGCCGCCGCCGGCCAGGCGTCGGGCCTGATCCTCGGTGAGGATCCCGGCGCTGACGGCCACGTTCAGCCCGGTCTCGGCTTCGATGAGCGGCACCAGGTCGATGATCCGTTGCAGCGTCCGCTCGTCGGGACCGCGGATCGCCAGGACCATGCAGAACTCGCTGGCCCCGGTGCGGGCCGTCTCACGGGCCGCCGACAGCACTTCGTCGACCTCCAGGAACGGCACCGCCGGCAGCGTCTCGGAGAAACGGGCCGACTGCGAGCAGAAGTGGCAGTCCTCGGGGCAGCCACCGGTCTTGACCGACAGGATGCCCTCGATCTCCACGGTGGGGCCGCACCACTCGAGACGCACCGCATGGGCCAGGGCGGTGAGCGCCGGAACCTGCTCGTCGTCGAGGGTTGCGAGCGCGGTCAGCTCGGTGGCACCCAGCAGCCGGCGCTCGTCGATGAGCGCGCTCTCGACCTGGCGCAGCAGCCGGCGAGCCCCGGTGACGGCGACGGCAGGCACTACCCCACCGCCTCTCGGAGCGCGTCCAGCCGGGCGGCCCGCTCGTGGCGGGCTCGCAGCGCGGCGTCGAGGTCGACCTCGGTGAAGCGGGTCGTGCTGTTCGGCGCCGACTGGGCGACGTCGTCCATGTCGGCGCTGATGACCGTGGCGACCATCACGTAGCCGCCGCCGGAGACGGCGTCGCGGTGCAGCACGATCGGCTCGACACCGCCCGGGATCTGGATGGATCCGATGGGGTAGGGAGCATCGACGATGTTGGAAGGATCGCTGCCCGCGCCGAAGGGCGCAACCCGCTCGCGGAACTCCAAGGCGGCGCCGCGGTAGCGGAAGCCCGTGCGGTCGGCGAGCGTGGTGAGGCGCCATTCGGCATCCAGGAACGCCCGGCGGCCCCCGTCGGTGAGGCGGTGATCGTAGAGGCCCATCATCACCCTGATCTCCCGGTGCTTGGGATGGGTGCTGCGCAGCGCCTCGGGCACCGACCGGCCCTGTGCGACCCCGCCGGCCTCGCCGATCGACAGTTCGTCGCCGGCGGCCAGGGTCCGGCCCCCGACCCCGCCGAGCGCCCCGAGGGCGTAGGTGGAGCGGCTGCCGAGCATCACCGGCACGTCGAAGCCGCCGCTGACGGCGATGTAGGCCCGCGCCCCCGAGCGCAGGAAGTCGAACGACAGCACGTCGCCGGCGCGCACCGCGAAGCTCTCCCAGGTCGGGCGGGGCTCGCCATCCACCCGGGGCGGCAGATCGGCGCCGGTGACCGCCACGGTCGCCGGCCGGTCGAAGCGCAGCTCGGGCCCCATGTAGGTGCACTCCAGCACGGCGGCGTCGTCGGCGTTGCCCACCAGCAGGTTGGCGGCCAGCGAGGAGTACTGGTCGAGCGACCCCGACGGCGGGATGCCGACGTTGTAGTAGCCGGGTCGGCCCGTGTCCTGCACGGTGGTGGCGAGGCCGGGCTTCAGCACGCTAATCCCCACGCAGGACCTCCACGAGGCCGCGGTTGTAGCCGTCGGGGTCGGCCAGAAACCGCCCCAGCGAGAACTCCACGGGCGCTTGGCGGATCCGGTACCGCCGGGCCTCCACCTGCGCCGCCAACTCGTCGTAGGTCGCCCGGTCGATGGGCTCGTACTTGACGATGAACCCCGGCTCGAAGAACACCAGCGAGTTCGCGAAGTCCGGATGGGTCTGGGTCGGGTCGTAGATCGGGGCCGGCGTGATCCCCAGCATCTGGTAGCCGCCCGCTCCCCGAACCGAGTAGATGCTGCCGAAGCAGCCGCCGTGGCCGATCGTCAGCTTGGGCGTGTCGGTGCGGGGTGAGAGGTACTTGGGGACCTCCAGCTGGCGCTCCCGCGGCACCATCTGGAACAGGAACGGCAGACCGGCCACGAAACCCACCATCGAGGCGAACCAGGGCGACCCGGCGTGGGCGGCCACGAAATCCGCCACCGAGTCGAAGCCGTTGACGCGGGCGGCGTATTCCAGGTCGGTGGCGTCGGGGGCCTGGCGGTGGGACCGGAAACGCATCCCGGTCTCCCGCGTCCACGGGTCGCCGTAGAGGATCGGCAGCTCGAGGATCGTGGTCCGCAGGTCGAAATCCGTGCCGTCGCCGACGGCGGCCTCGACGGCTTCCAACTCGGCGACCAGGTCCCGCGGCGCCAAGCGGTCGGGATCGAAACGCACCTGGTAGGAGACGTTGGCCGGGCAGATGTCGATCACGCCGTCGATCCGCCGCTCGGCGAGGGTGGCGGTGACCGCCATGACCCGGAAGTTGGCCGGCAGGTTCATCTCCTCGTCGAACTCCACGAAGATGTGGTCGTCCCCGCCGAAGCTGCGCCGCGCCGGGCGGCCGGGATCATTCACGATCGGCCGCTCACGATTGGCGAACGGTGAAGAGAATCTGGCCGGCGTCGACCATGTCGGCGTCGGCCACCGCCACGCCGGCGATCGTGCCCTCCGTGCCCGCCTGCACCTCGAAGAACTGCTTCATGACCTCCACGAGGGCGACGATCGTGTCGGGCGCGACGGGGCTGCCGAGTTCCACGAACGGGGCGGACTCCGGCGACGGGTGCCGGTAGAACACGCCCGGCAGGGGTGACCGGATGTCCATGCCCGCTATCCCTGCTCGGCGGCGGGTCGGGCGGCGGCGCTCACGACGGGAGGCTCACGACAGGTACGGACCGAGGGCGCTCCGCACGGCGGCGGCCACCTCGACCGCGCCTGGGGTGTCGGAGTGAACGCACACGATGTCGGCCCGCATCGGGATCTCGCTGCCGTCTATGGCGACGGCCACGTTCTCGGTGACCGCCCTCACGGCACCCGCCGCGGCCTCCGCCGGGTCGACCGCGGCGTGCTCCCGGGTGATGATGAGGCTGCCGTCGGGCCCGTACTCCAGATCGGAGTAGTACTCGGCGAAGAAGCCCTGGGGCCGGTCGCCCCAGACCTCCTCGTGTGTCGTGTTGGCCATACCCAGCAGGGCCACCTCGAGGGCGTCGGCGGCAGCGGCGACGGCGGCGGCCACGTCCGGGTCGTCTGCGGCCTGACCGTAGAGCGCGCCATGGGCCTTGATGTAGCCCAGGCGCATGCCCTCGGCGGTCAGGAACCCGTTCAATGCCCCGGCCTGGTAGATGACCGCCGCGGTGATCTCCTCGGGGTCCATGACCATGGGGCGGCGGCCGAAGCCCTGCCGGTCGGGGTAGGAGGGGTGGGCACCCACCCGCACACCGTGACTCTTGGCCAGGCGCACGGTCCGCTGCATGACGCTGGGGTCCGAGGCATGGAAACCGCAGGCCACGTTGGCCATATCGACATACGGCATGATGGCCTCGTCGTCGCCGCAGCGGTAGATGCCGTAGCCCTCACCCATGTCGCAGTTGATCGCAACCATGCCGATCCTCACCCTTCCCGGTCGTCCCGGATCCCCGTCACTTGGGCGAGAGCCCGGCGCTCCGTGCCGGCCGCAGCCGCCGGGGACTCCCCTCCCCGCACGTCCCCCACGCTAGACGGCGCGGCGGATCAGGTCGCGGGCAGATCGGGCAGGCCCTCGGCGGGCATCCGGCGGTGGCTCTCGACGGTGGCGCGGGTCATCACAGGGTCCACGCCGAGCGATTCCAGCAGCTCCGTCGCCGCCTCCATCTCGGCCGTACGACGGACGCTGTGCACTTCGGTGCCCTCCAGGAGCGTGCGGATGAACGTCTCGTCTACGGAGGTGAGCTGGCCGATGAGGTTGTCCCAGGTCTCGGGCGCCAGCCCGGAGGCCTCGGCGGCGCGCATGGACTCGATCATCAACGCCGGCACGCCCTTCATCACCACGCTGCGCAGCAGCTTGCGCGTCGCCGCGACGCCCGGCTCGCCGCCGACCGGCTCCACCGGCACGCCGACGGGGGCGAGCATCTGCGCGTAGCGCGCCGCGCCCGGCCCGGAGGCCAGGGACTTCCCGAACAGACCGTTGCCGGGCACCATCGCCATCAGCGCAACGTCGGTGAACCGCAGCGAGCGGCCCCTCGCCACCTCGGCAAGGTCCCGCTTCAGCTGCGCCGGGGCTGTCGCCAGGTCGGCGTAGACGGCGCCGGCGGGGATGGCGTCGAGCGCCTGGGTGAGCGCACCCATGGAGTCCGCGGCCGCGGTCACCGCCATGACCAATTGCGCCCCGGCGACGGCTGCCTGGGGATCGGCGACGCGGCGCACCCCCGTCGGCGTGTCCCGCGGGGCGGGGTCGTAGCCGGTGACCATCGCACCGGCGGCGGCAAGGTCCGCCGAGATCAGCGAACCCGCCTCGCCGAGGCCGAAGAACCCGACGGTCAGCCCGGCGAGGGTCGTCGGCTCGGCATCGGCCCTACCCACCGCGGTGTCCCTGCTCGGTGGTCAGCGGACAGCCCGGCCGCGACGGCGCACCCGTGGATTCCGGCCCGCGCCGACATGACGTCGGTCGTGGAGTGAACGGCCCCTCAACGGCCTGGGAGGTCCTCGGGGCGGTCCACGTACGTGACGCCGAGCTCGGCCAGCTTGGCGCCGAGGCCGGCGATGTCCAAGGAGAGCTCGCCGGCGGCGAAGCGCTCGCGCACGACCTCCTCGGCGGCCATCCGCTTGCGGGCGCCCTCCAGCACCTCGGCGGCCTGCAGCCGCGGCACCACCACGACGCCGGTGTCGTCGGCGCAGACCACGTCGCCGGGGTTGACGGCCTGCTCGCCGAGGACGATCGGCACGTTCACCCAGCCGGGTGTCGTCTTCATGGGGCCCTGGCAGCCGATGTGCTGCGACCACACCGGGAATCCCATGTCGCGGATGGCGTCGACATCGCGCACAGCGCCGTCGGTGATGAGGCCGACACCCCCCTGTGCAACCGTCGAGGTGGCCATCAGCTCCCCGAAGAGGGCGTTGGTAGACGGTGCGGTGCTCACCACCACCAGCACGTCACCCGGCTCGAGGAGCGCGATGGCGGCGTGGATCATGATGTTGTCGCCGGGGTGGACCAGCACGGTGATCGCCGAGCCGGCGATCCGGGCGCCCTGCTGGACAGGACGGATGTGTGCCCCCACGAAGCCGAAGCGGCCCATGGCCTCATGGACCGTGGAGGTGTCGACCTCCAGGAATCCCTCTAGCAAATCGCGGGGGGCACGCTCGACGTTGCGGACGACGACGTTGGGGTTCATGGCCGATCCTCTCAGGGGCGCACGCCGGCGTCGGCGAGGAAGGCCAGGGTGCGCTCCAGGGCCTGGGCCGCGGCCTCGGGGTGGTAGGAGTCGCGGGCGTCGCAGTTGAAGCCGTGGTCGGCACCCGGGTAGACGTGCACCGGCACGGTGGGGTGGGCCCGCATGATCTCCTCCACGTCGCTGAGCGGGATCATGTAGTCCACCTCGCCGAAGAGCAGCAGCACCGGCGCCTGCGGGGCGCGGTCGGTGAACTGGATGATCTGCCCGCCGTAGTAGCCCACGGCGGCGGCCACCGGCAGGGAGTGCGCTGCCAGCCAGGCCAGGCTGCCGCCGTAGCAGTAGCCCACCACGCCGACGGGCCCGTTGGATGCCAAGTGGGCGACCGCGGCGCCCACGTCGCGCACCGTGGCGTCCCAGTCGATGGCGCCGCGCATCGCCCGGCCCCGGGTGACGGTTTCCTCCGTGTAGCCCAGCTCCACCCCCCGCTCGAGGCGATCGAACAGCGCGGGGGCCACGGCCCGGTAGCCCAGCGCCGCGTAGCGGTCCACCACGTCGCGGATGTGGGCGTTCACCCCGAAGATCTCCTGGACGACCACGATGCCGGCCGCAGCGTCGGCGGGTCCGGCCTCGTAGGCGTCGAGTTCGTGGCCGTCCTCGGCGGTGAGTCTGATCATGGCTGCTGCCTCCTGGGGCTCGTCGGGGTGGCGGTCCGCCTCTGCGGTCCGGGCCTCGGTCAGTACTTGTAGTGGTCGGGCTTGTAGGGGCCTTCCGGCGCTACGTCCAGGTAGTCGGCCTGGGCGTCGCTGAGGCGGCTGAGCCGGATGCCCAGGGCGTCGAGGTGCAGCCGGGCCACCTCCTCGTCGAGGTGCTTCGGCAGCGTCACGACCTGCGGGCGGCCGGCGGCGTCGCGGTACGCCTCGGCGTTGGCGTTCAGTTCCAGCTGCGCCAGCACCTGGTTCGTGAAGCTGAACGACATCACGAAGCTGGGGTGCCCGGTGGCGTTGCCCAGGTTCAGCAGGCGCCCCTCGGACAGCAGGATCACCGAGTGCCCGTCGGGGAACACGTACTCGTCCACCTGGTCCTTGACGCGGACCCGCTGCACGTCCGACAGCCGCTCGAGTCCCGCCACGTCCACCTCGTTGTCGAAATGGCCGATGTTGCCGACGATGGCCTGGTGCTTCATCCGACCCATGTGTTCGGCGGTGATCACGTCCTTGCACCCGGTGGCGGTGATGAACACGTCGCCGGTGCTCATGACGTCCTCGAGGCGGGAGACCTGGTAGCCCTCCATGGCGGCCTGCAGGGCGCAGATGGGGTCCACCTCGGTCACCACCACCCGTGCTCCCTGACCCGCGAGCGCCGCGGCACAGCCCTTGCCCACATCGCCGTAGCCGCACACCACCGCCAGCTTGCCGCCGAGCATCACGTCGGTGGCTCTCTTGAGGCCGTCGATCAGGGAGTGCCGGCAGCCGTAGAGGTTGTCGAACTTCGATTTGGTCACCGAGTTGTTCACGTCGATGGCCGGGAACCGCAGGGCGCCGTCGGCCTTCATCCGGTAG